>BTQL01000003.1:0-95866 GCA_036985855.1 Acidimicrobiia bacterium | reverse complement strand
CACACCCGGCAGTGTTGTGTCGATGAGCGCGACAGCCTCGTTCCGAGCCTCTCCCCTGATTTGTGTCCGGCCGACAGAGACATCGAACCCCCGATACCGAAGGTCTGCCGCAGCCGCCATCGCCGCGATCTCGGGGGATCCGACCACGTCGTATATCGGAGCACCCGTCGTCACAACGGGTTGAGAATCGTCAATCGCAGCAACAACGGAGTCGGGAAGATCGCTGCGGAGTCCCCAGTCTTCGATCACCCTTCTCGACTCACAGCCAAGACTGAACCCAATGGAAGGTCCCGATGCAACATGTGCTGGACCTGCGCCAACAACGTCACTCATGATCAACGTCGCCTGACGTTTCGCGGAGGTTGCATTCGATAGGCCTCCGCCCTTGATCAGGGATAAGGAGGAGCGCACTGCGTTGATCTCTTCGATCGGCATTCCGCTTGCGATGAGGAGTCGGTTCGTTTCTGCAATATCCGCGATCGAGACGCCCTCGACGGGGACTGTGGCGACGGCAGACCCCCCGCCCGAAACAAGGAACACGACAACGTCAGACGGTTGTGTCGCGGCGACGAAGGCCAACAACTCCCTTCCGCACTGCAAACTCGTTTGGTCCGGAATCGGATGCGAACCAAGGCAAACGCGGTACGGCGCGTTTGCACCAAACGATGTGACCACCAGGCCTCGGGACGCACCTACCGCCGCACTCGCCCCGGTTGCCATGGCGGCCGCGGCCTTCCCAATGGCCACGATCACGACGTCGTCTGGAACGACCTCGTCGAATTGGTGATCCCCAACGGTGAGAACCGACCCAACCAGGGACATTGAGTTTCGGACCGCAGCACGCGGATTCACCGCATCCAATGCGGCGTCATAAGCAGAGAGAAGATCGCGTCGATTTGGCTTCACCGTTTCACGATACGTTTGTTCTTGCGTAACTGACGTCCTGCTAGGGGACGTCAGTTACGCTAGAACGGAGAGTCAGCTGTTGGCATCCTTGCGGGCCCGGCGATCAGCTCGTCGCTGCTCGACGAACGCATCCCACTCTGCCTGGGTGATCTTGCCGTCCTCGAGTGCTTCCGCAAGCGGACCGTCCTTGAAGATCGGAAGATCGATGTCGAGCTCAGAGAGCTCGGCCTCCGTTATGGCACCGTCGAGCAGCCACTCCTTGATCTGGGCACGAATCTCGCGACGCCTCACTCGTCGCTCGGCGCGATCCCCAAACTTCTCCTTGAGTTCGTCCCTCTTGGCGACGACGGCCTTCTTGACGGCTTCGGCCTGGTCCTCGGTCAGCGTCTTGTTCTCGACGAGATCGTCGAGCACCTGGTTGAGGATCGCGCCACGATGTGGGCGACGAGCCTCGTCCCTGACCACCGGAGCTTCATCGGTTTGGGCCGAAGCCTCGGAACCGGTAACAGTCGATGCAATGAACGCACCGGCGACGAGCACACCTACCGCCGCAATCGAAGCGATGATCTTCTTCATTCTCTACCTCCTCATGGCAAAACATCACACCGATAGGTTGCCAAACCACCGTGTGAACAACCTGAGCGTGGCTTAAGAAACACCTGAGAAAATCTCTCAGCCCTCAGCCCTCAGTTCTCGGCTTCAACCGGAACCCGACTTCGGCGCCGCCGGTCGGGCGGTTCTGTGCGAATACTTCTCCGCCGTGATCCTCGACGATCTGCTTGACGATCGACAGACCGAGGCCGGAACCGGGCTGGCTCCGAGCAGCGTCCGAACGATAGAAACGCTCGAACACATGCGGTAGATCGTGCTTATCGAAGCCCGGACCCTCATCTGCAACGGTTACGGTTCCGTTCGCAACCTCGACCGCGACCGGCACATCTGGGGGCGAGAACTTGTCCGCGTTCCCGATGATGTTCGACACCGCCCGCTCGAGTGCATTCTGTTTGCCCACCACCAGGGATTCGTCCGACGTGACGGTGATGATCCGTTGCCTCCGCTTCTCGAAACGTGCCGCAACGGACGCGACAACATCAGATAGATCCACCGACCCGACAGTTTCCTCCTCGTACCGGTCGGTCGCGAGATCGACAACCTCCGTTACGAGAGAAGCAAGCTCTTCGACCTCAGCGTGTGCCGCAGCCAGCATCGTTGCCCGCGTCTCGGGATCGACCTCGTGTCGCTGCAAGACCTCGAGGTTCGTCCGCAGAGCGGTGAGTGGTGTGCGCAATTCGTGCCCCGCATCTCGAACAAGTCGAACCTGCTCCTGCTTTGCGGACTCGAGCTCGTCGAGCAGCACGTTGAATTCTCGCGACAGCTCGGCCACCTCATCGTCGCCGACGACATCAACACGCTCCGAGAACGACTGGCTTTTCGCGATCTCGCCAACCGTTGAAGTGAGATAACTTATCGGCTTCACCGCCTGGCTCGCAATGAGGAGGCCGAGGCCACCCGCGAGGGCAACACCGACGACCCCACCGATGAGAAGGAGGACCGCGAGCCGCCCCATCGCCTTGTCCGCCTCGGTGAGAGGGCGTCCGATCTGCACGATGACCCCTCCCTGATCGCGCACAGTCGTCGCTATCCGAAGATGGACTCCATCGACCGTCTCAGATCTCAGTGTCGGGCGCTTTCGGTTGAGGTCGCTGCGGTTCGGCTCGGGCAGGACGAGACCGTCATCGCCGATATTGACCACGCGGCCGTTCCTGAAAATCACCTGATAGTGCGATGAGTCGAAATCGCCTCGTCTCGGCGACACGATGCGATCCCTCGGCGTGCCCGCGCGCTCGATCCCGAGAATCGCAAGAAGGGCTGCCGGTCGCAGGTCGTCGACTTCCGCTGCCCTCTGAAGAAGGCTTTCATCGATCTGGGCCATCACCTGACGTCGAGCACCAATGAACGTGAAAATGGAGATGAGCACAACAGCGATCGCTACGGCGCTCGCAGAGACGAGAGCGATTCGGCGCCGGATCGTCATGCTTCGGTACGCAGTACGTATCCGACGCCTCGGACCGTTTGGATGATCCGCGACTCGCCACCGGCCTCGGTCTTGCGTCGCAGATACCCCACGTATACGTCGAGTGAGTTCGACGTTGTCGCGAAATCGATACCCCAGACCTCGTCATA
The DNA here is from genome assembly GCA_036985855.1 of Acidimicrobiia bacterium. Lineage (GTDB taxonomy): Bacteria > Actinomycetota > Acidimicrobiia > Spongiisociales > UBA5794 > B3-G11. Next base: position 92,776 of record BTQL01000003.1, on the reverse strand, counting down.
GATGCGCTCCCTGCTCAGCACGATGCCTGGAGTCAGACCGAGAAGGTGGAGGAGATCGAATTCCGTCTTCGTGAGATTCATGTGTCGACCACCGCGTATTGCGGTCCTTGCGCCTGGATCGATGACGAGGTCTCCAACCTTCATCACGGTCGACACACCCCCTGTCGATCGCCGCAGCAACGCTCTGATACGCGCAAGCAGCTCATCGAGCGCAAACGGCTTCGCGACGTAGTCATCCGCTCCGGCATCGAGTCCCTCTACGCGATCGTCAACAGCGGTTGCCGCGGTCAACATCAGAACGGGAACATCATCACCACCAGCGCGGATCCTCCGGCATGTTTCCAGACCGTCCAGATGGGGCATCATCACGTCGAGAACGATGAGGTCGTATGTGTGGTCGCGCAACATCGACAACGCTATTGCGCCATCGCGCGCTGTCTCTATCTCGTACCCCTCGAAGCCAAGAGCTCGCTCGAGTGCTTCGCGTACGGCGGGATCGTCTTCGACGACGAGAATGCTGGATTCCGGGTCGCTCATGGTTGCCAGCCTAAGACGACAACGTAAGAGTCAGGTGAGAATGCCGGCAGAGAGACAGCGGTCGGCGGTCGTCCGGTGTCCACCTACCCTCGCGCTTCATGAATTGGAATGTAGAGACCAAAACGGTGCTCGTCACCGGAGGAAGCTCCGGAATCGGGAAAGCGACGGCCACAGCGTTAGCACAACGTGGCGCGAACGTCACCATCACATCACGCGATGCAGAGCGCGGCGAGAGAGCGGCAAACACCATTGCCATAGCGACGGGTGCGAACGTGGATGTTGCCGTGTTCGATCTCGCGGACCTCGGCACAGTTCGAGACTTCGGAACTCGCTTTGGCGATGAGAACGGTCAGATCGATGTACTCGTCAACAACGCCGGCGGCGTTTTCGCGTCGCGAAGGAAAACCGTCGATGGCAATGAGATGACCTTCGGCACCAACCACCTTGGTCCCTTCCTGCTCACATCACTTCTCGACGGATCGCTCGGCAACACGGGCCCTTCCCGGGTCATCAACGTGTCGTCCGTGGCGCACACGAACGCCAAAGAAGGGATCCTGTTCGAAGATCTCGGGTGGCTGAACCGGCGGTACAAGATGATGGATGTTTACGGTCACTCGAAGCTCGCCAACATCCTCCATGCACGCCAACTCAACGAGCTCACCGGACCCGACGTCCATGCTTTCGCTGTTCATCCGGGTTTGGTCGGAACGTCCTTCGGGGGGAGGGGCGGCTCAAAGATCGTCAGGGCGGCTACGAAGTTCGGAAAACGATGGTTGCGCACTCCAGAGGAGGGTGCAGACACGATCGTCTGGCTCGCCACCGAGCCGGACATCGACACGTCCGAGGGCATCTACTTCTCGGACCGCAAGGTCGAAAAGATGTCACGGTTCGCCAGGGACACCGGGCAGGCGACCCGGCTGTGGCAAGTCAGTGAAGAACTCGTCGGTCTCACCTCCTGATGTGGTACTAACAGGAAACCGCGAGAATCGTGCCATGTCTGACTCCGTGCAGCCTCATGACGCGATACAAGACGTCGACGCGCACATCCCTGCGAAACCCAGTAGACCCTGGTGGAAACAAGCGATCTCGGTTGGAATCACGGTGCTCGTGCTGGTTGCTGTGTTCGGGTTCGTGCTTCCGAAACTCGCCGACTACAGGTCGATACTCGAGTACATCGGAGGGATCGGCACAGTCGAGTGGGCGGTGCTCGCCGCCTTTTCCATCGCGTTCCTCCTTGCCTATCCCGTCGTACTCGTCCAGGCGTTGCGTACGCTTCGTCTGCGCGAAGCCTTCGTCAACCAAATGACAGGAACGGCGATCACGAACTCGGTGCCATCTGGCGGCGCCCTCGCTCTTCCGGTCAACTACACGATGTACATGTCCTGGGGGTTCACTCCCGCGAGTATCTCCGCAGGAATGCTTGGAGCCGGAGTTTGGGACTGGATGCTGCGAATCGCGCTCCCTGTGATCGCAGTCTTCGGAGTAGCGCTCACGGGAGGGGCGGTCGGCTGGATGTGGCTCGTGTCCATCGGAGGCATCCTCGCCGTCACCGTCATCATCTTCATCCTCAGAAAGCTCCTAGGCCGAAAAGAAGATGCACAGACCCTCGCCCGGTGGATCGACAGACGGAGCGCCTGGATCTTCCGTCGTATCAACCGTCCCATACCGGATATCGAGACCGCCGTGATGCAGTTCCGTACCGACCTCAACAGCATCGTGCAGAGAAGGGCGCTTCGACTGACCATCGCCACGATTGGAAACCACGTAGCGCTGGCAGCTCTCTTTGTCGTGAGTATCTACTCAGTGGGCATCACACCCACAGAGATCTCGATCTCCTGGGTTGTGCTTGCGTTCGCGCTGGGACGGTTCCTGGTGATGATCCCGGTGAGCCCAGGTGGTCTCGGCCTCGTAGATCTCGGCTGGATCGGACTTCTCACTCTCGGTTGGCAGACTGCGAATCCCGGAACCCCAGTCGACGAAAGTCTGATTGCTGCCGGAGTGCTGCTGTTCCGAGCGCTCAGCCTTCTCCCTCCCATCCCATTCGGGATGGCGTCCTGGTTGTTCTGGCGAGCCAACAAGAGCTGGCGCCATGACTGGCAGACGCTGCGCCGCGGCGAAACGACTGCGTGACGTGGGGGCAGCCTCAGATGGGCCACGCTGTCAAGAAATCCCACTCCAACAACGCGTTCAAAAGGACGGCCAGACCCAGCCAGGCGCCCCAACCGATCGCAGTTGTGGCAATAGACCGCTTTGTTGAGAACTCCATGCTCTCCCGAATGGCGACCACCGAAGCGAAAAGCGCCCAAGCTGCACCGACGAATCCAAGCCATGGAATGACACCGATAGCGAGAGGTGCGTATGCGAATCCGATGACTCGAAGCATCTCCGGGTAGTCGGCGTCTCCACTGAATACACGGACACCGACCACATAGGCGACACCGGACCACGCCAACCATCCAACGAGTCCCGTCGCTACACCGATCGCGGCACCGGCGACGACATTCGATCCCGTTGCAAGAGAGGCACCGACACCTCCGAGCAGGTTTGCGATGACGACCACAGTGGCTGCCTGGGAGATCAAGGCAGGTTCGTACGCGACCTCGTTGTAGAACTCGGCATCAAGCAGCACGGCGCTGACGACGTTTCGTATCATGGAGAGATTATGGCCCAGAGCAATGACCTGTTCACCGACGGCGCGATCAGTCTGCGTCGTCGGTTCGGGGTCCGGAGTCGGCAGGAAGTGTGTACCTGTCGTCGGCCGTCAGTCGATCGCGCCAGTTCCTGATCGCTCGACCGATCTCATCGGGTGAGTCCTCCTGTATGAAGTGAATTCCCGCCACGGTGGTCTCGGTCTGGTTCTTCCATGTGCGACAGAATCGGCGAGGCTCGCCGCGCAGGATGCTTCCGGGATCTGCGTTGATGAACAGCTTCGGGATCTCATTGTCAGCCATCCACGCTGCGTAGCTCGACACGATCTCATGCACATCGGCCGGCGATCCGTCTATCGGAATCTGACGAGGCCAGGTAAGGGTTGGGCGCCGCGACTCACCTGTTTCACGATATGGACGGCGGTACTCATCCATCTCGGCAACCGTAACGTCCCGAAAGATCGAGGCAGGCAGGATGTTCTCAACGAAGATGTTCTTCTCGAGAACGAGCTTCTCTCCGGCGTCGCCTCGCATCGCCTCGAAGATCGATCTGGCCTGCTCGGGCCAGTCTGCCCAGGACACTGGTTGTACGATCGCTTCCATATAGGCAATGCCCTTGACTCGGCTTCGGTTTCGATTCGCCCAGTCGAACCCGAGACCCGATCCCCAGTCGTGCACGACCAATGTGACCTGGTTGCCCAGATCCAACGAGTCGAGGAGGCCATCGAGATGTTCCCTGTGCTCCACGAATCGATAGGAGTTCGGTCCGCTGTCTGGCAACCTCCCGGAGTCCCCCATGCCGATGAGGTCGGGCGCGATACAGCGGTACCCGCTCGACAGATGGGGAATCACATTGCGCCACAGAAAGGACGATGTCGGGTTCCCGTGCAGGAACACGATCGGATCGCCGTTCCCAACCTCGACGTAGGCCATGTCCAAACCTTTGATGTTCATCGTGTTCTTGTGCATGAGATGCCTCAGTAGTCGGTAGAGAGTGGAGAGTAGACGGCAAACAGCCGACGGCGGACGACAAGCGCGTCCCGATGCGGTCTCCGGTCAGCGAGGGTCTGCGAGTCTGCCGTGATCCGCATACGAATCGATCTGACCCATGACGCACTAGTCAATGCGGCGGTCGCACAAACCGTCCTTGTCAGAACTACACGACCGAGTACCTTGGTAGTGGGCAACGGGGGCAGCGGAGGGCACGGACACGGAGACGATCCATGCCATCCATTAAGAACGCGGAAGTAGTCATTGACCTGAGTGTTACTGAGGTACTCGCGGACGTGATACCACTACCGAACGTACAGGTCCCTTCGTTCTATCAGAAGAGCGGTCGAAGGCTTCCTCGTCTCGACAGTGGCGGATCGGCCGCCTACACCCGTGCATCTCTTCCGACACCCGTGAAACCGGAGCCGGAAACCGTGATAGCACGACTCAAGGACTTCTTTAGGGTGAATCGCCCGTCTTGGCTGCCACAGCGATAAGACGGACGAAGAACGACACAGCCCGGTGTGCGTCCTCAACGCGCACGAATTCGTTCGTACCGTGGAGACCACCGATGCCTTCAATGTCGAGGACGAAGGGTGAGAACCGGTACACATCACCAGCGGTACCTTCAAAGAACCGCGAATCCGTCGCTCCCGTTAGTACATATGGCGCGATGACCGCCGAAGGGAACACCTCTCCAACAACACCAGCAAAGGTCTTCCAGGCGTCAGAATCGACGCTGGAGAACCGGCTCGGTGACCTCACGAAACCTGGAAGCACATCGATTTCAATGTCCTGACCGACTACGTTTCGGATGTGGTCGACCACCGTGCTCGAAGTGTCACCTGGGATGATGCGAATGTTGAAGACGACCGAGGCCGACTGGGGCACGACGTTCGCTTTGACGCCGCCGCTGACAATCGTCGGAACCATCGTCGTGCGCTGGAGCGCATCCATGCGCTCGTCCCTCGCAAAAACACGTGACAGCAGCGACGCCGCTGCAGTGGGCTTGGACGCCAGGGTTCCCAACACGCCCGGCAGATGATCAGAGAGTGCGCTGAGCATCGGTACCAACGCCACGATGCGGGCAGGAACGGGATTCGCTTCGAGTTCTGAGATCGCACGCGCGAGCCTGGCGATGGAAGTACCGCGAGGGGGAATCGACGAATGGCCTCCCTCGCCACGCGCCGTCAGCCTCACGTTCATGAAGCCCTTCTCGGCAATTCCGACGAGCGCGATGGGCGCATCGACAGCGGGCAGCACGCCGTCTGTGACCGATCCGCCTTCGTCGATCACGAACCAGGGCGTGACATCCCTCTTCCGCAACTCGTCGGCAATGACACTGGCACCGCTCTCGCCACCGATCTCCTCATCGTGGCCTGACACAACAAGAACGGATCGCTGTGGTGTTGCATCGTGCTCGAGCAGATACTCGATCGCTTCGAATACCGCTACCAGCGGTCCCTTGCAATCGAGCGCTCCTCGGCCGTATACATTGCCGTCCACAACGGAGCCGCCAAACGGTGGAGCTACCCAATCTTGTTCGGTCCCATCCTCCACCGGCACGACATCTTGGTGAGCCATCAGGACGATGGGATCGAGCACCGGATCCGAGCCCACCCATGTATAGAGCATTCCGTGCCCACTGAATGTCTCACGTTCAAGCTCTTCGTGAACTCTGGGATAACGCCGTGCAAGCATCGATCCAAGGGCATCAAACGCGCCTGCATCGTACGTTCCGTCATCCTGGATGACCGTCCGGTACGTAATCGCCTCGGACAACGCGTCGACGAACCGCTCCGCATCCACGTCATCCATCAATAGTGGTTCTCGCGTCGTCGAATCCCCGTCGTCGTTGTGTCTCCGGTCGCTCCTGGATGCTTTCCATCCGATGGCAATACCCACAGCAGCAACGGCACCAGCAACAGTCGCAACGGATTTCTTACTCACGCCCTGATCCTCCTAACGATGACAATCGTAAACCAGTCCTCAAGAAACAGGTCCAGCCGGCCGATAGAACATCATGAAGCTGTTCAGAAGAGGCTCCGCGACGTCCAAGAGCGAGGATCGCGCCTATGACGACGTCGTCACCGACCGCATGCGGAACGTGCTCTCACGCGAGACGAACCACGACGATGCCAAGACCGTCGAAAACCGCCTGCGGAACATGGTCTACGGGACCAACAAGCAGTAGTTCGTGCTGTAGCGCCCTCAGGCGCCCGATGTCTGGCTACTCGCCTCTGGTCTGAAGAACGTGGCAAGCTGGATTCCGGCTACTGCGACTCCAAGAACCACAGCTCCAAAGCCGATCCAGCCGTCCAGGACCGTATCAAGGCCGAGCGCGGCATCGATAGAAGCCTCTCCAGGACCTGCTATTGCGATCGCAGCAGCTACTGCCGAGAGAGTCATGACGTACTCCCAACCTTCGTCGGGCCGAGCGGTGACCCAGAAACCGACGGCACGGTGCACAGACACATAGGCGACGGTCATCACACCAATGACACCTGCCGCAGCGGCGGTGGTGAGGAACCCACCGATCAGCAGCAAACCGACACCGATCTCGGTAGCTGTCGATGCGAACCACTGGAGGTCGGGTGACTTGAAGCCGATCGAACCAAACCAATTGGACGTCTTCTGCCGTCCACGGGCGTGTTTGATGCCATGGGCCAGCATCACGACCCCAAGAGCGAGCCGCAGGATGAGCGATGCGATATCGAACGATTCCATGAGATCCCTTCCGTGCTGTCGTGAACAACGAACCGAGATTGCGCTCCATTCCCGATGGCGCTCCTGAGCCAGCCTAGTGCCACATAGGGCAGCGTTGTGGTGTCGTTGGTCGCCCGACGCGGCATGAGAAGGCGTATGATGTCAACAGGGGCAACGGAGGTGCACTATGGAACCGTTCAGCCGTGAAATTCAAGAGCATCAATTCTCGACGGCACTGCGAGGTTATGACCGTGCCGAAATAGACGTATTCCTTACGGACTGCGGAAGCCACATGGCAGGACTCGAAGAGCGACTTCGCATTGCGGAAGTTCGTGCGGCGGACTGTGAAGAAGAACTCGCCGGGCTGAATGGCACTATCGAAGCGCTACTGCAAGATGCGACAGATGCCAGACGAGTAATCATTGAGGAAGCCAAGGCAGAGGCGAAAGCGATCGCGGACCAATCATCGTCGATGGGTCAATCGAACGAGCTCACTGATGCAGCGGCGACGGCGGCGGCGATCGTTTCTGAGGCCGAAGCTGCGGTATTGCTGCTGGCGTCCCGCAGCGAACATGACCGCGCCTCGGCGGAGGAAGAGGCCCTCAGGATCGTGCGTAGAGCCGAGGAGTCGGCGGCGCAAACACAGGCTGAGGCGGATCGGATACTCGACAAGGCACGCATGGATGCGAACTCGATACGGGAGGAAACAACGTCCATCCGGGCTTCGATGAAGGCGCAGCTCGCCGAGATCCGAGGAATGCTCGATGTTGCACAAGCGGGGGGCGCAGACCTCGATGACCGTGCATCGACCGGTGACCCTTCATGGGCAGATCCCGATTTGGTCATCGATCTCCGAGACGAGTCGACTACACCGGAACCCCACCACGCTGCCGGTTGACGATCAAGTCAGGGCGGCGATTACAAACCGGTAGATGTCCTCGATCACTTTGGCGCGGGTCAATCGTCCCTTCTCGTCGTACCAGCGATCGAGTGCGTTGAGAATCGACAAGATGTATATCGCCGCGAGTCTCGAGTCGCAGTCCTTCCGAAAAACCCCCTGATCGATACCTTCGGAAATCGTCGATCGAAACGCCTCCTCATACCGATCCCTGATCTGGTTCACCCTGCTCCTTTCACTGTCATCGAGGAACCCGACCTCGGTCAGATAGGTCCTCGCCTCGGGACGGTGATCGAGCAGGACGCCGACGTGGGCCGCGATGAGACCGCGCATCTGTTCCTCCGGCGCACAATCGGCGGCGAGCGCATCGGCTGCGGCATTTTCGAAGAAGGTAGCGCCCCGCTCGACGACGGCCACGAGCAATTCCTGTTTGCCGCCAACATGGCTGTACAGAGACGAACCGAGAATCCCAAGATCCTCTCCGAGATCGCGCATCGATGTTCCGTGGTAGCCGTGGGTAGCGAACCGCCTGCCTGCTCCTGCAACGATGTCCTCTCGGTTGAGCCTGCTCATAGGTCGTAGGTCAGTTCGACAGTTTCACTCACCGGGTGCGACTGACACGTGAGGATCTGGCCGGCAGCTAGTTCAGGCTCTTCGAGCGACCAGTTCTTGTCCATCCGAATCTCACCCACCGTCACCCGAGCTCGACAGGAAGCACACGCTCCGCTGCGACAAGAGAAGGGAGCTTCCGGGCGAACAGCAAGGACATGATCGAGGATCGGAGCTCCGTCTGGATCGACAACCAGCGTCGACGTTCGGCCATCGATCGTCACCTTGATCGTCGATCCGACCTCGTCGTCGACTGCAACACGGGGCGATGCCTCGCCACCCGCGTAGAACAGCTCATCGTGGATGTTGACGGGCAGGACGCCACCTCGGGTCAGAACCGAACGGGCGGCCTCCACCATGCCACCCGGACCACAAAGGTACCAGTCGGTGCCGGAGGCAGCATCTACGACAGTCGTGAGCAGTTGGACCAGCTTGTCCTCGTCGAGCCTGCCCTCCAGGATCGGAATCGCGTTGGACTCTCGACTGAGGATGTTGAAGATCACGAAACGATGAAGGTTGTTGTTTTTCAGCCTGTCGAGATCGTCGAGAAACATGATCGAGCTACCGTCCTTGTTGCCGTAGACAAGTGTGAACCGACTGTCAGGCTCATCGGCGAGCACGCTTTCGACCATCGACAGCACCGGTGTGATTCCACTGCCGGCAACGATCGCGATGTAGTGACGCCTGTTCGACGGATCGGTCTCGATCGTGAATTCGCCTGTCGGGGGCGTCACCTCGACAACGTCGCCAACGGTGAGCTCGGTGTTGGCAAAAGAGGAGAACGCGCCGCCGGGAAGATGCTTGATACCTATTTGCAGCGAAGCCGCCCCAGCCCTCGAACAGATCGAGTAGCTCCTCCGTACCGTCTCGCCGCCGATCGACGCCTTGACGACGACGTGTTGCCCTGGGATGTGGACATACGTCGCCTCCAGTTCAGTTGGGATGTCGAAGGTCACGCGGACCGACTCGTGTGTCAACTCGTCGATCGACGCGACGGAGAGTTTGTGGAATCGTGCTGCTCGCATCAAATCGCCTTGAATGAGTCGAATGGCTCGCCACAATGCGTGCACACCATGAGCGATTTGCATGCCGTGGAGCCGAACTCGGAGACAGTGTCGATCTCGTCGGATTTGCACATGGGACAGAGAATCTCCGGCACGACCGATAACACCGAGTCGGGTGGTGCAATGCGATTCTCCGCAAGTTTTCGCTTGGCTTCCTCCGACATCCACTCCGTCGTCCACGCGGGGTTGTACACGGTTTCAACGACCACGTCATCGAATCCCCCTTCGGCAAGAACCGAGTGGATGTCAGATGTGATCGTCCCCATTGCCGGGCACCCTGAATACGTCGGAGTGATCCTGACGGTGACCGCCCCGCCATCTTCTATCGTCACTTCGCGCAGGATCGCGATGTCAGTGATCGTCAAGAATGGCATGTCTGGGTCGACAACGTGGTCGAGTAACGACCGCACCCGCTCGATGCGCGTCGCCCCTGTGATCACCATGCCAGTCCGGGGTTGGCCCTTTGTAGCCATTGCATCTCAGCAAGCATCGGACCGAGATGCTCGGTGTGTATGCCTGTTCTCCCGCCGGATGTCTGGAACGAATCCTCCGGGCGAGTGAGCGTTGCTTGCTCGAGCACGGCATCGACCTTCGACGCCCATGATTCCCTCAGCGTCGAAGGATCGGCACCGACTCCCTCAGACGTTGTACGCCGGTCGAGGTCGTCGGCTTCGAACATCTCGGATGTGAATCGCCACATACGATCGATCGCATTCTGCATACGCTCGTGACTCTCGTCTGTCCCGTCACCGAGGCGAATCACCCAGCCGGATGAGTGCCTCAGGTGGTACGTTGCTTCCTTGGCAGCCCGTTGTGCGATGCCGGCGATAGTGTCGTCGGTAGAATTCGAGAGTGCCTCCCAGAGTGGGAGCTGATAGGCGTCGAACAGGAACTGGCGTGCCATCACATCGTCGAAACCGTGCTGCGGTTGTTCAACGAGAAGCACGTTCGTGTACTCCCGCTCCGATCGGAACATGACAAGTACATCCCCACTGGCATCTCCGCCTTCCACCTTTGCGGCATAGGTGAACATGTGGTCTGCGACGCCTATGTGATCGAGCGCAAGGTTGGACACGGCGAGATCTTCTTCGAGCTCGGGGGCCCGCGAAACGTATTCAGCGAGACGCTGGCCAAGCACCACGTTGTCATCAGCATGACGGACGATGTAGGTGGCCAGGGGATTCTGCGTCGTGACCATGTTCACAGCCGTCCGACCTCATCGGGAATGTCGTAGAAGGTTGGATGCCGGTACGGCACGTGCTCAAAGGGTTCGAACATGGAATCGGCATCGTCGGATGCCACGATCTCAATCGAAGGTACAACCCAGAGACTTACCCCTTCTGCGCGACGCGTATAACCATCACGGGCGTTCTGAATCGCGGTCTCCGCATCCGGCGCATGCAGCGAACCGACATGCGTGTGGTTCAAACCCCTCCTGGCTCGGACGAACACTTCCCACAACGGAGAACCGTGGTCGGTACCTCCGCCGAATTGGATGTCCTGGGACTCGTCGCCTGGGGCAACGGGTACTTCATAACTCATGAGACTGCTCCTCAGGCACTCTTGTCGACTGACTTGCCTTGTTTGGCTGCATATGCGGTCGCGCCGGCGCGAACCCATGCACCGTCATCCCACGCCTTGACCTTGTGATCAATACGCTCACGATTGAGGCGGCCATCTCCATTGATCGTCGCCCAGAACTCATCCCAGTTGATCTCGCCGATGCTCCAGTGGTTCGTCTCTTCGTCGAACACGAGCTCTGGATCCGGGATCGTCATGCCGAGATACCGCGCTTGGGGCACCGTTTGGTCGATGAACATCTGGCGCATTTCGTCATTGGACTTGCGTTTGATCCTCCATGCCATCGACTCCGCCGTGTTGGCGGACTCGGAGTCATGCGGTCCGAACATCATGAGCGAAGGCCACCACCAGCGATCGAGGGCGTCCTGACACATCGACTTCTGTGTTTCCGATCCAGCGGCGAGGGTCATCATGATGCTGTAGCCCTGGCGCGCGTGGAAGCTCTCTTCCTTGCAAATCTTGACCATTGCACGGCTGTACGGACCATACGAAGTGCCCTGGAGCACGATCTGGTTGACGATTGCGGCTCCATCGACGAGCCAACCGATCGCACCGATATCGGCCCAGCTCAGCGTCGGGTAGTTGAATATGGATGAGTATTTCTGCTTGCCTGTGTGGAGAAGTACCTGGAGCTCGTCCCTCGATACGCCAAGTGTTTCGGTCGCCGAGTAGAGGTAGAGTCCATGCCCTGCCTCGTCTTGCACCTTTGCTATCAGGATCGCCTTCCGCAGGAGTGTTGGTGCCCGTGTGATCCAGTTGGCCTCTGGTTGCATCCCTATGACCTCTGAATGTGCATGCTGTGCCATCTGGCGGATCACCATCCTGCGGTATCCGTCCGGCATCCAGTCTCTTGGTTCGATCTTCTGATCTGCCGCGATGATGGCGTCGAAGGTCTCTTGTCGCCTCTTGTGTTCGTTGCGCCCGTCCACGCGGCACCTCTCCGGTCTTCGATCGTTGGGATCGTCAGCGTAACAAACGAACGTTCGTTTGTCTAGGGCAGGAGCTGTCAGCGAAACGCGATCATCTTCCGACGAGCAACTGGTGCAACCTACGCGTCGCGATCATCGCGGCAGACACGTCCTGGATGCCATCCCGCGTGAGCCACAAGTGCCAGCGGGCGAGCCTCGGCATGAGCCGCTCATGGGATGCAATGAAGTCGTCTATCGAGCCGCCGGTTTCTTCGAGCACCCTCGAGACAACATCCCGACGCAGACTCTGAAGGTCATCCCTCACCGCCTCGATCGCCAAACGGTCGAATGCCGTCGTGCCCGGCAGCCTCCTGACCTGCCGCTCGAGCCAACCGATTCGGAATACCTGACTTGCCTCGGTAGACAGGGAAGCGATCTCGAGTATGTCGAACTCGAACCGGTGAGCGATATCGACGATGTCGGGCCCCCTTCTGAGTGCACGCTGATATGCATGCCGCACGGCGAGTTCGTGGGGGACGCCTGCCGCTTCGAACTCTGATACGACAGCCTGATATGGCTCATGCCAGGCAACCGAAGGCATGTCGGGGAATCCATCGGAGAGCGCCGCGAAGTCGTCTGCGGCCGCATCGATCTCTTCGTCGATAGAACGTCCGTTCGGATGGATGAGATACCAACGGGCAACAAACGAGACAAGGTCGTCGACGTCCTGCATCATACGGTTCGCTACGACAGAACCGATCTGACCGGCTAGCGCTTCGATGTCGGTCCACCGCAGCTGGGCGCCGGTAACGGCACGGGCAACTCTGTACGCTCGCACGATCATCGCGGCGGATGCGCCAGTTACGGTTCGCATCCGGGAGTAGAACGTGCTTCCCTGTGAATTGAGGACCTGATTCGCAACAATCGTCGAGATGAGCTCACGTCGGAGAGGGTGTACCGCGATATCGTCCGCGAACCGCTCCGCGATCGCAGAAGGGAAATACTCGAGTAAATCCGACTCGAAGTGAGGATCGTCCGGAAGGCTCGACTGCAAGATGTGCTCGGTCAGGCTCCGCTTCGCGTAGGCGAGCAGAACGGCGATCTCTGGACTGGCCATCGACTTGCCCTCACGAGATCGCTGAGCCATCTCCTCGTTACCCGGCAGGAACTCGAGTTCTCGGTCGAGAATCCCCTCGCGCTCGAGCCGATCCATGAGGTCCATGTACGCCTCAATCCTGCGGTGTGAGGACATCGCCTCCTGGGAGATGATCTGGGCCTGGAGGAAGTTGTCATACAGAATGAACTCGACAACGTCCTCAGCAACAGAACCGATAATCTCGTCACGCTGTGAACGGCTGATCTGACCCTTCGCTTCAGAGATGCCCAAGAGGATCTTGAGATTGACTTCACGGTCGGAGGCATGCACACCACCAGAGTTATCGATGAAGTCGGCGAAAACACGGCCACCGCGTCGCTCGTATTCGACACGTCCACGTTGGGTGCAGCCCAGGTTGCCACCTTCACCGATGACCCTGCAACGAAGGTCGCGGCCGTTTACCCTCACAGCATCGTTGGAGCGGTCCTGGACGACATCATCAGACTCGCTTCTTGCCTTGACGTACGTCCCTATCCCACCGTTCCAAAGCAGATCCACCGAAGCCTTGAGGACCAGACGAATGAGCGCGTTCGGGGTGAGCTCCTCGATGTCGGTGTCGAGCAGCAACCGGATCTGGGGAGTCAGGGTGACACTCTTGGAAGCTCTGTCGAAAATCCCGCCGCCGCGGCTCATCACGTCGGTGTTGTAGTTGAGCCAGCTCGAACGACTCAGACCAGCAAGACGATCACGCTCTATCCACGAAGCTTCAGGTTCAGGATTCGGGTCGATGAAGATGTGCCGGTGGTCGAAGGCTGCGACGAGTTTCAGATGCTTCGACATCAGCATTCCGTTCCCGAACACGTCGCCTGACATATCCCCGATACCGACAGCAGTGATCTCGTCTTCGTCAACGTTCACGCCGAGATCGAGGAAGTGTCTACGCACGGATTCCCAAGCACCTCGGGCTGTGATACCGAGGGCCTTGTGGTCGTACCCGGCAGAACCGCCTGAGGCGAACGCATCGTCGAGCCAGAACCCGTAGCCGCGGGCGATATCGTTCGCCGTATCCGAGAAGGAAGCGGTTCCTTTGTCTGCGGCGACAACGAAGTACGGATCGTCACCGTCGTGGCGGACAACGTCAGTCGGAGGAACAGCTGCCCCATCTATGAAGTTGTCTGTCACGTCGAGGAGTCCGCGAATGAATACTTGATATCCTTTCTTGACCTCTTCGTAGGTTGGACGACCCCCCTCCGCAGACATTTTGATCACGAATCCGCCCTTTGCCCCCGTCGGCACGATGACGGCGTTCTTGGTCATCTGTGCCTTCATGAGGCCGAGCACCTCGGTGCGATAGTCCTCCATGCGATCCGACCACCGAATACCGCCGCGAGCGACCATGCCGCCACGCAGATGAACACCCTCCACACCCCTCGCGTATACGAAGATCTCGTAGAGAGGCTTCGGATCCGGCATCTCGGGAACGCTGTCAGACCGAAACTTCAGTGCGAGGGACTGTCGGCCCTCAACACATATGTTCGACCGCTCTGTTGCGAGGATGAGTCCGAGGAATCCCCGGAGAATGCGGTCCTCGTCAAGTGAGTCCACGTCGTCAAGCGCAGAGAGGATCCGGTCGCGTATCACCTCTTCAGTGGCAGCGTCGCTTTCAGAACCCAGCCTTACGAAAAAGAGCCGCACGAGGTCCTCGGCGATTCGAGGCTGGGTCGCCAGGGCGTTGTCTACGTACCCGATCGAGAACGACGGCGTGACGAGCTGCCAATAGCTGCGGTATGCCCGCAGGATCATGAGTTCCTCATGATCGAGATCTGTCGAGACAAGCAGTCGGTGCAACGAGTCAGACTCGATGTCTCCGACAAGTGCAGCTTCAATCGCTCGACCGATTCTGTCCCCGGTCAATTCGATGTCCAGTTCCTCGCCGCCCACCGTGAGCACTCCGAAGTCATGGATGAACGTTCCAGCCTCGTCGCTGAGTCTGGTCGGTACCTCTTCGACCACAGTCAGGCCGAGGTTTTCGATGTGGGGCATCATCTCTGACAGGTTGAACTTCCCGGCAGACCGGTAAACGGTAACTCGAGTGAGCGGATCGAGAACGCCCGGAGGGTTGCTGTCCTGCTGTTCGTTCTGCAGTCGTACGATGACATCGGTGTCCAGCCGGGACAAGCGATCGACGTTGATGACGTCGCCCGCTGCGATATCGACTCCGGTTGCGTCCTTGTAGTAATCAGGGAACTTATCCGACCAGAAGTCGGCAAGCCGGCGGGCCTCCGAGTCGCTCACGCGACCGAGGAGCTCCTCGATGACACGGTCGTGCCAGTTGCGAGACAGCGCGACAACCCGCTGCTCGAGCTCGGACAGATCAACATCGACACGAGCACCCTCATCCGTCCATACCGTGAAGTGCATCCGGGCGTCACCGGACTCACCGAGGGCCAGCCTGTAGTCGATCGCATCTCCGCCGAAAACATCAAGAAACATCTCCTGGAGCTGCATACGAAGATTCGCGTTGAAGCGGTCCCTTGCCACGGACACGAGAACGCTGACCGATCGGTTCAGAGTGTCTCTTTGGACGATGAGCCGGGTCGTCTGACCTTCCTCGGTTTCGAGGAGCTCGCTGATGGTCTCCCCGATCACCTCGACATCCATCGCGAACAGTTCGTCCTTCGGGAACGTCTCGAACAGCGCAACGATGGCCTTGTAGTCGTGGGAGCCTTCGATGACGTCCTGGGCGGCGAGAATGTCGCTGAGTTTTCGGCGAAGCACGGGAATATCGCTCGCGGTGCCGAGGTACGCCTTTGAGGTATACAGCCCGAGCAGACGCAGCTCAGCGACCATCGATCCATCGGCACCGATGCGCCGAACTCCGACGTAGTCCATACGTGCATCACGATGAACGGAAGAGTGCCGGTTCGTCTTCGAGATGACCATCAGGTCACCAGCGACGTACCGCTCCTGAAGATGGGGCGGAAGATCTGCAAGGGGGACTGCCTTCGGTTCGGACTTCGGATCTCGCAGTATCCCGAGCCCTGTTGAGACGTCGGCCAGAATGGAGGGGCCCTTGCCTTGGTCTTCAATGTTGTACTGGCGATATCCGAGGAATACGAAGTTGTCCTCGAGCAGCCACTCGAGGAACGCAACTGTCTCTGAGATCTCCTCGAACGAGTAGTGGTGAACGCTCGATTTGGCGGTTTTGATCATCGTTTCAACGATCCCGCGCATAGGGTCGAAGTCGGTCACGACCTTGGAGATGTCCTCGAGCGTATTACAAATCGTCGCCTCGAGCGTTGCCGAGGCCTCGTCGGTGAGTCCCCGGTCGAGTTCGAAATGCTGCACAGACTCGCGTCTGCTCGCTCCGCGCGCCTTGGTGATGCTCGTCAACTTCCCCTGGTCATCGCGCACGGTGCCGATGAGGGGGTGAAGATGCCGTACGACATTTGCGTCAGCGGTCGACACAGCAGCAGTGACAGAGTCGACGAGGAACGTGCGGTCGTCTGAGACGATCTGCACGACAGATCCGGGCGTCGTGTAACCACAATGTTCACCCTGTGGTTTGAACACTCTGATCTTGCTGTCGCCCGACGGCCTGATACTCACGAACTCGAGCAGGTCGCAGATCTCGGCAAGGAGTTGGTCCGGCGTGACGTCGGGAAGGTCAACCTCGGGGAGACGGCGTAGATACATGCGGGCGAATGGCTCCATGAGCGCACGCTGCTCGTCCGGCATATCAGCTGGAATAGAGGCAACGACCCGATCAACGACGGATGATGCAGGCGTCTTGTCGCCCGTTGTGTCGGTCATAGACGCGAGGCTAGGCACCTCAGGGCTCTGAGGTGGCGATTCTTGGCGCCGAGTTCACGACCCGATCGCTTGTCTACCATCCCTGCCGCAAGGAGGCACGATTGGCCAACCCGACACTTTCAAAGCAGTTCGGGGCGTTGCCGGAGTCAGGCACGTCCGGTTCCGGCAAGGCCGATGCCGCGCTTCAGAGCGCGAAGATCCCGTTTGCCGTCGGAAACGAAGACTCGATGACGATCAGCGGGACGGTTGCAAAGACTGCGTTCCTGCTGGCCCTCATGGTCGGCGCAGGAATGTGGGGCTGGTCACTCGTTCAGCCGGAGACGGGTAGTAGCGCTATCCCAGGCTGGTGGTTCTTCGTATTGATCGGTGCAGTCGTCCTCGCCATCGTCACAGCTTTCAAGCCGAAACTCGCCGTGTTCACCGGCCCGCTGTATGCCCTGACACAGGGCGTTGCGATCGGAGCAATCAGCCACATTTACAACGTCGCTTTCGAGGGGATCGTCCTTCAGGCGCTCCTTGCAACATCTGCAGTCTTCGTCGGCATGCTCGTGCTGTTCGTGACCGGCGCCATCAAGGTGACGGAGAGATTCCGTGGGATCGTCATCGGCGCAACACTCGGCATCGCGCTGTTCTATCTCCTCAGTTTCGTGCTGGTCCTGTTCGGCGTGTCGCTGCCGTTCTTCTCCGGAGGTCTGGGCATCGTGTTCTCCGTGATCATCGTCGGCATCGCTGCACTCAATCTGATGCTCGACTTCGACATGATCGTCCGCGGAACCAATGCGAGAGCACCCAGATACTTCGAGTGGTACGGCGCGTTCGGTCTCATGGTCACCATCGTGTGGATGTACATCGAGATACTGCGGCTCATCGCCCTCACCCGCAACTAACCCCCTGATTCGCGTACCCAGGGTTCTGCACCGCACTGAGTCCGGTCCACAGCCCAGAGAACGCGTCGGACGACCGTCGGGAATCTCGTACCCTCCGACCATGCCCAACCGACTTTCCGACGCAACCTCGCCGTATCTGCTCCAGCATCAAGACAACCCCGTTGACTGGTACGAGTGGTGCGACGAAGCATTCGCCGAAGCCGAACGCCGAGACGTCCCAGTGATTCTGTCCATCGGATACGCAACTTGTCACTGGTGCCATGTGATGGCCCACGAGTCGTTCGAAGACGACGACACCGCATCATTCATGAACGAGCACTTTGTCAGCATCAAGGTCGATCGTGAGGAACGACCCGATGTGGATCGTATCTATATGGACGTCGTCACGGCGACGACCGGCAGGGGAGGATGGCCGATGACCGTTTTCCTCACACCGAAACAGAAACCGATCTTCGCCGGAACCTACTTCCCGAGAGAGACGATGGGCCAGCACCCGTCATTCACGAACGTCATGACCGCTGTACTGGATGCCTGGAACTCGAACAGGCAGGGTGTGCTACAACAGGCAGACGACATCGCCGCGACAATCGCTTCAGCGGGAAACGACCAGGCACCGCTTCCCGGCATTCGGGACATTGAGCAGGCAGTTGAACGAATGTCCGCATCGTTCGACCGTGTCAACGGCGGCTTCGGGACCGCACCAAAGTTCCCTCAGGCGCCCGCGCTCGAGCTCCTATTGCGCACAGCAGCGCTCCTTCCCGGAACCGCAGCTGCCAAACAGAGTCTCGACATGCTCACCCTCCAGCTCACCGCAATGGCACAGGGCGGCATCTACGACCACCTGCTCGGAGGGTTCGCCAGATACTCCGTTGATGCACAATGGATCGTTCCCCACTTCGAGAAGATGCTCTACGACAACGCCCAGCTGGCAAGGGTCTACCTCCGTGCGTGGCAGCTGACAGAGGTCCACCTGTTCCGAGATGTCGCGATCGAAGTGCTCGACTATCTCGATATCGCCATGGCCGACGACCACGGAGGGCTGCATTCAGCAGAAGACGCAGACTCTGAGGGTGTGGAAGGCAGATTCGCCGTCTGGTCCTGGGATGAACTCGGCTCGGTGCTCGGGGAAGACCGGAACCTCGCCGCAGCGATTTACGGGGCAACCCCTGAAGGAAACTTCGAGGGTATGAATATCCTGCACCGATTCGTTGGCCTCGCCGACATCTCAGCAGCAACTGGACTGGACGTCAGCACGATCGAGGAACGGAAGCGATCGATCGACGATCGCCTCAGATTGGTGAGAGCGCAACGCACTCCACCAGGACGCGACGACAAGATCGTCACCGCATGGAACGGTCTCGCAATGCGCGCCTTTGCAGAAGCAGGCATCATTCTCCAGGAACCACGATACGTCAGCCGGGCGGAAGCGATCGCCAGGTTCCTCCTGGGTGAAGCATCCCCGGACGGAGATCTCGTGCGCTCATGGCGAAACCGCCCGGGGCACGTTGCATTCGCAGACGACCACGCCTCTCTCGCGATCGGGCTGTACACGCTGTACCAGGTGACAGGGCATGAGGCGTGGTATGAAGCGGCCGAAACCCACGTCGAGCACCTGCGAGCAGGGTTTGCGGATCCCAAGGGCGGGTTCTTTGGCACGTCCCAAAGCGTAGATCCGCTGATCGCACGCCCGAAGAACACGCAGGACAACCCGACACCTTCTGACAATGCGCTCGCCATGGAAGCGCTCCTCCTGCACGCTGCGTATACGGCGGACACCGAAGCGATCACCGAGTCCGGTCGTACGATGCAGCTGCTTGCGCGCGACGCCGTCGACCATCCGACGTTCGGGGGTTACGGGCTGGCGATCTGGCTCACGAACCTCGTTGGCATCTACGAAGTTGCGATCGTAGGAGGAGACGGAGACCGTAGCTCGATGGAACGTGTGGTATGGGAGCGTTTCAGACCGGACGTCGTCATGGCTTCGAGTGGTGGCGCTGACTCGGCGATCCCACTGCTCGCAAGCAGGTCCGAAGAGACCGCCAGCTTGGCGTACGTCTGTAGACAGCTTGTGTGCGAGTTGCCCGTCGATTCGGTGGAAGGGCTCAGGGCGAAGCTGCTGCTGGAGACTGGGACGCGCGCTAGCGCCTGATGAGATCGACTCCGCGACTCCGAAGAAGTGGCACAGACACCGTCAGAATCAGCAGCAGCCCTACCGCGATGGCAAGAATACCTGCGGTGCCCTGACTCATTGCGCCATCTACCAAAACGTCCTGGCAAGTCGCGGTGAAGTTGCCAGCACGGTTTGAACCCCGAGTACCCCATGTGACCGAATTGCAAGAATCTGTAAGGAATACGCCGACACCGGTCGCGATAAAGGTGATGCCTCCGAGCGCGACCACAAATCGCAGCAACATGGAACTCTCCTTGGAAGTGACGGATCAACCTGGCACGGACCCGCCGAGAACTCAGGCAGGGTAGGTCCGGTTCTCGTGTACCACTTCGAGACTCCAGTTGTCCGATAGCGTGGGAGCATGCGCTCGATCATCCTGCTCATCCGCATCTGGATTGCTGCCACCTCTGCGATCGCGAAGGCGACTTTCACGAGGCTGCTGCTGGGGCCGACGCTGCCAACATGGTCGTGGCGCACCGAATGGGCGGTTGCTTTCGCACGAAGAGTCATCACCGTTGCAGCAGACCACAAGGAAGATCCGTGGATCAACAGCATCGGGCTCCGTATCAAGATGCCTCTGCCCGCGTCGCTCGTCGGAGCGGTGCGGGTGACATCCCGCCAGATGGGTCGAAACGTCGCTGACCACTTCGAGCGTGTTGACGCGACACGGAATGCCGCGACGATTCTCTACTTCCACGGCGGCGGCTACATCTTCGGCAACCCGGGCACGCACCGCGAACACATCGCCCGGATTGTCGCTCGCACGGGCGCCACCGCAACCGCGCCGACGTATCGACTCGCCCCTGCGCATCCATTTCCTGCTGCGGTCGATGACGCCATCGACTCATACCGGGCACTGCTCGCCCGCTGCAGCTCACCACGCGAAGTGATCGTTGCCGGAGACTCTGCCGGCGCGGGCCTCGCGGTTGCGATGGTGCACAGAGCGCGAGCCGAGGGACTTCCGCTTCCTGCAGGCATGATCCTCTTCTCGCCCTACGTCGACATCGACCACACCGGTTACACGATCAGGACGAACGCCCCGACCGATTTTCTACCCGTGCGAGAACTGTCCTCACCGAACGACTGGTACGCACCGCAGGATCAGCACGCCGATCCGGAGGCCTCACCGATACAGGCCGACCTCACAGGATTCCCACCGATGCTGGTGTTCGCGGGAGGTGCCGAAATGCTGCTCGCTGATTCCCTACGACTCGCTGAGAACGCCGAAAGAGACGGTGTTGATTGTCAACTCGTCATCGAACCAGAGATGCCCCATGTGTGGCCTGTTCTCATCCCGTGGGAGCCAGCTTCGAAACGCACACTCGCAAAATGTGCAGCGTGGATACCGAAGGCGGTCAACGGTCGATCGTAGATCGCCGATGCTCGTTTCTGTGGGCTCCTGACCGGACTCAGTCCGGTCTGGAACCCTGGGTATCCACGATTGGTGATGGGGGTCAGTCCCACAAAGTTGTCAATGCCTCGGCGACGGTGTCTCGGCCCGAACCCACGGATACTGCGTCGGCGACAGCTTGGGAAACTCCCGTGGCTGACGGCATGAACCACTCCATGGCCGGTTCGAGAAACCGGCTCGCGAGTGCGTAGGAATGGTTGCCATTCGTCGAATATCGGTGGTGGTAGTAACGCTGGGGTACCGTCACCGCCAAGCGATCCTTGGCCCTTGTCAGCGCCACATAGAGCAGCCTGCGTTCTTCCTCGAGTCCACCCGGCTCGCTCAGTGCCATGTCCGATGGGATGTTCCCGTCGGCTGCATGGATCACGGTGACTGACTTCCACTCACCCCCCTTTGCGGAGTGGATCGTCGAGAGGATGAGATAGTCATCATCCAGGTGAGGGACGTCGGCGAGATCGGTCGTGCTATTCGGAGGGTCAAGCGTGATCTCAGTGAGAAAGCAGCTCCGATCCGGGTAGTCGGCAGCGAGCGCCGCGAGATGCTCGATATCGGCAAGGCGAGCCTCGGCATCGTCGTATGAACGGTCGAACACTGCCCGGCAGAAATCGGCGAGCCGATCGATCTGGCTCGATGGACCAGGTTGCGCCACACCATCCCCACGACAGTCCGTGAGTACATCACGCAGGAGGCCGAGCACTTCTCGCGTCTCGTTTGTGACGGGTAAGTCATAGGTCAGGAACGCTTCGAGGACATCGGTTCCGGCTGATGTACCCACTTGTTCGATATGAGCAAGGATCTTTGCCGCAGTCGCTGGTCCGACACCCGGAAGCATCAGAAGCACTCGGTTCCATGCGAGTACGTCCCTGGGATTATCGAGTATCCGTAGCAGCGACAGGAGGTCCTTGACGTGCGCCGCCTCGAGGAACTTGAGGCCACCAAATTTCACGAACGGGATGTTTCGCCTGGAAAGCTCGATCTCCAGACCACCGGAGTGGTGGCCTGTGCGAAAGAGCACCGCCTGGTCGCGCAGGTCGACACCCTGCTCTCTGAGTTCAAGCACTCGATCACACACCCAATCAGCTTGTGCCGCCTCGTCGTAGCAGGTCACGAGATCGGGGATCGGTCCAGATGGTCGGCTGGTCCACAGCTGTTTGACGAAGGCGGTGTCGGATGCGCCGATCACCGCGTTCGATGACGAGAGGATCTGCGGTGTCGAGCGATAGTTCTGTTCGAGCGTGACGACGGTCACATCGTCGTATTCGTCTGGGAAGCCGAGAATGTTCTCCACCCGCGCCGCCCGGAACGAATAGATGGACTGGGCATCATCACCAACAACCGTCAGATTGCCGGCCGACCCACACAGTGAGCGAAGGATGTCTGCCTGGACGAGATTTGTGTCCTGGTATTCATCGACAAGGACATGGTCGAACAGCTCGCGCACGACATCGCCCGCATCGGAAGCGAGCAACGCCTGCCAGTAGAGCAGCAGATCGTCATAGTCGATGACGTTGTGATCTCGCTTCCGTTCGGTGTATCCGATGAACAGCGTCTTGAGTTCTTCGGGGTGGTCCCGACACCACGGGAAGCGCTCTTCGAGTGTTTCCGACAGCGATGTCTGAGCGTTCACGATTCGTGAGTAGATCGAAGCGATCGTCTCTTTGCGAGGGAACCGCGCCTTCGCCTTGCCGAACCCATTCTCGGTTCTGAGAATGCCGAACAGAGACTCGGTGTCTGCGCGGTCGATCACCGTGAACCCATCGTCCAAACCAACCGCTCTCCCGTATTGGCGCAAGAGTCGGTTGGCAATGGAGTGGAACGTCCCGCCCCACACGCGTCCAGAGTTCCGGTCCTCGATCGATGCGCTTGCCCGTTTGAGCATCTCTGCCGATGCTCGTCGCGTGAACGTGAGCAAAAGTATTCGTTCGGCCGGCACGCCACGGTCGATGAGGTGAGCTACCCGCGAGGCAAG
Organism: Acidimicrobiia bacterium; assembly: GCA_036985855.1. Lineage (GTDB taxonomy): Bacteria > Actinomycetota > Acidimicrobiia > Spongiisociales > UBA5794 > B3-G11. Next base: position 69,489 of record BTQL01000003.1, on the reverse strand, counting down.
CGTCCTCGTCTTCCCCGACCCTGCGCCGGCGATGACGAGCAACGGGCCATCGCCATGAAGAACGGCCTGCCGCTGTCGGTCGTTGAGTTCACTGAGATACGACGACGTGTCGGAGTCGATATCGAACATACGTTCGATAGTAGTACCGATGAAGCTGAAAAGGAAACGGCTGAGCGTTCTCGCGCTCCCCGATTCGTTCGACGGAGATCTCAGAAGGCGACCGGTCGGTCCTCAGTGGTCAGAAGAAATCCGTACGTTTGAGTCGGCACCGACATACGCTCGTGGGCGAGCAGGGTCGTATGACCAAGCTCAATCCAGAGCACGACTGGATTCACAAGGGAGGAACAACATGAAATCACTCACTCGGTTCGCGCTCGTCCTGGCAATGGTCGGCGCCCTGTTCGCAACCGTCATCGCGACGGCTGGTGCGCAACAGGTCGACCTCGGATATCTGGCTGCCGTCAACGGCGCCAGTACCGGACCGGTCACGGTCGCTGCTGGTACAGAGAAGATCGCCGACGGTCTCGAATACGGAACCGACGGCGTTGGGAAGACCCTGCCCGCTGGAACGTACGACGTTGCGTTCACCGGCGGCACGATCGACTCTGCGGTGTCCATCGAAGCAGCCGTGGGATCTGCTCAGACCGTGGTTTCGGGATTCGGCGTGGATCCCGACACCGCATTGGCATATCCGATAGACGTCGTCGCAATAGACGACGGCATGGCCAAGGTCACGTTCTGGAATGCGACAGGCGCCACCGTTCTGGTGGCGTTCGGCACGGAGGCTCCTGTAGAGGTGCAGCCGGGAGAAGGCCTTCCAACAGCGATCGTTCCCGCGAATACTCCTATGACGATCGACGTCGACGGCATTGCGAGAGAAATCGCAACGCCCCCGGATTCATACACCGACGTGTTCGCGGTCAGCGACACCCAGGAAGCAATGATCGCGGCCTCGGTTGTCAAATCAATGACCGAGCTGATCGCGCAGATCGCACCGGGCCCGCCCGGTGATGTAGCCGTACCGGATGTTGTTGGACTCCGACAAGCTGATGCAGACTCAGCGATCAAGGATGCAGGCCTCGCCCCTGAGATCACTGAGGCACCGGACGACGTCGTTCCTTCGGGTGATGTCGTCTCCCAGGATCCGGACGAGGGGACGATGGTCGCGGCGGGTACGAAGGTGAACATCGTCGTGTCAACCGGCCCCGACGCTCCCACGACGGTACTCGTTCCGGACGTAACCGGAGAACCGAAAGCCGACGCGCAGGCAATCCTCGAAGGTGAGGGCTTCGTTGTAACCGCATCTGAGCAGCCGAGCGTGGATGTCGAGGCTGGGCTTGTCGTTTCGACCAACCCTGCTGCCGGCACCGAAGTTGTGCAGGGGACGTCCGTCGAGATGACCGTTTCGAGCGGTCCAAGCGACGTGGTCGTGCCCGATCTGTCTGGCATGACCGTCGACGAAGCAACCACGGCTGTCGGGACCGCTGGCCTGACGATCACTTTCTTGGAGGATTCGGACAATCCAGATCCTGAAGGCGTCGTCATCGGTCAGGACCCGGTTCCGGGGACCACCGTCGAAGGTGGCTCGGAGGTCGTGGCACAGCTCAGTCCAGATCTCGGTGTGCCATGGGTCATCGTGATCCTCGATCAGAATCGCCTGATGACCGTCACGGGTATCGGCCTGCTTCCCGGATCGACGGTGCAGCTCAGTGTCGTCGGGACAGATCTCACAGAGTCCGTAGCAGTCCAGGACGATGGTGCGTGGAGCGTCAAGTTCGATCTCTCAGATGTCGACAATGACACCGAATTCTTGCTCGTTGAGGGCACTGCTTCCGATACGAGCGCCTACGAGGCGACCTTCGAGATCCCGGCCGCCGGTAGCTCAACGGACGAGCCGACCGACGAGGTCGTCGAAGCCGACAGTGGATTCCCTCTCTGGGCCTGGATTCTTCTCGGTCTCGCCATCATCGCGATCGTACTGCTCGTCGTCCGCATGGTCACGGGCAGCAGTGGCGACAGCCCAGACAGCACGGACGCGGAAAGCAGTGACAATTCCTAGTGCCGCACAGGCGATCAACACGAAGTGAGGGCCAAAGGGCCCCCACTTCCATTGCGAGCGCGTGATCCTGCCGGCCGCGTAACCCGAACATTCGAACAGGTAAAGTGAGCGGATAGGGAAGGTTTCTCCTTGCACGGTTATCTCGTCATCGCGGACATTTCTGGTTACACGCAGTTCTTGACCGACAGTGAGCTCGACCACGGCAATGGTGTGGTCGCGGACCTCCTGAACTCGATCATCGGTGCCATCGAGGCCCCACTCACGGTGTCGAGCATCGAGGGAGACGCCATCTTCATGTACGGCGAGATGACAAAGGGCATGTATGGCCAGACGGTCCTCGAATCGGTCGAGCTGCTGTACTGCGCATTTGCGTCCGCCCTCGAGAACATGGTGATCAACACGACGTGTACCTGCAACGCGTGTGTCAACATCGGGTCACTCGGTTTGAAGATCGTTCTGCACTGCGGCGAGTTCATGAAAGCGTCTGTTGGAGATATCACAACCCTTTCGGGTCCGGATGTCATCGCCGTTCATCGTCTCCTCAAGAACCACGTCGTGGAGGCGACCGGTGTCACCGACTATCTGCTCATAACGCAACAGTGCGTCGACACCCTCGATGTATCACACATGGTCGCCGCATGGACTCCGCACTCGGAGGAGTATGAGCACATCGGCGTCGTCGACGGATACGTCTCCTCCCTGCACGACGTCTGGACGTTCCTGCAGAAGCAGAAGGAGATCAAGATCGCGCCAGCCGATGCGTGGGATACGGTGAGAGGACAGTCCGTGGCACCTCCCGCGGTGATCTGGGATCACCTCATCGATCCTCGCAAGAGGGTCGAATGGATCACCGTGTCGGTGAAGATGGGTCTCGAGGCCACGCGTGACGGACGCATCGGTCCCGGCACCGAGTTCCATTGCGCCCACGGTGACGGTTCAACCGCACTTTTCACGGTTCTCGACATGCGGCCGTTCGACTACGCAACAGTGATGGTCGACTTCGTCGAGGGCTCCTTCGTGACCTACACCTACTACCTGATGCCCACCGGGTCCGGCACACGCATCTTCGTGCATGCCTCAGCACCTGCGACGATCGAAGGCGTCCCGATCCCGGAGCTCAAGTCGCCCGATTACCTCGCTGGCTGGCATGATGTGATTCAAGGAAACATCGATGCGCTGACCAGTCTGGCGGACACGGCAACAGCAGCGCTCCAGGAGGTCTAGCGCCACGACCACCACGCGGGCGTCGGCGAACGGGACTGCTCAGCCCTGCGTCTCAACTATTACGGGCTTGTATCTATACCGACTGGGCCTCGTCGAAACGCTTCCGGATCTCTACAAATCTGTCCACCATCGCAACACCGTCCTCGTCGAAGGACGTAAGAGCTTCCTTCTGCGCGAGGTAGTCGAGGTTCTCGACACCTGCCTTGGACTGCAACATGCGCCAGGACTTGCGGCGTTCGACCGCAAACAGCACAAGTTGGCGAGAAATCGCCAGCGGCTTGACGTTTCCCGACGTGTCCTCGACCTCGATAAAAATGCTGAAGTCCTCGACGTATGAACGGTGCGTCGGGTCGAGCACGTAGCGCTGCACCACGTCGTCCTGGGTGATGAGCAACAGCATGTCATCGAGATGGACCATCGAGGACGTGTCCTTCGCAGGTCTCAGGTGGCGACGGAACCTCGCCTCGGTGTTTGCGAAATGCGCAACCGTGTACTGGAACGTTCGATCCGTCAGCTTCGATGTGATCTGGGCCCAGTCCCTGTCACGGTTCGGGTTTCCCGAGATATCAAGAGCTTCCTGATACGTCTCTCCTCTCTGCGGGTTGAACACGAACTGCGGTATCGAGCGAGCGTCGCGAACAAGTCCAGCCTGTTGGGATGACACGTCGTCCGCAATGCCGTGCTCCGGTTGACACGACGTATAGCTCTGAATGAACGCTGTGCCGCGATAGTCAAGGGCGTCTACGATCGCCTTGTAGAACTGTGCCGCATTCGCGAGCGAAACCTGGGCAACGAATGGCGAACCGTGCCCTGAGATGAACGTCTCCGCGACACCCTTCTTCTCCGTCAACTTCCCTTCGGAAGCTGCGCCGAACTGGTTCATGTCGCCGCCCCCCGGCATCGGGGTCGAATCGGAGTTCTGTCCCCCCGTGTTCGAGTACACCTGGGTATCAAGCATCAGGAGCTTCACGTTCGGACGGTTCTGGAGCACGACCTTCGATACGTTCTGATATCCGATATCGCCCATGCCGCCGTCACCACCGATCGCCCATGCCTTCGGGAGTTCCCTGATCTCGGAGGGGGTCATCTGGGAGTCGGTCATGTGGGTCATCTCGAAATAGTCTTCATCGGAGATACCGACACCGAGCATCATCATATCTGCGATCCGCTCGGGGATAACAGAGCGACGAGCATGATCTTGGATGAAACTCTCTCCGAGCAACCAGGTCACCGTTGCGCCGTCCTGGAACAGCGAGTTCATCCACGGATAAGGATGGGGGTTGTTGGGAGGTGTTGAGCCGTACACCGTGTTGCAGCCCGTGTGGGCACCCATGGCCATGACAGACATGCCGTTGGGTACCGTGCCATCGAGTGCCTGGAGATCCCGGTGGTTGAATGCATCCTGGCGCATCGTCACTACAAGCGCATCGACGATGTCCTGGTCGGTCACGTAACCGTATGCGTCGATACGCGCCTCGGTGTCCTCAAGTGTCTCGCCGCCGAGTCCAAGCAAGGAGTGAGAAACCAGCAAGCGAAGCCGCTCGTACCCCACCTCGTCCAGGGCCTTGACTTCACCAAGCATCTTGAGGCCATGCTCCTCGATATCGAGAGCCTTGGCGTCGAGTCGGTCGGCCTTGGCGTGGTACAGAGGGCGCATGTACGCCTCCGTCAGCGATGCAACGGCTCTCAGCACGCTCTTTTCACCGCAGCCGGCACACGCCCCATCACCGCTGACGAGCGCCTCGTAATTCGTCCTCACCATGAGATGGTTCTTGAGATGTGCTGCCGACGACTCGATCGGGTCATCCGGATCGAACCTGCCGAGGTACTTGCTGGGCGTGTCCGGTAGGAGGTCGAGAAAGTTCGTGCCTGAAACGTGGTCGGCGTTGATCGCTGGAGTCTCGGCCTCCATCTCGAGGGCCTCATACGGGCATTCGAGCACACACTCTGCACACCCCTTGCAGGTGTCGGCAACCATGATCGCGAACAGACCACCTGCACCAGGTTCGGTACGCTCTATGGATCGGAAGAGATGTGATGTCTTTGTGTACGCAAACGGAACCCGGTCGAAGAGTTCCATGAACTCCGCCTTGGCCGTCTCAGATACCGAACCTATCTCATCGAGCTCGGTGCGCATGATGTCGTTGAACGGCAGCTTCTCCTTCGCACCCACCGTGGTGAGCATTCTCGCCCGAAGACGCTCTTCGAGCGCGGGGAGCTCAGCGAGCATCGCTGCACGCTGAACCTCATCGAGGATGTAGCCCCTCGCAGCAGTAGCAAGCACGACATCGATGTCTTGAGCCACGTTGGGGAGCGCCGTGTCGGGGCATGCAATGATGCAGTCCATACAGCCGGTGCAGTTCTCTGCGATCCAGACCGGCGTTTCACGTCTCGACACGTACTTGGACGAGCCGCGACCCGATCCAGCCGCCATCATAGATACTGATGCGAGCGGCGTTGCAGGCTGGTCATATCCGAGTCCTGCCTTGAATTCCAGATTGAAGGTCGAGAGCTTGGTGAGCGGAATCCGAATCTCCTGTTGTACCGAAGGTTCGGCAAGGGGAATATCTACCGAACATGTGCCGCATGTCTCGAGCGCGGGGAGTCGCATACTCGAACGATCAGGTGCATCAACTTCGCCATGGGGGATCTCAGTAATGAGATCATGTCCCTGCTGCATGACACGCATGTTCGAAGCCACAACTGCCTCGCCGAACCGGCCGAACTTCTTGTCGTACTGAGCTTCGACGATCTCGCTATATCGCTCTTTGGTGACATCGTATTCATCGAGCATGCCCGATACCCCGAAGAAGGCACCGAGGAAAGCGTTGCCCTGCATTCGGAGCTGGAGATCCGGCCTTTCGGTGGCTTCACGGGCGATCTTGAAGCCGGGCACCGTGACGATGCGGATGCCCTTGTCAATGACTTCCTGGCGGTGCTCGCGGGGAATTCGCTGCCAGACAGTTTCGGGGTCTTCCTCTGACTCCCACACGAACGTTCCTCCTGGGTTGATGCCCAGCAACGGGTTGGCATGGGTAAAGATCTTCGGGTCCGGACACAGCACCACATCGACGTGGTGCAAATCACAGTTGACACGGATCCGGTCGGGCGCCGCGACCAGGAAGTATTGGGTGGGGGCACCCTTCTTCTCAGAGCCGTACTTCGGGTTCGCGGATACGTGAATGATCTCCTTCGGCAAGCCGAGCTCGTCTACCTCGTGCTGGGCTTTCGAAAGATCGTCACCTATCGCCCCGATCACCTCGGAGAGGTTTTTACCCGTCGTGATCATTCCCCAGCCACCGATCGAGTGGAAACGAACGGCGATCGATCCTTCGGGGAGGAGCGACGGCGTACGCTCTGCGATCACGGCATACGGGTGATCAATCCCAAGGGTGAAGTAGGTCGCACCATCATCAATGGTCTTGCCATCCTGGCGTGCGATCTCTCCCATTGCGTACTCGTAGGCTCCAATGATCGCCTCGGGGCGGAAATCCCTCGAACCAAGACCGTACGAACCTGAGAGCACCTCAGGTATGTCCTCGTAGCTGACACCATCGATGTCGGAGGGATACCCGAGACTGTGGATCTCATATGCCTTCGCCATGACTGCCCTGATCTCACGCGTCATCTGATTGTCTCCAGAGAGCCCCTCATCCACGCGTTCGAGGACGATGATCTTCTTCTTGCCTGCGAGGGCCTTGACGAGGGCAGCTTCCGGGAATGGTCTGAGGACATTCACGTGGACAGAACCGACCTTGGCGTCGTCGTGCTCGCGCAGGAAATCGACACCAGCCTCGATGTTCTCGGCGGCTGACCCGAGTGAGACAAACGTGATCTCCGCGTCGTCGTTCTTGTATTCGCTGACAAGTCCGTAAGACCGACCGGTGAGATTGGCAAACTCCTCGTACGCCGCCTCGAGCATCGGCAGTATCTCTTCTGTGAAGTTGTTTCGGCGTGCAATGACGCCGTTCATATAGTGCTCTTGGTTCTCAACGGGACCAAGCAGCATTGGATTCTTGAGGTCCATCATCGCGGGAACGCGTCGCCGAGTGGGACCGAAGAGTTCGCGCTGGGCGGCTGTCGGTGTATCGATCATCTCGTCGTGAGCACCGAGAAACTCCCTCAGCAGTCCCGACTCATGCTTGAGGAACGTTCGCTCGAGATGCGAGGTCAGGAAACCATCCTGCACGTTGATCGCGGGGTTGAGTGCAAGCTCGGCGACCTTGCGGGCGATGAGCGCCTGATCCGCTGCCTGCTGGCTGTCCTTGGCGAACAATACGATCCAACCGGCGTCGAGTGCGGCGTACACGTCGTCGTGTCCGCAGTGAACGTTGAGAGCGTGTTTTGTCAGCGCACGGGCGGCAACCTCGAGCACCATGGTCGAGAGTTTCCCAGGGGCGTGGTAGTACTGCTCGAGCCCGTAAACAACACCCTGGCCGGACGTGAAGTTGACGACACGATGCCCTGTGAGCGAGAGAGCGATTGCCCCACCTTGGGCTGCGTGCTCTCCTTCGGTTTCGATCGCGATCTTCGAGTTGCCGAATACGTCGAGCACCCCTTCGGCGTAGGAGAGTTGGTAGTTCTCACCCATCTCGGTTGAGGGGGTTATCGGGTAGAAGACTCCACCTTGGGTTATCCGGGCTTCCGTGTGATACGACACGAGCTGATTGCCGTTCGTCGTGATGCGGATGCCCGGATACTTGGGATGCTCCCTCGACACAATTCGCCTCCAGGATAACTTTTGCGTTTCTTGTCCGAAGCCTAGTTGCGCAACCGACTGTGAGATCACGGGCATACACCACGAGTCAGGGGCTGACTGAAGCAATCACAGGCTCTTCATCGATGCTCGCGGCCCATTCGCCGTCTACCGTCTTCCCCATGACGATCGATACAGAAAGTGTACGCGCCGGATTCCCTGCGCTCAGTCGCACACTGGGCGGCGAACAGGTCGCCTATCTCGACGGACCAGGCGGGACCCAGGCCCACAAGTCGGTGATCGAAGCCATGGCGGGATTCATGACTCGAGGCGGAAGCAACCTACACGGTCCATTCGCGACGTCGCGCGAGACGGACGCAGTCGTCCGAGGAGCCAGGGAAGCAGTAGCCGACCTATTCGGCTCGCGGAGCGATGAGATCGTTTTCGGACAGAACATGACGTCGCTGACCTATTCGCTCTCAAGAGCGTTGTCCCGGACATGGAATGCCGGTGACAACATCGTGCTCACGCGACTCGATCACGACGCGAACGTCTCCCCGTGGATGCAAGCGGCCGACGGCGTGGGTGCAGCGGTGCGATTCGTGGACTTCGATCCACAGAGCGGATGTGACCTCGACCTTGCGTCCTTGGACGAAGCGCTCGATGAGCGGACTCGGCTCGTTGCGTTCACCAACGCCTCAAATGCCGTCGGCACGATCACGCCCGCCGCCGACATCGTGGAGCGGGCGCACCAGGTCGGAGCGAGGACCTATCTCGACGCCGTGCACTATGCACCCCATCGCCCCATCGATGTCACATCCACGAACACCGACTTCCTCGTTGCCTCGGCGTACAAGTGGTTCGGCCCTCACACGGGATGCCTGTTCGGCACGGGAGATCTCCTCTCCGAAATCGATCCGTACAAACTCCGACCGGCACCGGATCAATCGCCGGACCGATGGGAGACCGGCACCCAATCGTTCGAGTCTCTCGCCGGTGTGACGGCCGCAGTCGACTACATCGCGTCACTGGGCAACGGGGCAACCCGCAGAGACCAGATCATCTCGGCGTACGGAGCGATCCGTGTTCACGAGGAGATGCTCGCCGAGCGCTTTCTCTTCGGAATCGAGGCGATGCCGGGCGTGGCCCTCTTCGGTCGCAAGACAGCGATGAGTCGAACGCCAACCTTCGCGATCGACATTGATGGGATCTCACCAGAGGACACCGCCAGGCGCCTCGGAGATCAGGGTTGTTTCGTTTGGTCTGGGGACTACTACGCCTATGAAGTCATGCATCGACTCAATCGCGCCGACCGGGGCCTCGTTCGGATCGGATTCGCCCACTACAACACCATGGCTGAAGTCGATCGAGTGTTGTCGATGATCGAAGCACTCGCGAGCAGAACCAGGGCTGTGAAGTCGCGAGGGATGCGTCCAGTTGTCTGACGTCAACCAGTTCCGCGAACGCGGCTACCGTCGAGCCGTCTCCAACCACGAAGGAACACCGTGTATCTCATCCGCCGTATCTACACCGTAAAGCCAGGAGAAGCCCGCAAAGCTGCTTCGTTGATCGATGCCATCGGCCACGCCTACCAGGAAGCTGGGGTCCGTTCAGAAAGCAGGGTCTACTTCAACAGCGGGACCACACCAGGACAACGCAACCAGGTTGTCATGGAGTGGACCGATGACACCTTACGGACTCCATATCGCGACGACCGAACAACCGTCGACGGTCTCGGCGACATAACCAGCCAGCTGAGAGAGGTCGCGATCGAATCAGAAATCGAATTCTGGGAACTGATGACAACGGAAAAACGCCTGTAGGGAACCGACAAGCGCCGAAAGCCCTACTTTCGGCGCACATGGCATACAATCCCTGTCCTACCGGTGCCAGGGAGGATCATGCGCCGCTACATCATCGCGACAGCAGTCACGATCCCGCTGCTTGCGGTCGCGTTCGTCGCAACCGGGTATGCCAGCGACGAGATGATCGGTGCTGAGCGAGTCAGCCGGGGCGTGACCGCCGCGGAGATGAATCTCTCCCGCCTCACGTACAGCGACGCCACCGGGTTGCTCGCCTCCTATGAGGCGAGCCTTGTCTCAAGACCGCTCACTGTGGTCGTAGAAGGTAACGAGCTGACTCTCAACCCCGAAGATGTCGGATTCGAAATCGACGAGGAAGCGGTTGCAACCGATGCCATGACAACCAGGAGATCCACTGGTTTCTTCTCGAACCTCAGGCTCTGGGCAGGGACGTTCACCTCAACCATCGAAGTTGACGTTCCCACCACGATCGACGAGCAGGCAATCGCCGGTATCCTCGACAACTGGACCAGAAGCGTGCTCGACACGCCCGCATTCGAAGGCACAGTGAGAATCTCCAATGGAACCGTGGTACCGGAGTATCCCCAAGCTGGCCTTCGCATCGACGTAGAAGCGTCGATCCCTCTCCTTCGTGAGCAGCTCTCGAGGATCGACCGTGTGCCGATAGTATTGCCCCTGGTACCGCTCGACCCTGAGATCACCAACGCCGACGTGAACGCGGCTGTCGCCAAAGCATCCAGACTCATCGATTCGGCCGTCATTCTCGCTGCACCGAACCAACCAGGAACCATCGTGTTCACACCGACCGGCCTGGCGAACGCCCTCAGGAGTGAGATCGTGAATCATTCGCCCGCGGTCCTTCAGATCACCCTCGATGACGATACGTTGCGCGAAATAGCCGCGCGATCCGCTGAGAGCTTCACTGTTCCACCCATCGACGCGACCTTCACTTTCGATGAAGAGACCCGCGAGCTGTCCGTCGTTCCGTCTGTCATCGGCCAGAAGGTGGACCTGGCACGCATCCCGGAGATCGTATCCGCCGCGGCTGAGGGGAGTGGCCAAGGAACCATTCCGATGACAGACGGGGAACAGGCAGTGTTCACAACGGAGATGGCAGAGGCCATGGGCCCACTTGGTGAAGTTTCGAGCTTCACCACCAATCACCCATGCTGCCGGAGCAGAGTCACGAACATCCAACTCCTCGCAGACGCGGTCGGCGGTTCGATCGTCATGCCCGGAGAGACCTTCTCGATCAACGACACTGCCGGCGAGCGGACCTCGGCCGGTGGATATGTACGCGCCGGTGCGATCATCAATGGCCGGATCCAATGCTGCGACAGCAAGATCAATATCGGCGGCGGAACGAGCCAGTTCGCAACAACGTTCTACAACGCCGTGTTCTTTGGATGTTACGAAGATGTCTTGCACCAGCCTCACAGCCTCTACTTCAGTCGCTACCCGTTTGTGCGCGAAGCCACTCTCGGTTTCCCGCTTCCCGACGTCATATTTCGGAACGACTCAGATGCGATCGTCTACATCGATACGACGTACACACCAACGTCGATAACAGTCACCTTCTTCGGAAACAACGGCGGTCGCACGTGTACCGCTGAACGTGTCGGCAACACGGTCACGCGAGTGATGGCCCATCCGGACGGTTCGGTGACAACTCAGCAGTGGACCTGGAACTACAAGAAACCGAAACCTGATCCGGACACCACCACGACCACACATGCTCCAGAGCCCACGACGTCAACGTCCAGTTCCACGTCGACCTCGACCACCTCGACCTCGACCACCTCCACATCAACAACGACAACATCGACATCGACTACAACATCAACGACAACGACAACGACCTCTCCCTAACCAGGGAACGGAACACGCTCGAAGTGGGTTGCATTGGTGATGCCAAGAGACTCAGCGATCAACCGCTATCGCCTTCCCGGCGGCAAGGCGACCGTTGTCTCTCGGAGACTTCAGCTTCGTTCACTGCTCCGCGGGGCATTGCTTTTTGGCCCAGGGTACGAACGCCTGATACGAGCAGCGAATTCTGGCGACCGGGCGCGACTCCACGAAGCCGAGAGGGAATGGACCACGCGTGCCGCTCGGGCGGCCGATCTGACGATCGAGACCCACGGCATGCATCGGATCGATCCATCAGAACAGTACGTGGTTGCACCGTTGCATGAAGGATTCGCAGACGTTCTGGCTCTCGGTCGGCTTCCGCTCGATCTATCGTTCTCAGCAGCTGAGGAACTGTTCGAGTGGCGTCTGCTCGGCCGCTACCTGACGGCGTCGGGGCACAGTCCTGTATCGATCAACGACGGGGCTACTGCATATCGGTCGATGATCCGTGCAGCGGAACAAACGTTCGCCAGAGGCGAGAGCTACGTCGTCTTTCCCCAGGGATCGATTCTCGGGATCGAGACTGCCTTCCACCAAGGCGTGTTCCACCTCTCGGCACGCTCCGGACGCCCGCTCCTCCCCGTCGTGTTGACCGGCGGCTCAACGGTGTGGGAGCACCCATATTCGTCGAATCTCAACTTCGGACAGACGATTCGTCTCGAGATCCTCGATCCGGTTTTTGCAACAGAGGTGCTCCACTGTGCCCGCGAGATAGAAGTGGAGATGAAGGAGAAAGCATTGCAGGCGATTCCCGGACCACGCCACTTCGATCCCAACCGCGATGGCTGGTGGGATGACTACCGCTACGAGATCGACCCCAGCTACCCAGACCTGGCATTACGCGTGGCCGAACATCGATCAGCTCTAGCCAATCGACGGTAGACGGCCGGGCATACGGTCTCCAACGAGCAAGGCGCAGCCAGACGCCATTGTGCTCTGTATTCTCACCTCATGGACTACAAGACCATCATCGAACCGTTCCGGATTCACACCGTCCAAGCTATCGACCTGCCCGATGTCGCGACGAGGGAAGCCGCTCTCGACAGAGCGGGATACAACCTGTTCGGACTCCACGCCGACGAGGTCATCATCGATCTTCTCACTGACTCGGGGACCGGAGCAATGTCTTCTGATCAATGGGCTGGAATGATGCGAGGCGACGAAACATACGCCGGAAGCCGGTCGTTCTTCCGTTTCGAGGAGACGGTCAAGGCCATCACCGGTTTCGACCATGTCATTCCAACCCACCAGGGCCGTGCGGCAGAGAGGATCCTCTTCAGCGTGGCCGTGGAAGAAGGCGATGTCGTACCGAACAACACGCACTTCGACACTACCCGTGCCAATGTGGAGTTTCAGGGCGGCGAGGCCAGGGACATCGTCATCCCCGGTGGCACGGACCCGGCAACGATCCTCCCGTTCAAGGGAAACATGGACATCGACCGGCTTCGGTCCACGATCGAGGAGGTTGGCACAGATCGTGTTCCCCTCGTGATGATCACGGTGACGAACAACTCCGGTGGCGGCCAACCGGTGTCTATGGCGAACGTTCGTGCCGCACGGAAGGTCTGCGACGAATTCGGGATCCCGCTCTTCCTCGATGCCTGCCGTTTTGCCGAGAATGCCTGGTTCATCAAGATGCGAGAGGATGGATACGAGAACAAGACCCCTCGCGAGATCGCTCGAGAGATGTTCTCCTATGTGGACGGCGCAACAATGTCGGCGAAGAAGGACGGCCTCAGCAACATCGGCGGATTCCTTGCCCTCAACGATGCCGAATGGGCGCAGAACGCTCGCAACCTCCTCATCTTGACCGAGGGATTCCCCACCTACGGCGGGCTCGCCGGCTACGACCTCGAAGCGTTGGCGGTCGGACTCAACGAGGTGCTCGACGAGAACTACCTGCGGTACCGGATTCGTTCAACGGCATACCTCGCGAAAACCGTGAGCGATGGTGGAATGCCCATCGTCCAGCCTTCAGGAGGTCATGCGGTATATCTCGACGCTGCTGCCCTCCTTCCGCACGTTCCGCCACACGAATACCCGGCCCAATCCCTGGCAATCGAGCTGTATCGAGCCGGCGGTGTTCGCGGGGTCGAGATCGGATCCGTGATGTTCGGACGCCGCGATCCCAACGGTGGGCCGGACGAACGTGCCGCAATGGAACTTGTGCGCTTGGCGATTCCACGAAGGACATACACCCAGAGCCACATCGACTACGTCGCCGAGGTCGTCATCGACGTCGCAAACCGCGCCGGCGAGTTGGGCGGTTATCGCATTGTCGAGCAGGCAGCGTGGTTGCGCCACTTCACGGCGAGGTTCGAACCGATCTAGATCGGACGGTTGGCCACGGACACTCCTGCGGTCAAAGTCGTCGTGTCTGGGTATGGACGAGAGAGAGGGACCTCACCGAGGTCCCTCTCATGCAAACCGACCCACCGTGACGGCGTTCTGATCGCTGCCGTTAACCGACGTGGGTTTCAGATGCTTCCGGCATCTGCCTTCGTGTTGATCCTCTGTCGACACGGCGGCCGGTCTCAAATCTGTTGTGTATCTCCAATCTCGCGCCGTCGTCGCCTCCTGTCAATGGCCATTCAACCGAGCGGTCTCTTCTCTGTGCTCCGTCACGCGTTAGCGTGGCCCCATGCGACGCACAGTCTTTGAACCAGACCACGAGCTGTTCCGCCAGTCGGTTAAGCGATTCATGGAGAAGGAGATCCTGCCGAACGTCGACCAGTGGGAACACGACGGCAAGGTCGACAAAGAGATGTTCCGCAAAGCAGGCCGGGCAGGATTGCTAGGCATGGCCATCCCCGAAGAGCACGGCGGCGGAGGGGTTGACGACTTCCGATACAACGCGGTGATCACCGAAGTGTTCACAGGCGGCGGAGCGGGATCGTCGAGCATGTGCATAACGCTCCACAACGACATCTGTGTGCCCTACTTCCTGACCTACTGCGATGAGGAGCAGAAGGACAGATGGTTGCCGGGACTCGCCAACGGCGACCTGATGACCGCGATCGCGATGACAGAACCAGGAACAGGGTCGGATCTGTCAGGCATCGCGACGACCGCGAGACTCGAGGGTGACACATACGTCCTCAATGGCTCGAAGACATTCATATCGAGCGGCATCAACGCTGACCTCGTGATCATCGTCGCTCGCACCTCCGATGATCCACACGCCGGCTTGACGTTGCTCGTGGTTCAAGACGGTATGAATGGGTTCGAGCGCGGCCGAAACCTCGAAAAGATGGGCCTCCACGCCCAGGACACCGCAGAACTGTTCTTCAACGACGTAGCGGTTCCGGTTGCCAATCGGCTGGGCGAGGAGGGCATGGGGTTCTCCCAGCTCGTGGCCAACCTCCCCCAAGAAAGGCTGTCGATCGCGATAGGCGCAGTCGCAGGCGCAGAGGCAGCTCTCCGTCTGACCTTGGACTACGCAAAGGAGCGCGAGGCGTTCGGTCGCCCCATCGGGCGCTTCCAACACAACCGATTCCGGCTGGCAGAGGCAAAGACCGAGGTTGACATCGGTCGCGTTTTCGTCGACCGACTTCTCCAGGAGCACATCGAAGGCAACCTTTCGATCGAGCAGGCGGCCGAAGCAAAGTGGTGGACGACCGAGATGCTCTGCAGAGTTGTCGACATGGGCGTCCAGATGCACGGCGGCTACGGCTACATGATGGAATATCCGATCGCCAGGGCCTATGTCGATGCCAGAGTCCAAACGATCTATGGCGGTACAACCGAAATCATGAAAGAGATCATCGGAAGAGGGATGGGAATCTAGTGGTGCACCAGCCCCAGCGAGGGTCTGACTATGTCATCAGTCCCTTCCCGATCTGGCGATACGGCAGGTACTCGGCTGTCCACATCTCAGCGTCGATCATCGACTCGAGATCGTCCACAGGGTCGGCCACGCCTTCTTCAATGGCCTTTGCGCCAACAGCGATCGCCACGGCACGCGACACGTCGCGAACATCTGCGATATTCGGATAGATCTGACCCTGAGCAACCAACTCGGGTCCGGTCTTGTCTGCAAGGGCATGGGCCGCCGCAAGGAACATTCCGTCGGTGACCTCTCGAGCCCTGACTGTTATCACACCGAGACCCATGCCGGGGAAAATGAAGACGTTGTTTCCTTGGCCAACACGGTGGACCTCTCCGTGGTAATCGACGGGCGCAAACGGCGAACCGGTCGCGACGATCGCACGGCCTTCCGTCCATTGAATCGCGTGGGATGGCGTCACCTCGGTATGACTCGTCGGGTTGGAGAGAGGCAGAATGATCGGGCGTTCGCAATGCTTGCCCATCGTGGTGATCACTTCTTCGGTGAACAGTCCTGCGGTACCGCTCACGCCGATGAGCACACTCGGTTGAACATGGGACACCACATCAAGCAGTGAGCGTGGGTTCTCGGTTCCATCCCACTCCGCCACTACATCTGCTGAGGTCGCAAGGTCCGCCTTGATAGCGGACAGTATGCGCCGATCCGATGTGACCAATCCCCGACTGTCAAGCACGAAAATCTGGTGAGTCGCCTTTTCGATGTCGGCGCCGGCCGCCTCCATCGCCCTGGCGATCTGTCCACGGATCCCGTGGCCGGCGGAGCCAGCACCGGCGATGACAACCTTGTGGTCGTTGAAAGGCGTTTCGATCGAGTTCGTCGCAGCGATGAGGCCGCCGACGACCATGGCCGCGGTGCCCTGGATGTCGTCGTTGAACGACGTGATCCGTTTCCGATGACGATCGAGGTTCTTGAAGCTCGTGCGGTTCGCAAAGTCCTCCCACTGAAGCAGGGCACCAGGGAACACCATGCGGACAGCGTCAACGAACTCGTCGATCAATTCGTCGTACTCCTCGCCTCTCAATCGAGGCTGGCGGTAGCCGACATAGAGGGGGTCGTCGAGTAACTCGCTGTTATTCGTGCCGACATCGATCGAAATGGGAATGCACCTCGCTGGATGGATGCCGGCCGCGGCGGTGTAGAGGGCGAGCTTCCCGATCGGGATTCCCATTCCTCCAGCACCCTGATCGCCGATTCCAAGTATGCGCTCGTTGTCCGTGGCAACGATCACAGGTGGCTGCTCGACAGGGCGCGCCTGGAGAAGGTCGGCGATTCGACCTCGGTCTCGCGGCGTGATGTAGAGACCACGGGCGGTCCGATAGATCCTGCTCCAGTGTGAGCACGTCCGCGCCACGACAGGTGTGTAGATCACCGGCACGACTTCTTCGAGATTCTCGAGGACGAATCGACAGAACAGCGTCTCGTTTCGGTCCATGAGCGCGTTCAGATACACGTTCTTGTCGATATCTCTGACCTTTGAGTCGTACTGCACGCGGACCCGAAGCAATTGCTCCTCGATCGAGGCAACGTGATCGGGCAGCATCCCCGACAGGCCGAACATCGATCGCTCGTCACGGGAGAACGCGTCTCCCTTGTTCAGGAATCCGTCGCTCAGGAGGGCATCACCTCGTTTCGCGACGGGCAGATATCGCACTCCGGTGTTGTGATCCGTGACGGGGCTGAAACTCGTGAGGTTCCTGCTGTTACCGCGCGTCTGAGCTACGTTCATACCCTCAGCCTATCGACACCGTGATGGACAGTACATCGCGCGCTCGAATGTCTCCAGCGCGACACCGACGGTGTGGGACCAGACCACTATGGAGCGTCCCGAACAACCGAGACGACTACAGACTTACGTATCGGTCGAGCCGGACTCGAGATCCGCCTTCAGGTATTCCAGAACATGTGGGTCGCGATGATCGCCGCAGCGGTCACAACACTCATCGTGCTACTTGCATTTCTACCCCGCAATGCCATAGCGGATCCCTCTGGCCGACACGACCAACGATGCTCGCGACAATCCGTTGGGGGCTTGGCGCTTGGTCTACACTCCCCCCATGGGATGGATAATCGCGATCATCGTCGTCTTCGTCGTCGGGTTGTTGCTCGTTCAGGCCTACAACAAACTGATCAAGCGGAGGAACCGGGTCGACACGGCGTGGAGCCACGTTGACGTTCAGCTCCAACGACGTTTGGACCTGATCCCGAATCTCGTGGAAACGGTCAAGGGGTACGCGAGCCATGAGCGCGAGACCTTCGAACGCGTAACCGAGGCGCGTGGGGCCAGCAACTCCGCGAGCACCCCGGCGGAGCAGGCCCAGGCAGACAACTTCCTGACCTCAGCGTTGCGACAGCTCTTCGCCGTTGCCGAGGACTACCCCGAACTCCGGGCATCGGAGAACTTCCAGAACCTCCAGGGCGAACTCTCGGACACCGAAGACAAGATCGCCATTTCTCGTCAGATCTACAACGACACGGTCCTGAGCTACAACAACACCGTGCAACAGATTCCGACAAACATGGTCGCTGCAATTGCAGGGTTCGATGCTCGCGAGTTCTACGACGCAAACCCAGATGCACAAGAGGCACCGACGGTCGAGTTCTGACCAATGCGACGGGCAGCTCTTCCCCTTCTTGGACTACTTCTTGTTGGAGTCCTTGCGAATCCGGCGGATGCGAAGTCCTTCTGGATCGACTCAGCCGACGTTGACGTCGTCGTAAACGACGACGCCTCTCTGTCGGTGACCGAACGACTGAACTATGCCTTTTCGGGACCGTTCTCAGGTGCCTATCGAGACATCCGGCTCCGACCGGGGGAGTCGATCTCCAGTATCACCGTCACAGATTCGAGCGGAACATACCAGCCGGGCGGTTGTGTCGATCTCGGCTGCTTCTCCCCGGCAGGTTCCTTCGGTGTCACATCGATTCCCGGATACACGCGAATTGTCTGGCACTATGACGCTACCGACGAAAACCGCGAGTTCACCATCCGCTACACGATGGATGGGGTCGCGACGGCATATGACGACGTGATCGATGTGAACCTCCAGGTCTGGGGAGATCAATGGCCGGTAGGCGCAGACAAGGTATCGGCAAGAATCCACATACCGGGTGAGCCACAAGCCGGCGACGTATACGTCTGGGGGCATCCCTATGGCATCGAGGGATCTACATCCCTTGGCGACGACGGGGTATCGCCAGCGCTCGTTGCAACGGATATCCCTTCCGAAAGCTGGGTAGAGCTGAGAACAGCGTTTCCAACAACAATGGTCGAGTCCACCTCTGGCGCACGGTTGGTCAACGGCAAAGGCCTGCAAAGGATTCTCGATGAGGAGACACTTTTCGCAGTCCAGAACGAAGCAGCCAATGAAGCTGCTCGCACGGGTTTCATCATCGGAATTCTCGCTGCGATCGCGCTTGCGGTTGGCCTCGGCCTCATCACATACATTCGGTACGGCAAAGAACCAAAGGCCAACTACGACCTCGACTACGAGCATGCCCCGCCTACAGACCTTCCCCCGGCTGAAGTTGGAGCGCTGCTCTCCCAGGGCAAGGTGTCTGAGAAGGAATTCACCGCCACGTTGTTCGACCTGATCAGGCAAGGTGCGATAACCGCCACCCCGATCCAAACGGAACGCTCCACCTGGGGCGGGCTGCGGCAGGAGACGATATCGGACCTCGAGCTGGACCTCACGAACAAGACAACCGGATTCAGGGACTATGAGCAATCCGTGCTGACGGTGGTGAAACGCGTCCTTGACGACGGTCCTCGTCCCCTCCACCAATTCCGTTCAGACATCCGAGATGATGCGGCTTCAAACGCCAAGACCTATCAGAGTTTCCGTGATCGTGTGCTTGATTCGATCAAACGAGGAAACCTGCTCGACACCCGCGGAAACCTCGCGTCCGGATTGACCGTGGTCTTGGCCTTTGTCCTCGTGGGCGGGTCGTTTTTTGTATTGCCGGGATTACTCGGCGGCCGACCTGGAGGTGCCGCCATGGCAATCCTGATCGCCGTGGGAATGCTGATCGGCGCGGTCATCCTGGTTGTAGTTGTGAGCTTCCGACGGGTGCGAGTCAAACGAACCAGGGAAGGCGCATTGGAGGCTGCGCGTTGGGGAGCTTTCAAGCGTTACCTCTCCGACTTCTCACGTCTCGCGGACGCACCGGTGATCAGCCTTGAACTCTGGGATCGCTTTCTCATCTATGCGATCACATTCGGTGTTGCACAGGAGGTCCTCGAACAGGCGAGACTCCACGCACCCCCCGAGCTCGCCGACACCTCGTCGATCTACTGGTTCGGGAATTATGGCTACTCGGGTGGACACACAGAGAACGCCTTCGCAGGTCTCGAGTCAGCGCTTTCGGGCGCCTTTAGCCCCCCTTCATCGAGCGGTGGCGGTGGCGGGTTCTCCGGAGGTGGCGGTGGCGGTGGCGGCGGTGGCGGTGGCGGCGCCTGGTGAAACAGGTGTCAGGTTTCGGGTAGGAGCGTCAGGTAGGAGCGCGGCTCGTCTGTACCCTCATTGCTTCCAAGGAAGACGAACACCGGGAGCAACCAGTGATCCAGATCTCATCCGATGATCCTGTATTCGATGCTGCGGACTCCGACCCGTCCGTCTCGCCTGCCGACGATTTCTATCGGTTCGCCAACGGTGGCTGGCTCGACACAAATCCTGTACCGCCCGAATACGGGGCCTGGGGCTCGGCGCATGAGGTACACGTTCGCAACGAAGCAATACTCCATGACCTCCTGAAGAACGCTGCAGGGGTGGTTGCGGAATCGGGCTCGGTCGACCAGATGGTTGGCGACTACTACCGCTCCGGTATGGATACCGACACCATCGAAGGTCTGGCACTCTCTCCCATCCAGCCATGGCTCGACCGCGTCGACAGCATCTCAACCATCGATGACATCAGGGAGCTCGTTGTCGAGTTCCATCAGATCGGCATCGGAGTCCTCTTCAGCGTGAGCGTCCTCCCCGATTTCGAAGAACCAATGGCGAACCTCCTTTACCTGGATCAGGGCGGTCTTGGTCTTCCAGACCGCGACTACTACCTCAGGGACGATGACCAGTCCAAGGCTCTCGTAACCGCCTACCGGGACCACATCGGTCGTATGTTCTCGCTTGCCGAACTGGGTGGGGACACCGGCTTCGTGAACTCGATCCTCACGATCGAAACCGCGATCGCAGAAGCCTCATACACCAACGTTCAGATGCGCGACGTGGACTTGATCACCAACAAGCAGCGCATCGACGCTGCCAAGGAGTCGATGCCACAGTTCGATCTGGCTGCCTATATCAGCGGCATAGGCGCAGGGAAGGAGTCAGCGGTCAACATCGACAATGTTGCTCTCTATCCAACGCTCGACGCGCTGCTCGAGACCATGTCGCTCACCGAGTGGAAAGCGTACTTCACCTGGCATCTGCTCCGTGCAACTGCGTCCTCGCTACCCGATGCGCTCGAGAAGGAAGCATTCGAGTTCTACGGAAAAACGCTGGGAGGGCAGCAGCAGCAGAAGGATCGTTGGAAACGCGTGCTCGCTGCTGGATCTGGCGACATCGGCCAGCTGATCTCACAGCTGTACGTGGCCGACAACTTCACTCCGGAGTCGAAACGCTCGATGGAGGAGCTCGTCGACTACCTCATCGTGGCGATGGCTGAACGGCTCAGGGCGATTTCATGGATGAGCGAAGAAACACGGGAAGAGGCTCTGCTGAAACTCGAAGGATTCGGATACAAGATCGGGTACCCGGACGTATGGCGCGACTACACAGGGCTCGAGATTGCTCCGAAGGACTGGATGGGGAATCGCATCGCAGCGTCACGTTTCGAGTTCAACCGCCAGATCGACAAACTTGGCCGACCCGTGGACACCCATGAGTGGATCATGGCTCCACATATCGTGAACGCCTACTACCACCCGCTTCGAAACGAGATCGTCTTCCCCGCCGGGATGCTCCAACCCCCGTTCTTCGATCCTGATGCCGATGCTGCTGTGAACTACGGGGCGATCGGATCCGTGATCGGGCACGAGATCACTCATGGTTTCGATGACCAGGGAAGCAAATTCGACGCAACCGGCCAGATGCGCGACTGGTGGGCCGAAGCGGACGCTACCGAGTTCGAGAAACGCGCCAAGGTCGTCGTCGAACAGTTCGACGCATACGAAGTCGAGCAGGGCCTCAATGTCAATGGGGAATTGACGCTCGGAGAGAATATTGCCGACCTCGGAGGACTCAAGATAGCCCTCGCGGCCATGGTGGCCGCCCAGGACGGCGACGAAGCCCCTCCCGTGGCCGGACTGACTCCGGAACAACGCTTCTACCTCGCCTATGCGCGTACCTGGCGTCAGAACTACACGGACGAATATCTCCGGCTGCTCGTGAACTCGGATCCGCACAGTCCGAACCACTTTCGATGCAACGGGCCGCTCAGCAACCTGGCGTCATTCGCTGATGCCTTCGACATCACAGAGAGCTCACCGGCAATGCGGCCGATCATCGAGCGCGCAGACATCTGGTAACTGGGCCTGTTGTCGGTGTAGGGTCGTTTCCATGTCCAAGCAGTATGAACTCACAAGATCACGAAGGATGACCAACCGATTCGTCGCGTTCATGGCCAAACGCGGCAAAGGGCCCGCGTGGCAGCTCACGACAACCGGTCGAAAGTCGGGAGAGCGCCGCCACGTGATGGTCACCCCGGTGACCGTCGACGGCATCGAATACCTGGTTGCACCCTATGGATCGGTGAGCTGGGTGCTCAATCTGCGAGCATCCGACCGGGCGACTCTTGCGCGAGGAGCCGCGACCAGTCGAGTCAGGGCAATCGAGGTCGATGGCGAAGAAGCCGGCAAGGCACTCGCCAGGTACTACAACGAGAACACCAAGTACGTAGCCGACTACTTCGAACTGGCCGCGCACCCAACCATCGTCGACTTCACCAGGGTCACCGATCAGCACCCCGTCTTCCGTGTCGAACATCCAATGTAGAACCGGTTTCAGATAGCCGGTGTCGACGAAGAGGCCAACTCCTCAGAGCGCCTAAGTCCGAATTCTGACGTCCTCTACGCCGTGAGTGCGTCCTCGTCGGGCCTCACGATTAGCTGCAGAACACCACCGATGGCAGCAAGTACGCCACTGAGCGCAAGCAAGTACCAGCCAACGCTGATCGACACGGTGTATGCCTCAGGGATCAACGCACCGGCAAATGCCTGGGCGAAACCAGCTTGAAGCGTGTCTGCATCGTCGAGTGCGCCACTCGCAGCGATTCCGCCGATGACCATCATGAGCACGCCGAGCACTGTGATTACGAGTGCGTTCATCCTCGAAAGTGCGACCTTGATGTCCGGAATGAGTGACAGGCCAAGCACGGCCACGAGTGCAATCAAGAAAATCAGTGTTCCAGCCAGGTTGTCGTTCCAGATCGCCGTAAAGATACGATCGAACCCGTCCGGGAACGCCGGGTTCTGCTGACTCAGTGCGGGCAGGATGTCTTCTCCCCCCGAGCTCGCGGACTTCAGGCCCAGTCCGATGATCGCCAGAACCGAACCGACGACCGTAGTGATCCTTCCATAGTGCATAGGTCTTCCTTTCCTCGCATACCCAGCGTAGGGAAAGGACCACCCTCAATACAAGCTCTATCGACAGAGCGGCCGGAGGAAACGGGTCCAGTGGTGATCGTCGGGACCTCAGACCGGTGCCTGCTCGCTAGATCAACCTCGAGATCAGATCCGCAACCTGGTCAAACCTGCGTACCCAGAGTTTCCCATGCCCGGGCGTGACCAACGGGTCCAGAACGAACACAAGATGATGAGCAAGCTCGTGTGCAACCGTCATGAGCGTGGTTGTACGCCCAAGCCTGATCACTCCGTGCTCGGGAAGCCGTGCAGAACGGTTCGCCTCGATCTGAGCGACCCTGTCTTCACCAAAGGTTTCGATCAGAAACCATCGCGGTTGCTCGGTCGCACCGGTGTATGGCGACCGCCGTGCATGAAAACGGAGCGCGGGTGGCTCAACCCCCAGCTCCCAACAGACGGCATCCACGAGGCGCTCTGCTTCGACGTCAACGATGGACAGGCCGTCGAGATACCCGAGCAGATCCGGATTCACCGAGAACCTCTGAACTCTGGATTCATGCCGGCGTCTCGGACCAGGGTCGATACGTTTCGGGGTGAGCTTGGTTGTCATGGGCGCACCGTATCGCGAGGGAGTGACAAGAAGGTGGACGGAACGCTCATTTACAGTAGACAGTATCTGCAGGATGCCTACGGTTTGCGATCTACCGTCTACGGAGCAGACTTGGAGTATCGCAGAGGAATCTGGTTCGGACTCGCGGCGTACGTGTTCTGGGGTCTCACGCCGGTGTACTGGAACCTCCTGTCAACCGACGCTGCAACATTGCTGCTGCATCGGATCGTATGGTCGGTTCCGATCCTTGCCCTCGCGATCACGACGCGAAGACAGTGGCCGGCGTTCAAGGGCGGGTACGCCACCTGGAGGCCGAGGATCGCCACCGGTATCGCCGCTGTACTGCTTTCGATCAATTGGGGCGTGTTCCTGTGGGCGGTCACGAACGGGCATATCGTTGAGGCTTCGCTCGGCTACTTCATCAACCCACTGGTTTCTGTTGCGCTCGGAGTTGTGATTCTCAAAGAGCAGTTGCGACCGCTTCAGTGGATCGCCGTTGGTATCGCTGCGTTCGGAGTCACAGCAATGGGAGTGCTTACAGGTGTCCCTCCATGGATCTCGCTCACTCTTGCGTTCTCCTTCGGAATCTATGGTTTGTTGAAGAAACGCGATGTAACGCCCCCACCGCTGGTCTCGCTATTCGGAGAAACATCTGTGATGTTCGTCCCGGCGCTCGCAGCGATGCTGCTGTTGGCCCAACCGACAGGCGCGACACTCGGATCGCCACCTGCGGTGACACTGTTCTTCATTGGAGCCGGGATCGTCACAGTGATCCCGCTGCTCCTCTTCGGATCGGCCGCGAAACAAATCCCCTTGTCGACGCTTGGATTCCTCCAGTACATCGCGCCATCGATCCAGCTGCTTGTCGGTGTCTTCGTGTTTCGCGAGTCGATGACAACTACCGAGTTGGCAGGTTTCACGACCGTCTGGATAGCTCTAGCAATGTTCACTGTCGACAGACGTCAGGTGTCAGATTCGAAACGTCAGAAAGCTGCGGCTGCGCGCTGAGAGCCGAAGACCGACAGTTGTCACTCCGCAGCTGATTCGCCCGCCTTGGCAGCTTCTTCATCTGCCTCTTCCGCTTCGTCACCAGCATCATCCATGGTGTCATCGACATCATCGGTGTAGTGATCGGCCGCCGGTTTCTTTCCCCGCACGCCGGTAAGGACGGCATCCTGGATCGTCCCGAGCTGCTCATCGCCGACTTTGCCGGAGAGCTTGATACTCAGATACTCACGTATCTCGTCATCGGACATCGATTCAAGTTTCTTCTTCGAAACGATCGATGCGACCACGGCCGCCACGGCGCCAACGATCAGGAGCACAAACAGGAACCTAAAGAACGACTTCATAACCATCACCTCATGTCACGATCCAGTGAGGTCGAGGTTAGGCAAAACCGGGTTCAACGATGCCGAAGCACTGCTTCATCGCTGAACGCCTATGCGCCCCCGGAGCCAATCCATTCGACGAACGCCGTTGCGGCGTCGGCCTCTGCAGGATCCGTGGTCACGTCACGGTACTTCGCCAGCTCTACGTCGAGCTCGGCACGGGACCATGGACCGCGGGTGATTCCCGCACTTGCGAGTTCGGTCACGGCCTGCTCAACGGTGAACCGACCGGCAGTTACTTCGCGACCCACAACCAGACCTGCGAGCTTGTTCCCGCCCGCGGTGAGTTCGACCAGAGTCGCTATGTCGTCAAGATCGCGCACTCCGCCCGCGGCAACAACCGGCTCGTCCACAAGCGAGATGGCCAACTCGAGGGCATCGAAGTTCGGGGGCTCCTCGAGGGCATCTCTGCCAACCTCTGAGATCATGAATCCCGCTGCACCCCCCGATGACAGCTTTATGAGTGTCTCTTCGAGGTATTCACCCGTCGGTTCCGTCCATCCCTTTATCGAAATCTCGAGATCGGTCCCGACATCCAACGACACGACTATCCGATGGGGATGTCGACGGTTCAGTTCCCAAAACAACACCTGATCGATGATGGCAAGTGTTCCAATGGCGACGCGCCATGCGCCCATGCCGAGTACGCGTTCTATCTCTGCTTGAGATCTGACCCCGCCACCTACCTGCACGGGAACATCGACTGCCTTGATGATGTCGGCGATCAATCCGCGGTTCTTGTAGTCACCGTACGCGGCTGCATCGAGATCTACGATGTGTAACCGGTCGGCGCCCTTTGTTATCCAGCCTCTGGCCCGGTTGACCGGATCATCATCGAGAGCGATGGCATCGTGAACGTCGCCGTGCGGAAGCCGAACGGCCCTTCCATCGAGAATATTGACCCTTGCGTATAGCTCCATGGGGACAAGATATCAGAAGTCTGAGCGCAGAGGTCAGAACGCAGAACACGGAACAGGGTCTTCCGATTGCGTCCAACGTCTGCCGTCTACCGTCTACCGTCTGTTCACATGACACCCAGGGCCGCCGTAACAGCCATCGAGATTGAATTCCGGTACGGAAACCAGGTCGCGGTCGCATCCTCCTCGTTCACCATTCCCGAAGGCGCCGTCACGGCCCTCATCGGACCGAACGGGTCCGGAAAGTCGACGATTCTCAGTGGCATCGCGGGTCTCGTCTCTCCGACGTCTGGGAACCTGACGGTCCACCGGGCGGAATCTCCGAGTCGCATCGCATTCGTGCTGCAGACGACAAAAGTGAACGAAGCGCTGCCGATCACCGTCGCTGAGGTGGTCTCAATGGGAAGGTATCCCGCAATCGGTGAATTCCACCGTCTCACAGATATCGACAGGGCGATCGTTGCCGAGGCAATGGACCGGATGTCGATCTCTGATCTCGCCCAGAGGCACCTGAGCGAGCTCTCGGGTGGACAACGCCAACGCGTCTTCGTTGCCCAGGGTCTCGCCCAAGATCGAGATCTGCTCCTTCTCGATGAACCTCTCACCGGACTCGACCTTCCATCTGCGCAAGCCATTGACTCGGTTATCCATGATGAACAGGAACGCGGCGGCACGATCGTGATGAGCACGCACGACCTTGCGGAGGCTCGGATCGCCGATCACGTTGTCCTCATGGCCGGTCGTGTGATCGCTTCGGGTTCACCGACCGAAGTTCTCACAGCCTCGAATCTGAAAAGCGCGTACGGATCCGCGCTTCTCCACCTTGAGGGCGAGCGGATCTTCCTCGATGATCCTGCTCACCGTCCGACCGACGAGCTCCACGTGCACCAGAATCGCACGATTCACGTGGAAGCGCTTCACGACGACGACAACGCGTAGTCATTCTCAGAACTCCCAGATAGTGAGAATGTACCTCTAGCCTCGAACACATGGCAGACACACACCCGTCCACCGAGATCCACGAGCTCGTCAGACGGAAGCTCGCTGAGAACAGCATCAGGTACACCGCAGGGAGACGAACCGTCGTGACTGCGGTACAGATGGCCTCAGGACCCCGCAGTGCCGCCGAACTCGCTAGTGACGCAACCGGTGGTCTACCCGTGTCATCGCTATACAGAACACTTTCGATCTTCGAGGAAACAGGGATTCTCAAACGGAACCACGGACCGGATGGCATTGCCCGCTACGAGCTGGCGGAGTGGCTCACCGGCCACCATCATCACGTGGTATGTGTCGCCTGTGGGTCGATCGAAGACATCGATGTGTCGGACAAAGCGGAGCATGAGTTGCACTCGATCGCTTTGTCTCTCGGGTCCCAAGCAGGCTACAGAGTGATCGACCACGTCCTCGAGGTAGAGGGCGTGTGCCCGAATTGTGATCGGTAGCCGGTCTACGGTTACCGGTATCGCCAGACGATTCGACCCATCGTTGGATCGTACGCAGAAACATCGACCTCAACCGAGTCGCCGGGAATGATCCGGATCATCCGACCCTTACGCATCTTGCCGGATGCTCGCGCTGTGACCTCGTGGCCGGTTTCCAGCTTCACGCGGAAGGTGGCATTGGGCAGTGTCTCTACAACAACACCCTTCGCCCTGAAATAGTCGTCCTTGCCTGCGATGAGAATCTCCAATCAATCGGCCCATACGTCGGTCTCAACCTGATCGGGCCGTCACGAACCACCTCATCGTACCGTCGAGAACACGCTGTTGGCAGTTATCGGCCCATAGCTGATTCCAGAATCCCAGCGGTCGGTAGCGTTCCAAGGTGCGCAACAAGATCCTCATCGCCATCCTCGCTGCCTCAACAGGATGGGGTCTTGCCGGCGTTGGGACAAGGGCTGCATACAGTCTCGGCGCCACCACACTCACTGTGCTCGTCGTGCGCACGGCCATCGCCAGCCTTGTTCTGCTCATCTATGTGCTCGGAACCAGATCGAGGTCTACGAGCCTCGCATGGAGGCATGGCGCACTCATAGGAGCCCTTCGAACGGGTCTTACACCGATGTTTTTCATGGCGTCACTCAACTTCATTTCTGCTGGCGTCGAAGGGCTTGTGATCACGCTGGTACCCGCAACGACGGCTGTCATGGCTGCGTTGTTCATTCGCGAGCGGATCACCGGCCGTCAGATTGCAGGCCTCATCATCGGACTCGTTGGCACGACGATGATCCTGATCGTGGGTGACACAGGACTGGGGGTAGAGGGCGACATCGTCTCAGGATTCCTTCTGGCAGGCGTCGGTGTGCTGCTCGGATCGTTCTCCGGCGTCCTACAACGCAAATACGCACCGCTTCACGACACGGTCCCCCTTGCTTTCCCGATGTTCGTCACCGGCACGATCGTTTCGATCGCGGTAGGGGCATTCGTTGGGTTCGACGATCTCAGTACCTACGATGCCGACCTGTGGATACTGCTCACGGTGCTTGGGCTCGGGTCGACCTTGCTGCCTTTCGGCGCAACTTTGTACGCGTCGAAACAAGCCTCCGCGACACTTGTCGCTGTCACGGCATATCTCGCGCCTCTCGTTGCAATCGTGGGTGGTGCAGTACTCCTTGAAGAGCAGATAACTCCTGCGATTCTCGCCGGAGGCGCAGTCACGCTTCTGGGGGTGTCTCTCGTCGGAAGAGGGCGGCGCACCACGACGTAGAAGGAGAGACATGGGAACAAAAGGGGTCGTACGACCTATCACCGAACGCTCAAGAAAAGCGACAACACGCCGATACTTAGGCACAGGTGGGAGGCCGGCGAGGCTACTTGTTCTCGAACAGGGCGATCCGAAACACCAAGCCAGTCACCCACCGACCCCTTCACACAAGCAGGCCCCGACCAGGGCCTGCTTGTGTCTACAGTGGCCAGTCCACACCTATCAGGCGCACAGACTCTGCGCGTTTTGTGCAATTCGTGTGTCGAGCCACACAATTCCGAGTCGCAGGTCATCTCACGCCCATGGAAGGACCACGCTTGCGATCCGTAGATCCAACCACCGAAGAGCTCTTTGCAACGTACCCAGAGACAGCAGCCGAAGAGGTCGTCTCCCACATCGAGACAGCACATCAGCTGCACACCGAATGGATGAAGACGCCGCTCAACGAACGCAAGGGCTACATGTTTCGTCTTGCATCGGTGCTCGAGGGTCGTAGGGAGGAACTCGCTGTCCTGATGGCAAGGGAGATGGGAAAACCGGTTACGCAGGGAAGGGCTGAGGTAGGCAAGTGCGCCTGGGTATGTCGGTACTACGCGGAGGAAACCGAAACGATCCTTCAAGACCACCAGGTCGACGCAGACCGAAACAAGAGCTACATGACATACCGACCCCTCGGGGTGGTTCTCGCTGTAATGCCGTGGAACTTTCCGTTGTGGCAAGTCATGCGCTTCGCTGCGCCCGCTCTCATGGCAGGGAACGCTGGAATTCTCAAACATGCATCGAACGTAACCGGATGCGCCATCGCTATCGACGAGATGGTCGTGGAAGCCGGATTTCCCGATGGTCTCTTCCGCACCGTGGTTGTTCCCTCAAGTCGGGTCGCCGAGATGATCGAGAACCCGCGGATCGTTGCAGTAACGTTGACAGGCTCAGGCGCAGCCGGTCGCTCGGTTGCCTCCAAGGCAGGTCAGGAGCTCAAGAAGACGGTGCTCGAGCTTGGGGGAGCAGACCCCTATCTCATCCTCGAGGACGCCGACCTCGATCTTGCTGTGCGGGCATGCGCCTTTGGGCGTCTCCTCAATGGCGGACAGTCGTGTATCGCAGCGAAACGGTTCATCGTTCATCGTTCGGTCGCCGATGCGTTCACCGTCAAGCTGACCGAAGCCATGGGTGCCTACACGATCGGGAACCCCCTCGACGACGACACCGAACTCGGGCCGATGGCAAGGGTTGATCTGCGCGACGAGCTCCACGATCAAGTTCTCACATCGATCGGGGTAGGGGCGCGCCTCGTTACGGGAGGTGTCGTGCCCGATGGACCAGGGGCCTTCTACCCGCCAACGATCCTCACCGACGTCACTGCGGGCATGCCCGTGTATCACGAGGAGACCTTCGGTCCTGTGGCGAGCATCATCGCCTTCGACGAGGAGGAGGAAGCGATCAGGATTGCGAACGATTCGATCTTCGGACTCGGCGGAGCCGTCTTCACCCGCGACCTCGAACGAGGTGAGCGAATCGCAAGAGACCGTATTGAGGCAGGGTCGTGTTTCGTCAACACCTTCGTCGCCTCAGACCCGCGTTTACCGTTCGGCGGCATCAAGGCCTCAGGGTACGGCAGGGAGCTCTCCCACGTCGGCATGCGCGAGTTTCTCAATGTCAAGACCGTCGTGGTGGATTGACAGCCCCGGCCATCAGGTCTTTTCTGATCCCGACAACTGTGGACCGGCACTAGCTCTTGACTGCGCCTTCCCAATCCTCATGCATAGACGCATAGACACCAGAGCGTTTGTTGAGTTCTGCGTGAGTTCCGTCTTCGACGATTCTCCCGTCATCGAACACGAGTACACGGTCGGATGCTTCAGCCGTTGAAAGTCGATGCGCAACGGTGATCGAGGTTCTTCCCTGAGTGACAAATTCGATTGCATCCCGTATCTGTACCTCGAGCGCAGGATCCACCGCAGATGTTGCTTCGTCCAGCACGAGTACAGACGGGTCGGAGATCCATGCGCGTACCAGTGCAACGAGCTGACGTTCCCCAGCCGACAGGCTGCCACCAAGCTCCCCAACGTCGGTATGGATTCCCTTCGACAAGGACTCCACCCAACCGAGTAGACCGAGATCGTTGAACGCCGCTCGCACAGCGTCATCGGACACGCCCGGCTTCCCATAACGAACATTGTCTGCGATCGAGGCGTTGAAGAGGAAGCCTTCCTGTGGCACGTACGCGATGTGTGATCGAAGCGAAACGAATGGAACATTGTCGATTGGGACGCCCCCGACTGCGACTGCTCCAGCCTGGGGGACAAGGAGTCGGGTCGCCATCTTGGCGAACGTGGTCTTCCCGGATCCAGTCTCGCCAACCACGGCAACACGCTGACCGGCAGGGATGTATACCGAGATGTTCTTGAGGATTTCGGGTCCCTGTGGATACCGGAATGTGACACCATCGAACTCGACCCTGAGGCTCCGGTCCGGCAGCGGTGTGCCGTCAGTCGGGTCCGAAATCGCAATCGGTGTGTCGAGGATGTGGAGGATCTTGCGCAAACCTGCACCGGCTGACTGAGCTTCGTCGATCGTTTCAACGAGTCGCTGGATGGGTTCGACCAACAGGTTCACGAGGAAGAGGAACGCTACGAGAGTGCCTGCGGACATTCCCCAGCTTGCTCCGTAGATGACGCCAATCCCGACGACCACGGCGGTGAGCAATCCAGCGAACAGTTCGGAGCTCGAGAACAATGTGGAAGCGAAGACGGCCGCGTTTACTTCCGCTGTGAACTGGTCGTCCAGCTTCTCATCGACCCGGTCCATGATGACGTCCTCCACGCCGTACGCACGTACGGTGGACATACCGGAAATTGCCTCCTCCGTGACCGCAAGTGATTCTGCGACCCGTTCACGCACGTTGTCATATGCTCTCGACAACACCCTCTGGAACACAACAACCATCGCGGTGTAAACCACGACGCCTGCCGCGACGGCAAGGGCGAGCTGCCAGCGGTAAACAGCCATTGCGAGCAGGGCGAGGAACACCTGGGCAAACCCCAGAACCATGCCAACACCACCCCACTCCATCCAGCTCTGGATCGTCTCGATATCTGCCGTGACGCGGGCGACGAGAACACCCCGCTTCTCTGCCTGAAGATCGAGTATCGATAGTTCGTGGAGATGATCGAATGTCTTGATGCGCAACTCTGCGAGACCAGAAGACGCCGATCTGACCAGTCTCCGTAACGAGAAGAAGCGAGCAACCATCGCAAGGAGCACTGCGATCAACGCAAAACCACCGCGGCGCAGCACGGCTGCGGTATCGACATCACCAGAACCGAGGATCTCGTTGTCAATGATCTGCTGCAGCACAACAGGCACGATGACCTGAAGCGCAGTTCCAGCAACAGCAAGGCCGAGTGTGAGGACGAGCCCACGCCTCAGAGTCGGAGCGATCTTGAAGGAGCGAGCCAGCGCCGATGAGGTCCTCATCATGCCTTGCTCGCTCACGATCTACCCCGGATTTCTGCTCTGGCCGCGGAGTCCTCTTCGTAAGCTGTCAACAGCCGGCTATATCCGGGTGTCGATGCGATGAGGGTCTCGTGCGTGCCCCGAGCAACGACACATCCACCGTCGATGAACACAACCTCGTCGGCAAGTTCGATAGATGCCTTCCGATACCCGACGATCACAACGGTGGATGGCAACTCTGACCGCCGAAGACCCTTGAGGATCTGAATCTCCACGGACGGGTCCACGGCGGATGTTGCATCGTCGAGAATGAGCACCCTCGGTTTGCGGACGAGTGCCCGCGCAAGAGCCAGACGTTGCCGCTGGCCCCCAGAGAGGGTCGCTCCGCGCTCGCCTATTGGTGTGTCGAACCCATCTTCGAGTTCATCGATGAACCGTGCCGCACCTGCAAGAGCGGCAGCGTCGCGCACGTCCTCTCTCGAGATTTCGGCGCCGAGGGTGATATTCCCCTCAACGGTGTCGTCAAAGAGGAACGATTCCTGGGCGACATAGGCAACCTCACCTGCAAGTTCGGATCGTGCGAAGTCTCTGACGTCACGACCGTCGACAGAGATTCGTCCGGTCGTTGGATCCCAGAGTCTGGCGAGCAACAGGGCGAGAGTCGATTTGCCCGAACCGGTTGGCCCGACCACAGCAACGGTTGTTCCTGCTGCGATATTCAGATCGACTCCTTCGAGCACGAGAACATCGGCTGTATATCCGAACGCAACATCGGAACTGTCGACCGCTCCGCCCGTCGGCTCAGGACTCGCGGACTCTCCGCCATGGTCGACAACATCGCGTGAATCGAGGATCACTTGCACGCGTTGCCAGGCGGCCATCGAGTGCGCCATCTCCCAGATGACGAATCCAAGCAGCGAAACGGGCATTGTCAGGAGCGAGAGCAGGTAAGCAACAGCGACGAGGTCGCCTGCCGACAGAGCGCCCTCCACCAGTCGAAAAGCACCGATCACCAGTACGGAAACCATGATGATCGTGGGTAGCGACTCAACGACTGATCGGTAACCGACCCACATCGAGTTGACGTGAATGAGTTCGTCTCTGAGATCATTCGAAGCGTCGCTGAATCTCTCGGTCTCCTCGGCTCTACGACCGAGAGCTTTGATCGTGAGTGCACCATCGATCGACTCATGAGCGATGCGAGATACATGCCCACGCTTCACGTGCACGTTGACGAACGGTTGGTATGTGCGAAATGCACCGTTGATGTCGACGGCGAGCATTGCAACAAGACCGGCGAGTACGACACCGCCGAGCAACAGATCGCTGGAAGCCACCAACACGACGGTTCCGATCAGGAGGAAGAACGAGCCCGTCGCATACGGGAAAGGCGCAAGCACGAATGTTCCCTGGTTCGTATCGGCGTCGCTCACCGAAAGCAGGTCACCCGTAGACCGGCGATCGTGCCACCTGAGATCAAGGTGCATCTGATGTTCAATGAGGCGTTTTCGAGCATCCGCTCTCGATCCGAACTGGAGCCAACCTGCCGCAGATCTTCGAAGCGCTATACCCACCGACTTCCAGACTGCGACGGCAACGACCATCGCGATCGCCGGCCACAGCCGCTCTGTCGTGGATTTGCCTTCCTCGAGAACGGGGATGATCAGCGAATCGGTGATCCTGCCTGCGACGACCGCAGACGCGACGATCGCCGATACGAATAGGAGTGCTCCGAAAACGGCGACAGTGAAAGACCACGGCCGTCGCTTCACGAAACTCCATGTGAGTTTCAGCCCTCCGCCGAGCACGTCTTTGAGCGGCGGGGGGCCGGCAGCGGCGATAGACGTTGTCTCGGACATCATGGGAGGGTAGGGCCGATGCAGCTAGCTGCTCAACGAGGGCGCGAGCACTGCTCACTCCCATGCCTCACGCCCAAGCAATCAGCGGAGGTCCCGGACCTCGCAGCTGACGCCTGCCATCAGATGCCGGTAAACTGGTTGCATGAACCCAATCATCCTCGCCGCCGAAACGGCCGAACAGGTATCTGCAGAGCCCGCTGGTGACGAGTTCATGACCTTTGCATTGGTCATTCTCGGAGTCGTAATGCTCATCGCCGCGATCACGACATGGATCGTCACCCCAAAGAACGAACACCACTGATCGCTCATCACGTGTCCGACATCGGACATCCGGCATCCGATTTTCGTGTCACACCCACGCGGTAATGTTTTCGCCAACGACTGGCTGAGACCAGCAGGGGAAGGAGAGCAGATGGGGCTTGCACACGGAACAATCGGCTGGGCCGACGTCGCGGTACCGGATACCGTTGCAGGGGCGGAGTTCTATTCGGACCTATTCGGCTGGGAGGCACAAGCAGGAGAATCCGATGAGTTCCCCTACTCGATGTTCACCAAGGATGGCAAAGTCGTCGCGGGAATGGGGCACTTGAGCGCTGAGCAAATCGATGCAGGACAGCCACCTGTCTGGTCTTCGTACGTGATCGTCGATGATGCCGACGCGGTGTTTTCCAGAGCAGTTGAACTCGGCGCAACACCGATCATGGAACCCATGGACGTGATGGATGCAGGGCGAATGTTCTTCATCATCGATCCGGTCGGTGCAGCAATCGGATTCTGGCAGTCCGGAAAGCACGATGGTGCCGAGCTCTTCAACGAGCCCGGCACGATGTCATGGAACGAGATCGCATCCCGCGACGTCGAGGGAGCCGTGTCGTTCTATACAGAGCTTCTCGGTTGGACGGCGGAGAAGAGGGAGTTCGATGGGTTCCCATACACGATCCTCAAGGTTGGCGACCGCATGAACGGCGGCGCCTACGAAATGTCCGGTTCCCTGCCAGATGAGATTCCTGCTCACTGGTTGACCTGGTTCACCGTGGAGGACTGCGCCAATTCGACGGAGAAAATCGTCGCGCTTGGAGGTTCGGTGCAGCGCGCACCGGAACGGAGCAGCATCGGCGTCTCTGCGGTCGTGAGCGACCCATCGGGAGCGACATTCGGGATCATTCAGGCGGCACAAGTTGATCATCAACCACCGCGTTGATCTCGCGACAACACGGGAAAAGCCCACTGACACTCTCACAGGAGAGCGTTGATCAATTAACGTCGACCTGATCACCGATCTGAGAACCGGCATCAACCAACACCCTCCTAGGATTTGCCCATGTCAGATTCACCTCAGGCTGATATCAAGCGCAAACTCCGCTCCAGTCTCCACACCGTGCGTGATCGCACCTTTGTCATGACGAATACTGTCTCGGACGAAGATCTGGTTGAACAGTTCGATCCGCTCATGAGTCCGCTCGTGTGGGACATGGGACACATTGCGAACTTCGAGGAGTTCTGGCTGTTACGCGAGCTCGGCGGCCGGGAGGCACATGACGCTGCGCGCGACGCCATGTACAACCCCTTCGACAACCCACGCTGGGTGCGGGGCGACCTCCCCCTGCTCGATCGCCAAGAGGCAACCGAATACCTCAACGAGGTGCGGCACGACGTCGACACGGTGCTCGGGACGACCGACACAGTTGATGGCCCCGAACTCGCGAAGGATGGATTCGTCTTTGCGATGACCATCCAACACGAAGCGCAACATCAGGAAACGATCTTGCAGGCGCTGAACCTGCGATCAGATCTCACCCCATACGAGCTCATGACAACACGACGGATACCTCGTCAGCGAGCGGTCGAAGAAACCGAACGAGTACGAATCGAGGGTGGGTCCTTCGCCATGGGAACGGACGACCGCATATCGGCCTATGACAACGAACGACCATCCCACGACGTGCACGTCGATACGTTCGAAATCGACAGGTTCCCCGTGACCAACCACAGATACGCCACGTTCATCAAGGAGGGCGGCTACCAACGCTCTGAGCTGTGGAGTTCAGCGGGATGGTCCTGGAGAGAGGAAGTCGATCACGAAGCCCCTCAGGGGTGGCACGCCGATGGAGAAGGCGGGTGGACCCAGCTCATGTTTGGTACTTTACGAACGCTCGACCCCGCTGAACCGGTGATTCATGTCAGCTTCTGGGAGGCAGAGGCCCTCGCCAACTTCGAAGGAGGACGTCTTCCGACCGAAGCTGAGTGGGAGAAAGCCGCGAGTTTCGACAGCGACACGGGGAACGTACGGAAGTATCCATGGGGCAACGACGCTCCGACGACAGAGCACGCAAACCTCGGGCAGCTCGGATGGGGCCCCGCTCCGATCGGGTCGTATCCCCTTGGCGCATCTGCCTACGGCGTTGAACAACTCCTTGGCGATGTATATGAATGGACATCATCACGCTTCCTCCCCTATCCGGGATACTCGACCTTCCCATACGCCGAGTATTCCGAGGTCTTCTTCTCCGATGAGAACTTTCGAGTTCTCAGAGGTGCATCGTGGGCTACAGCACCTGCAGTGGCTCGAAACACCTTTCGCAATTGGGACTATCGACAACGTCGACAAATCTTGGCCGGTATCAGGCTCGCATGGGATGTCACATGACCCAGAACGAGCCACGATTCACACTGACCCGAATCGGTCATCCGCACGACTTTCGCGAACAGATGATCAAGGATGTTCGAAACGGACTCGCTTCAGAACACAAAAGCCTGCCATCGATCTACTTCTACGATGACCGCGGGTCTGCGTTGTTCGAGGAGATCACCCTGCTGCCCGAGTACTACCTGACAAGGGCTGAGACCGAGATCCTGGAGACCTACGCAGACGAGATAATTGCCGCTATTCACCCCGATGAGCTCGTGGAGATCGGTGCAGGGTATGCGCGCAAGACGCGCTTGCTGTTGACAGCGATCCACGAGCGAGAAGCCGGCGACGTGTATGTGCCGATCGACGTGTCGGAAGCAGCTCTCCGACATGCCGGGAACAATCTCACCGAGACCTATCCATGGCTGCACGTTCGTGGTTACCAGGGAGACTTTGCTTCAGATCTCGATGCGGTGCCGAGACACGGCCGGAGGCTCGTTGCATTCCTCGGATCAACGGTTGGTAACCTGCCCCCTCACGAGCGACCGGGCTTTTTCAGAGCGATCGCCTCGATGATCGACGGTGACGATGGCTTCCTGCTCGGGGTCGATCTCATCAAGGACGCGACCACGCTCTACGCCGCCTACGACGACAAGGCCGGCCTATCTGCAACCTTCAACAAGAATATTCTGGCGGTCCTGAACCGCGAGCTCGATGGCAACTTCGATCTGGATGCGTTCGATCACGAGACGAGGCTTGACACCGAACACGGCTGTATGAAACAGAGCCTGAAGGCGAATCGGGAGGTGCACGCACATCTGGCAGCGATCGATTTCGATGTTCACCTCAAGTCCGACGAGTCGATCCACACAGAATGGTCATGCAAGTTCACACGACACCAGATCCAGTCCGAACTCGATGCGGCGGGTCTCAGCACAACGAACTGGTGGACAGACAGCGAGAACAGGTTCGCCCTGACTCTCGCCAGGAGGTCATCGACCTCTTCGGCGTAGCTCCTCGGCAAGCGCCTCGATCGAATACTGGAGCAGCCCGGTATCCCAAGGTTGCCCTGTGGCAGGAGCCTCGTCCTTGTCCGTCAGGAGCAGTACTACCTCGTCGCGCAGCGTTCGCGCCCAGGCGCGGCCCTTCGCACTCGAGATGTGACTCACCGTCCCGTCATTGTTGACCTTGAACAGCCGAGCCTCGATCTGAGGATTGCTGCGGGATCCGCGCTCGCCGTAGACCATCAGCACCGATCCAATGGGCACGTCCTGTATGCCACCGGTAGCGACAAAGTCCCCCTCAAATGCCCATCCGGACGTCAGTGTTTCGTCAACATTGGTGATGACTTTCGCCCAGTTCTTCCGGCGCTCATCACCCACGAGCGGCACCTCGATCGGCACCATGATCGGCGTTTCCATGTCGTCAGGCTACAGGTACCGTCACCTCCAGAGCGGAGCGAGAATCCACGAAGCCGCATCGCTTCGGTTCCTGCTGACACGCGACAGCCGACGACTGGGAGGACTAGTGCGTCCGAGCAAGGTACAAACATCCTCCACCGATATCTCCCTGCTGTCGATGTATGCCGTGAGGTACCACATGCACATCGACCGAACAGCTCCGACCGCTTGGATCGTGACAGCGGTAACTGGTGGCGTCCTTTTCGTTCTGGGAGGAATCGCTACAACGATGTCAACCACTCCACGCCTCGTGATGGTCGGTAGTGCAGTCGCTTTCGTTGCCCTTGGCATCTACACCGCGTCTGCGGTTCGACGCAACGAAACTCTCACCGAGGAACGCGACCGCATGGTCGACGAGATCGCGTCCATGCGCACGGCAGACGCCTCGTTGCGGACACGGATGGCATACACACTGAGAGATCCTCTCACATCGATCGTCGGTTTCGCCGACCACATGGTTGACTCTCCGGGCCTCGCATTCGACGAACAGCGAGAAATGCTGCTGGCAATCCGAACAGATGCCCGAGAAGTGGAGATGGCTCTGTCTGACCTAGCAGACATGAATCCGAACACCATCGACGACACGGCGATCGGGGGTGTGGTCATACTCGATGAGGAGATCGCATCCGTTGCTTCAACCATGAGAACCGAAGCGATCTTCGAATCAGACCTCACCAAAAGTCGCGCGTGGGGTGACAGCGCAAAAGTGCGGCAAATCCTTCGGACCGTGCTCCACGCGGCCACGGATTCAGGATGCGGGTACATCACCCTGCAAACCACAGAACGATCAGGACGGGCCACGGTGTCGATATCAGGCAG
Organism: Acidimicrobiia bacterium; assembly: GCA_036985855.1. Taxonomy (GTDB): domain Bacteria; phylum Actinomycetota; class Acidimicrobiia; order Spongiisociales; family UBA5794; genus B3-G11. The sequence goes on along the minus strand of BTQL01000003.1, from coordinate 30,509 downwards.
AGACGACCTCCTCTCGACCGAAGCGATCGCAGCACTCACCGGAAACACGGTCGCCGAGGACCTGGCCAGCGACGGTTACCGTGCCCTTCGCACTGCCTATGAGATCGCCGCTTCGATGGACGGCGCCATTGGTTATGCCCAAGCATTCGGGATTTCACACATTGTGCTCGACCTTCCCGCCGCACCCACCGACCTCGGCATCACGAGCCATCGTCTCAAGCCAACACAGCCCTTCGAGCTCTCCTTCGCGGCGGCCGTCGATCTTCGACCGGAACGTCCTACGAGCTCGATACGGTTCGCCTGATAGCAACATACACGTCTCATGGATACGATGGGTTGATGTATGACGACCTGAGACAGGCAGTTCACTCCGACCTGTCGCGTATCCGCGACGAGCTCGAGGCGATGGTGAGAATCCCTTCAGTGAGTGCGCCTGGATACCCGGCCGGCGAAGTTCGGAGATCTGCCGACTTCGTCGCATCGCTCCTGGAAGCTGCGGGCCTCCAGGATGTGCGCCTTCTCGAGATAGAGGGTGCTCACCCGGCCGTTTACGGCCATATACGCGGCCCAGAGAACGCGCCAACCGTACTCCTCTACGCCCATCACGACGTGCAGCCCCCCGGCCCGGTAGATGAATGGGATGATTCACCGTTCGACCCCTTTGTACGCGAAGGTCGACTCTTTGGACGCGGCGCTGCGGACGACAAGGCAGGAATAGCGATGCATCTCGCATCTATTCGGGCACTGGGCACCGATATTCCCGTGACTATCAAGGTGTTCATCGAAGGAGAGGAAGAGATCGGTTCTGCACACCTGGTCGAATTTCTCGATGAGTACACCGATCTGATCGCCTCCGATGCGATCATCATTGGGGACGCAGGAAACTGGCGAGTGGGAACACCGACACTCACAACTTCATTGCGCGGACTCGTTGACTGCACAGTGACCGTTCGCACGCTCACGTACGCCGTTCACTCTGGTTCGTTCGGAGGCGCCTACCCGGACGCCAACATCGTCCTCGCTCGTGTCCTCAGCTCTCTGCACCGAAACGACGGCTCCGTAGCCGTGAAGGGCCTCGTCGAACATGACGCAGATGCACTCGAGCTCACGCCAGAGGAGCTGGCCGATCAGACTCTTCCGGTCGACGGCCTCGAGCTTGTCGGGCACGGCTCACTCACGTCGCGCCTTTGGACACAGCCATCCATCTCGGTGCTCGCTATGGATTCGGTGCCGATCGGACAAGCCATCAACCAGATCGTCCCAGAGGCGAGCGCAAAGGTCTCGATGCGTATCGCACCAGGCCAGGATCCTGAAACAGCCCGTGATGCGCTCATCTCCCACCTCGAGGCCGCAGTGCCATGGGGCGCGGAGATCATCATCGAACCGGGTGCGCTGGGTTCCGCTGTCGATCTCGACACCGTCGGTGACATGTACGACGCATACCGCGAAGGCATGCGCGCAGGCTACGACGCTACGCCGGTTGAGACAGGAATGGGTGGGTCCATACCGTTCGTAGCTGCGTTCTCGCGTGTCTACCCGGATGCAGCGGTGCTTCTCATCGGTGTTGCCGATCCGATGAGTAGGTATCACGGACCGAACGAGAGTGTTGAACTGGCAGATGTCGCGTCTGCGAGCATCGCCCAGGCAGTCGCGTTACGCGTACTCGCGGAGACAGACCACTAAACGACCGATACCCTTGTCCGATGCGCAGGTCGACTCTGGCTCTGATCCTGATCGCCGCCGCGGTCGTTGTCATCTCGATAGCCCTGCGCGCAGGCGACTCGGCGGGAGAAGCTGCACCCACAACCTCGCTGGCACCGGACCCTCCTGTGCCAACGACCTCCATCCCACGAACAACGACATCGACCACGACCCTCTCTTCCGATACTGCTGTCTGCGATCTCTATTCAGGAATCATCACCACCGGGACGGTTGCAACGACGGAACTCGTCGAAGCATCCGGACTCGCCGCGAGCCGAACCACTCCCGACATTCTCTGGTCGCACAACGACTCGCGAGGCAGAGCAATGCTGCACGCATTTACCGAGTCCGGAGAGGATCTTGGCGGGTACGAGATACCGGATGCCTTCGCACTCGATTGGGAGGACATGGCTGCTGGACCAGGGCCTGGGGGTGGTGGCGCCTACCTGTACGTAGGAGACATCGGAGACAACTTCAACATCCGAGGTGGGCTTGTGACCATCTATCGCGTGCTCGACGCCGACCCTGCCGATCTCGACGGTACGTTCGGTGAGTCCACACCGCTTATCTATCGGTATCCTGACGCAAGCCACAACGCAGAGGCCCTCTTCATCGATCCGGTCGAACCCGCTCTGTACCTCGTCACAAAGGCCCTCGACGAAGCGCTCGTGTTCAAAGGATCGCTGTCGCCATCAGATGGCCCTATCGACCTCACTCTGGTTGCCACCTTGTTCCTCGGTGGGGAAGTCTCGGGCGCCGACATGAGCGCCGACGGGACCACGCTCGCGCTGCGCGGCTATCGATCAGTGTGGATGTGGCGTAGAGAGGTCGGTATCTCCGTGACTGAGATGCTCGCCGACACGCCGTGCATCTCGCCATCACCGGACGAGCATCAGGGCGAGGCGATCACCTTCGACATGGACCTCGCATACTGGACGGTCAGCGAGGGAGCCCACTCGGAGATTCAGGTCGTGGAACGACAGACGACCAACGATTAGGTGCGTCCGTTCTTCGGTTTACCGTCTACGGCTCTCTGCACGATTGCCTCTGCTTCCCGCACCGACTTGAGATACCACACAGCACGAATGCGATCCTTGTCCTCTGGAGATAGATCGCCGTTGCGGCCGTATCGCTTCATCCTCTGGCGGTGGACCTCATGGAGCACTATCGATGCCGCGACGGACACGTTGAGGCTCTCGACGAAACCCTCCATGGGAATCTGAATCGACTCGTCGACGAAACGCTGTGTGTCTGCAGAAACACCCTCACGTTCGTTGCCGAACACGACAGCCACCTTCATGGTCAGATCGGTCTCGCTGATCGGTGTCGCCGCGGCCGTCGCGGCTGCAAGTAGAACCCTGTAACCGGCTCTTTCTAGATGGTCGAAGCAGGAGGTTGCTTCCTGCCATCGATAGCGATCGAGCCATTTGTCGGCGCCTCTCGTGGTTCTACGGGACCTCTTGAACGCGTCGGATGTATCGATTGCATGCACCGTTTGAACACCGAACGCCTCGGCGGAACGCATGATCGCAGAAACGTTGCCGAGGTCCACCATGCCATCGATGACGGCAGTTACGTTGAGCGTCCGTCTGTCGAGTACAGCCTCTATCTCGTCTCTGCGCCGCTCGGTGATGTGTTCTGTGAGTTTGTCGACGATCGACTCGGGATTCAGCGTCATGTCGCCATAGGTGAACCACGAGGGGTCATCCGTGCGTCTCCCCGCGATCAGGGCTCGCATCTCTTCGGGGGTGGCGGCAGTCGGATGGGCCATGAGTCAGGCAATGGACGACACGTGACAGGTCACGGCGCTAACGATCGATCGTGGTTCGCTTGAACTCGTTGAGGTTCGTCCAACTCAGCATCTCGAGAACTTTCTCGACGTCGGCTGGCTCGTGCCTGTTCATGATTCGAACGAACACGGCGTCATCATCCTGGATGAACGTCGGCACGCCGAACACGTGATAGTCCTTCACAACTCCCATGTGTTCACCTGCGAGCGTCTTGGCCGGGATTCCCGAAGCCACCTCGGCACGGATGACGTCCGAGTCGAGGCCGACCGACTGCGCGACGGATCGCAGCACAGCTTCGTCGTTGATGTCGGCACCGTCATCATGACGGGAAGCGAAGAGTGCGACGTGAAAATCCAGGAAGGATTCGGGGACACTGTCCCTGACCGCTATCGACCACAGCAGCGCGAGTACACCACTGCCAACCTCACCGATCGGTAGCTCCCACTCGGGGACATCTCCGTCCTGTGCGTGGTTCTCCTCGAGGGAGAAAGGGATGAATGTCACCTCGTACCGTGCACCATTCTGAAGCATGCCGACGACGGTCTCGTTGGCGTTACGTGCGAACGGACAGAGATAGTCGTATGTGAGAGAGAAGGTGCGGGTCATGGTCCGAAGCGTAGACCGAAACAAGACGATGTTGAACTGAGTTTCTAAGAAGCGTCAGCGAGCAAACCCTCGAGTGCGAGCGTGACCATGTCTCCGAACGTGCGCTCACGTTCCTCCGAGGTCGTCTCTTCCTGAGTGACGAGGTGGTCCGACACCGTCAGAACACACAGGGATCGGACACCCTCTGAAGCCGCGATGCCGTACAAGCCTGCTGCTTCCATCTCCACGGCAAGGACGTTCATCCCCTGCCAGATCTCGAGCGCATTCGGAACCGGGTTGTAGAAGCTGTCGGATGAATGGACGTTTCCGACGTGGACAACCTGGTCGGCAGCCTCCGCAGCCTCAGCGGTTGCCGAGAGAAGTCTGAAGTCCGCTGTGGCGGCGAAGTCCCAACCCCCGTACCGTGCACGGTTGACACCGGAATCTGTGCACGCCCCCGAAGCGAGAATGATTCCTCGCAGTGGGACATCTACGGACAAACCGCCACATGAGCCAACACGAACAAGACGCTTGACTCCATAGAAACGGATCAGCTCGGTGATGTATATCGAAGCGGATGGAATCCCCATTCCGGTACCCATCACCGACACCGACATTCCCTTGTACGCGCCGGTGAATCCGAGCATGCCGCGCACGCCGGTCACTTCTCTGGCATCCTCGAAGAAGGTCTCGGCGATGAACTTAGCTCGCAAGGGATCACCAGGAAGCAATACGGCTTCAGCAATTTCGCCTTCGGCTGCTGCAATATGGGGCGTCGACATCGATTCTCCGGGTCGCGGACTCGATCAGTCTAATTCCGGCTGGGTCGGTGCACGCGAGTACAAACTCACGAGGCGTGCGACGATCGTGACGAGAAATACCTGCCCAATGATCGCCTCTGCTGTTGCGAGGTACCGCCCGAGATCCGACACAGCAGCAAGATCTCCATACCCGACGGTGGTCACCGTCACGAGGGAGAAGTACATGAAACTCGAGGTCGACTCTTCAACACCAAAGAACGGGACAGAACCGAATCGCTGCACTTCTAGGAACAGGTAGCTGAATGCGATCGCTACGAGAAGGTACACCGACAGCGCCCCTGCCAGCGTCTCATAGGTGACCGCGGAGTGGGACAAGACGCGACGAAGGACAACGATGGGTGACAGAACTGCGATGGCGACCCAAAGCGCACTCGGACGACCCGGGTTGAGGGAGGGGGCGAGATCGAGAAATGGGGTCAACAACTCGAAAATGACCTCAGCCACGAGTGTGAGACCTATGACGATGTCGGCAAATCTCTGCCACGACCTCGTAACTCCTGAAGCCCGCAAAGCGATCAGCAGCGTGATCCCAACCGTGAACGTGACGACGAGCCGCCCGACCGAAGAACGCAGGTTCTCACCGGGATCGTCCAGATCAACAAGGGCAAGCACGGACACCGAGATCGTCGTCAGGGCAAGGACAAGACCAAATCGATCCAGGTACTTTCCTTCATCCTTGAAAAGCCGCCACCGACCGTCACCGCCCATTGTTCCTCCTCTTGCCCGTCAACGGTAGGTCGAAACACAAGACGAGTCGGGTATCTCCGAGCTCTGTGGCCGGCAACAACCACTGTTCATCGTCGAAACGGGCACCCATCGCATGCACCGATACTGGTTGGAAGGTGATGGGTGACTATCTCTTGAAGAACCAGCCTGAATAGAAGCCGACCCCCACAACGGCAAGGCCGAGTTGTATGGCGAACTTGATCCAGTCGATTCCATCGGTGTCCGCAAGACCAAGCGCATCAGCGAGCAGACCACCGATCAGTGCTGCGACGAAACCGACACCGATGGTGGCCGTGAACGTCATCCTCTGCTTCCCCGGCAAAAGGATTCTCGCCAATCCGCCGATCAGCGCACCCACGAACAGGGCAATGATGACCGTCCACATGAACCTCGCAACCCACTCCATCTCGCGCTCCCTTGCAGTTGGTACCCAGTGCCGGATCAGGCTACTCGCCGAGCGAGACAGGAGACGTGAATTCGATCTGGCAGAAGCCGTGGTTGCAGTAACCGCCGGGGTTCTTGGCCAGATACTGCTGGTGGTACTCCTCTGCGTAGTAGAACGCGCCGGCTTCGGCGATCTCCGTTGCGATCGCCTCGTACCCGGCGTCCCGAAGGGCGACTCCGTATACCTTCATCGCTTCGAGTGCCGCGGTACGTTGGTCCTCTGTGGTCCAGTAGATAACCGACCGATACTGGGAACCAACGTCATTTCCCTGGCGGTCCTTCTGGGTGGGGTCATGCTCTTCCCAGAAGCTCTTGAGAATCCGATCGAATGTGACGACCTCAGGGTCATAAGCCACGAGCGCGACCTCTGCGTGTCCCGTCCGCCCGGTGCAGACGTCCTCATACGTTGGATTCTCAGTGAATCCACCCATATAGCCAACCGCCGTCGTGTAAACGCCCGGAAGCTTCCAAAAGATGCTCTCCGCGCCCCAGAAGCATCCCATCCCAACGTAGACAACTGCGATACCGTCAGGGAACGGAGGAATGATCGGCTTCCCATTGAGGAAGTGGATGCCGCTCAAGTCGGGACCGGCGGGTCGACCGGGGAGAGCGTCTAGGGCATCGGGCACAGAGTGAGGTTTTCGACGAAACATACGAAAACAACGTAGCGCAGACATGGACTGTTCCCGCATGTTGCGAGTGCCACCGCCATGTCGTTAGCGTCCGGTTGGCATGCGCATCGTATCGAGATTCAAGGCGACCCTGAGCAAACGCGGCCCGGCCTCGTTCCTGTTCGCGGCTGTAGTTCTCGGTCTGTTCGTTGGCGTCGCCGCTGCGGCTCTCGTAAGCCTCGTCCACCTCGTCAGTCAGGGCACCCTCGCATTCTCGGAGTGGTCTCGCTGGGGAGTCTGGGTCGTGGCGATAAGTGTCCCTGTAGGTATGACCGCCTCATGGCTGATCGACAAACGTTGGGGTCCGGCAATCTCGGGAGGGGGTATCACGGAGACGATGATCGGCCTGGGTCTCCACGGCGGTTACCTCCCCACGGGAAAGATCGTCCCGAAGATCCTCGCATCGGCCGCAACTCTCGGTACCGGCGGGTCGGGAGGACGTGAGGGTCCGATCGCCTACATCGGCGCTTCTATCGGGTCATCCCTTGCAAGGTACACAGGCTTCGACCATGACCGTATCCGGAGCCTTGTCGCAGCAGGCGCAGGAGCCGGAATCGGCGCAAGCTTCAACGCTCCGATCGCAGGGATGATGTTCGCAATGGAGGTGATCCTCGGTTCCTTTGCGATCCGTCATCTCAACGCCGTCGTCATCGCATCCGTGGCTGCGGCGGTAACCATGGAACTCATTGTGGGCGAAGAAAGCATCCTGACGTCTCCTGCCCATGCTCTCGGAAGTCCCGCTGAGTTGTTTCTCTATGCAACACTCGCCGTTCTTGCTGTCATAATCGGCATCGTCTATCTCCGCGCGCTCGACATCACGGAGGCGTCCTCCCTGCCATCGAGATTGCCGAGGTGGTCCCGTCCCGTGATCTTCGGGCTTTCCGTAGGCCTGCTCGGAGTCGTGTGGCCCGAGTCCCTTGGTACCGGTCAGAACTTCCTGTCAGAGCTGCTGCGACTTGAGGGGGCAGGGTCATACGTATGGTGGGGCCTCGGCCTTGTTGCGATTGCGAAGATCGCGACCTCAGCGCTCACCAGAGCAGGGGGAGGTTCGGCTGGAACCTTTATGCCTGCCCTCGTCATCGGTGGTTCCATCGGAGCCGCGTTTGCGATCGTGATGGAACAAGGTTTCGGGTTTGATGGACTCGACACGGGAGCGTTCGCCGTCGTCGGAATGGCCGCGACCTTCGCGACGATCGCCCGGGCCCCACTCACGTCCGTGATCATCGTCTTCGAACTCACAGGGAACTACGAGCTCGTGCTTCCCCTGATGCTCGGGGCAGCGCTTGCCACGTATCTGGGTGACCGTCTCCACCCCGAGTCCGTCTATACGATCCCTTTGGTTCGAAAGGGCATCACACTGCCGAAGTCCGAGGATATCGACCTCCTCGATACGGTCATGGTCGATTCTGTGATGCTGCCCCACGATGGCGGACTTCATCGTTGGAACACCCTCGCCGAAGCCGCAGAATTTTTCGATGCCACTGCCCACCATGGCGCCCCAGTGTTCAACGACAAAGACCGTCTCGTTGGCATGATCACACTGTCTGACATTCGCAAAGCAGGAGGACCGTCCATGACCGCGACGGTTGCAGACGCTATGTCCAAGGAAGTGATCACGATCACTCCCGATATGCCCGTTTCGAGCGCCCTCGCCCGCATGTCTTCACTCGGTATTGGAAGAGTGCCTGTTGTCGACCCGAACGATCCAAAACATGTCGTGGGGATGTTCAGGAGGATCTCGGTCGTACGAGCTTACGAACAGGCCCTGTCCATGTCCAAGGGCAGAGAGCTCTACAGGGAACGATCGAGAATCCGTTCGCAGCCCGGCGCGGACTTCTTCGACATGTCGATCAATACAGCGTCAACGCTTGCGAACCGAGACGTCGCGCACATCCCTTGGCCGGCGGACATCGTTCTTGTGTCTGTACAGCGTGGAACTTCTGTCCTCGTGCCCCACGGCGACACGATGATCCGAGCAGGGGACCGCCTCACGGTGTTCGGTACTCCCGAGGCCTGCGACGAGGTACTCAGCATCCCACCAGCCGATACATAGACATGGTACTTTGCGTGAGGTCGCCGATTCGATACATTCTTCAGCGTTGTGAGTGAAAAAAAACCCACCATCGTTCCTGTGGTGCTATCTGGCGGTAGCGGAACGAGGTTGTGGCCCGCGTCGCGCTTGATGCAGCCGAAACAGCTTCTGCCCCTGGTCGACGATCGCTCCATGATGCGCGCAACCATCGACAGGGTTTCAGCCCTCGATGCCGCGGCACCGCCGATCATCGTCACCAACGAGGACCATGCTGATGCCATAACCCGCGAGATGGTCGCCTCGGGATATCCGGAGGCCCTCTTGATCCTCGAGCCCGTGGGCCGAAATACCGCACCCGCGGTCGCCGTGGCAGCCTACGAAGCGATGACCCACGGAGATCCACTTCTGCTGGTACTTCCAGCAGACCACACGATCACCGATGAGCGGGCCTTCCAGGAAGCCATTGGCTCAGCTACAGAGGCTGCGTGCTCCGGATATCTCGTGACATTCGGGATAACACCATCGCGACCAGAGACCGGGTACGGATACATCAAGGTTGGCTCGCCCATCACATCAACAGTCAAGCGCGTGAACGAGTTCAAGGAGAAGCCGGATCAAGAAACCGCGAACGCCTACTTCGAGTCGGGCGAGTACCTCTGGAATTCAGGCATGTTCCTCATCAGGGCATCCATCTACCTCACGGAACTCGAGAATCTCGCTCCAGACATCGCCGCCTCGAGTGCCGCTGCGCACAAGAACTCGCGAACTGAGGGAAACAGGCTGCGCCTCGATGCTGCCGCCTTCACCGAATGCCGTGCAGACTCAGTCGACTACGCAGTCATGGAACGAACTTCGATGGCAGCGGTAGTACCTACAGATCCCGGATGGAATGATGTTGGGACGTGGGAGTCCCTGTGGGACATCGCGGAGAAGGACGCAGAGGGAAACGTCCTCGTGGGCGACGTCTTGTCGGTCGAAACGTCTGGTAGTTACGTGAAAGCCTCAGACAGACTCGTGGCCACTGTGGGCATCGACAACATGGTCGTTGTCGACACGCCAGATGCAGTTCTCGTTGCCAATAGGGACGCAGCCCAGGACGTGCGGAAGGTCGTCGAGATCCTCAAGAGGGAGCAGAGGTCGGAACTCGACACAGACGGAACGGAACTCCGCCCGTGGGGACGCTTTGTCACAATCGACTCCGGTGAGGGATATCGCGTCCTACACCTCTGGCTTGACCCAGGGGGTAAGACTTCCCTCAAGTCACACCGCCATCGTTCAGAGAACTGGCTCGTCATCAAGGGTGTCGCACGAATCACCACAGGAGAGACCTCCCGACTCGTTCCGACCAAGGAGTCGGTGTACATTCCATCCGGTGAGATACATCGCCTCGAAAACCCCGGCGATGACGTGCTCGAAGTGATCGAGGTCGACGTCGGTTCCTACGTGGGGGAAGATGACATCAAGCGGCACATGGATGCCTACGGACGAACGGAGCGAAAAGGATGATCACGGCAATCGTGCTTGCGGTCGTTGCATTCCTGGTTATCGCTGCAGTGCTATCGCGCCAGACGACAAAGACCAAGAAGCGGGCAATCGCGGACCTGGAAACTGAGAAGGAGAACGTGGGCGAGTTCGACATCTTCGAACTCGTCGAGTCGGAAGTCCGCACGCTCGAGCTCACGACGATCGAGGGGGCACAGGGCCTTCCGCACGGTGTGCTTCTCAAGGCCTGGTCCAACAATCAGAACTTGATCGATTCATGCCACGACCGCGACCACCTCCGTTACGTGGTTGCCGCAGGCATCAAACCGTCCGACGCAACCGACGAAGACGTAACGCTGGAGTGCCCGGGGCATTAGGCAGCGCCTGGGACACCGAGCCGAGTGAGTAGAAATGCAAGGACAACTGCTTCGTCGCGCCACAGGTCGTAGCGGCCCGACCGGGCGAAGTGACCGGCTGTCATCTCGGTCTTCAACAATACGCCTGTGTCTGATGTGGAAAGCTCACGCAAGAGCTGCACCCACTTGGCTGGTTCCCAATACGACACTCTCGGATCGTTGAGACCGGCCGTAACAAGGATCGGTGGATGGTCGACACGGCCAACGTTTTCATACGGTGCGTACGCACGGATCCATGCATACTCCTCCGCCACTCGTGGGTTGCCCCACTCTTCCCACTCAACAACCGTCAGCGGCAGATCAGGATCGAGCATCGTGTTCACGACGTCGACGAACGGGACTTCCGCGACGATCGCGGCAAAGGTCGATGGGGCAAGGTTCAGTGCTGCGCCCACAGTGAGACCACCAGCCGAGGCGCCCCTTGCTGCGATGCGGGACGCCGAACACACTCCCGCATCAGCCAGGTACTCGGCTGCATCGACAAAGTCACAAAAGGTATTGGCCTTGTCGGCGAGCTTGCCAGTCTCGTACCATGCCTTCCCCAGCTCCCCGCCGCCGCGAACATGAGCGATTGCATACCCAATGCCACGGTCAAGCAGGCTGAGACGAGCAATCGAGAACCGCAGCGGTACGGACAACTCATATGCGCCGTATGCGTATAACACCAGTGCAGCCGAACCGTCCAGCGGCGTGTCGATATGCCTCACATAGCTGATGGGGACCATCGCTCCGTCACGGGCACGAGCCCAATATCGCTCCTGAACGTAATCAGTTGGATTGAAACCACCGAGCACGGGGGTTTGCTTGAGCAACGTTCGTTCGCCTGTGACGAGATCATGGTCGTAGATACTCAGGGGTGTCACCAACGACTCGAACGCGTATCGGATCTTCGAAGCGGAGAACTCGTGGTTCGCATCCGGCATGACTTCATATAGCGGTTCGTCGAACTCGATCGGTGTCAGCACACCATCACCGAGTACGAACACGGCCGGAAGGCCGTCTGCTCTCCCCCACACGAGAACGTGATCCGCAAAACACATCGGCCGTTCCAGCTTTCTTCCTGATGAGTGCTCGACCACCTCGGACAGCTCACCCCCGTCCACTGGAATCGTCACCAGCCTCCCATCAGCACCCTCGTCGTTGATAATGATCCAAAAGACGTCATCCCGGTGGTCGATCGAGTACTGCACGCCCTCGACACGGGGCAGAACGGGCCGCGGATCGGTCACCGCGTCATCGGCCGGAATCACCCACGCAGACTCGGTAACCGCCGAGTCTGCAGTGATGACGATGTAGTCGCCCGAGCGCGTCTTACCGAGATCGAGGTAATAGCGGTCATCGTCTTCATGGAGCACGAGGACGTCCCCGGACTGATTGGTCCCGATCTTGTGCCGCCATATCTGAAAGGGTCGAAGCGTTTCGTCTGCAACCGTGTAGAAGAGATGCGCTCCATCTTTCGACCAGGCCAACCCGTATCGGCACTCGGTCAAGACGTCCGAGAGCTCCTTCTGGGTCGTGATCTCGCGAATCCGGGTCGTGTAACTCTCGGCACCCGTGGTGTCCGTTGAATACGCGAGGAAACGATGGTCAGAACTCACGGAGAAGTTACCGAGCCGGAAATACTCGTTGCCTTCGGCTTCGGCGTTCTCATCCAGCACGAGTTCGGAGGCGCCATCCGGACTACCCGCCAGGCGAACTCTTATCGCGTACGCCTTGCCCTCCTCGGTCCGGGCGGTGTACCAGTAGTCCCCTTTCTGTGCGGGGACCGAGAGATCAGTCTCGAGCGTACGGTCCTTGATCTCGGAGAAGATCGTCTCCTGCAATTCAGCCGTCGGCTCCATCACTGTCGATGTATAGATGTTCTCGGCTTCGATGTGGGCAATGACCTCCGGATCGGACCTGTCATTGAGCCAGAACCATGGATCGTCAACGATCTCGGTGTGCAAAGACCGGGAATGGGGTTTCTTGTGCGCGACCGGCGGGTTCATGCCGACAACGGTACCCGTCGACGTGATCGTTCAGCGCAGGTTGGTGATCGTGGCGCTAGCCTCATCAGCCATGGAAAAGACGATCGCCGTGTTCGGCGCATCAGGATCAGTCGAAGGCGACGTTCAGTATGAAGCTGCCATGCAGTGTGGCAGATTGCTCGCCTCCGCAGGGTTCTCGGTTGCCACGGGTGGCTACTCAGGGGCAATGGAAGCCGTCAGCCGTGGCGCGAAGGAAGCCGGCGGGCACGTCATCGGAGTAACGGCCCCATCCGTGTTCTCAGATCGGGCGAAAGCGAACGATCATATTTCCCTGGAGCTGCCCGCGACGTCCCTCACCCATCGGATCGGCCTCCTCACTGAAGGTACGGCAGGCTCGATCGCACTGTGGGGCAGCCTCGGGACGGCCGCAGAGTTGATGGTGGCTTGGAATCTCGCATATGTGGCCCCCTTCTCCAATCAGACTCCAAAGCCGGTCGTCGCTGTCGGCGAACCATGGGTGAGCCTGGTACCGCATCTCGAGGCAGTACTGGCAATAACGCCTGATTTCGTCAGCATCTTCCGGAGCGTCGACACGGCGGTCGAAGAGCTGCGCAAGCGACTCTCGGTCAAATAGCACTTGTGCGTGTCGATCGGTCGTCTTCGAGCGAAGACCACAATGCGGTACCGACCGCGACAAGTCCAAGACCAATCAGGACAAGTACCGCTGCACTCAGCAAGAGCGATCTCGCGAACTCGTTGTACGCGTTCGTTACGAGAACTTCAATGGATCGGCTATCGACATCTCTCATCGCTAGCCATCTGCCACCGGGCACCAGCAGGCCAGACACAAAACCCGCGAGCATGAACACCATCCCGACCAGCACTACCCCTATGCCCCGCCGTTTCACGATCCAAAGCAGGAGAGCCGTGAGCGCTGCCGCCCCGACAAACGCCACGAACCGCGCGGTGCTGATCCATCGTGCATAGAGAGAGAGATCTGGAAGAGCCCCGTCGTCGAGAACCTCGATGGAAACGAACCAATCCTCAGGTATCAGATCTGCCAATCGTGGTGCAACGGATATGAGTGGCGCCATGATCACGTCACGGTAATCATCGAGGTTGATCACGATCGCATTCTGATTTCCTGTAGTGATCCGCTCATGCACGTCGATGGCCACGACCCCGATTACCTCGCCGAGGGCGGGAACAGCCAGGAGATCGGAGAACATCCCGACGAGATTCGATTCGACAACGATCAGGATCGGATACCGGTCCACGAGCTGGTCGACGATCAGCCGACCCATAGCTTCTCTCGAATCTTCTCGTCCAATCGCCACAACGGCCGAATCAACGAAGTTCTGAGAATCCACGACCTCTCGGTCGAACCACCACGCGAAGTTCCCGACATAGATGAGCACTCCAAGCAGCGCGGCGAGAAGGATCGCAATCGGGCTTCTCAAACTCTCGATCCTCCGGATCGGCCGTGGACCGTAGACAGTAGACGGATTCTTTCGAACACCTGATACCTGCTGCCCGAGTACTGTCTCTCCATGACCCTATTCATCGGCGGACCAGTCAACGACGATGGCGACCGCATCCCTGACTCCCAGACCACGTACGACCAATCCGACCTCACAACTCATGGAGTGATCGTCGGTATGACCGGGTCTGGTAAGACCGGGCTTGGTGTGATCTATCTCGAGGAGGCACTTCGGAACAACATCCCAATACTTGTGATCGATCCCAAGGGTGACATGACGAATCTGCTTCTCACGTTCCCTGATCTCGCTCCCGAGGACTTCGAACCGTGGATCGATGCTGCGGCCGCGGCCAAGAAGAACAAGACGCCTCAGCAAGAAGCGGCCGGAGAGGCAACCAGATGGTCGAGCGGACTCGCTTCCTGGGGACTGGGCGGTGATGACATCGGTTTGATGCGAGAAAGCATCGACATGGCTATCTACACGCCGGGGTCCGACGCCGGAATACCTCTCAACGTGATCGGAAACCTCGACGTGCCAGATCTGTCATGGGACACGGAGTCCGAAGCCATGCGGGACGAGATACAAGGTTTCGTATCGGGCCTGCTTGGTCTCGTCAACATCGACGCCGACCCGATCTCTTCGCGTGAACACATACTGATGTCGAACCTCGTTGAGTACAGTTGGCGCAAGGGAGTCGGCGTTGACATCGCAACGCTAATCGGTCAGATCGTCACACCTCCGATTCGAAAACTCGGAGTGTTCGACGTCGACACCTTCTTCCCTGACAAGGACCGCATGGCATTGGCGATGAAGCTCAACGGGCTCCTCGCGTCACCGTCGTTCGCCTCCTGGATGGAGGGAGAACCTCTTGACGTGGAATCACTGTTGTGGAAAGAGGGCAAGCCCCAGGCATCGATCGTCTACATCGCACATCTGGACGAGACCGAGCGTCAGTTCATCGTCACGATGCTGTTGTCGAAGGTCATCACGTGGATGCGTTCCCAGCCGGGTAGCGGTGACCTAAGGGCCCTCATCTACATGGATGAGGTGTTCGGGTTCGTCCCGCCAACCGCTGAGCCACCATCAAAGAAGCCGATCCTCACCATCCTCAAACAGGCTCGTGCCTTCGGCGTCGGACTCCTGCTATCGACTCAGAATCCTGTTGATCTGGACTACAAGGCGATGTCGAACGCAGGCACATGGTGCATCGGACGTCTGCAGACCGAGCGTGACAAAACACGCATCATGGAAGCTCTCTCCTCAGCAAGCGGCGACATTGACTTGGCAAGGCTCGACAGACAGATATCGAGTCTCGGCAAGCGAGTGTTCGTGCTCCACAACACAAAGGAGGATGCTCCCGAGATCTTTACAACACGGTGGGCCATGTCGTATCTCCGAGGTCCGATGACGAGGGAGGAGATCGGAAGCGTCACAGTGGGACCAACGGCGCCACGAACATCTGCGCGTGCTCCAGCGCCCCAGAAAGCCCCGTCCGAGTCGTCTGGACCCTCCGAGCAACAACCGGCCTTGGAGCCTGAGATCGCTGACGGAATCGAGTCAGGGGCGCTTCACCCTGCTGCCGCTTGGGTCGATGAAGTCGGATATGCCAGCGATGGTGACCACTACGAGGCAGCGATCGCGCTCACCGTGAGCCTGCGATTCGACGAGAGCAGAGTGGGCATCGACCAGGGCGAAACATGGGAGGCGATCCTCCATCCGGTATCAACCGAGTTCGACGCCGGCAATCTCACCGAGGTAGATCACGATCCGAGAGACTTCGTCCAGGTCGATACCGGACTTCCCTTCACCACGCCGGATGCTCCGTTGTCCCAGAGTTCGTATTTCCGCTCACTGGAGTTAGATCTGAAGAAGCACCTGGACCGTTACGAGACCATCACCGTCTACCGGAACAAGTCTCTCAAGGCCGTGTCACGTCCCGGTGAATCGGCAGATGACTTCGCCGCCAGGCTGGTCACCCTGGGCGGGGAGAGCGCTGACACGGAGACAGCGAAGTTGCGGGACAGGTACGAGGCTCGCTATCGAAGCGCCAAGCGAGCCTACGACGACGCGTTCCGAACGGCCGACAGCGCCCAAAGGGAGCTCGACGATGCACGGGGAAGTGCTCTCCTGGGCCTCGGCCTCGATCTGTTGAGTGGTCGCAAGCCGAAGATCTCAAGCTCAACCCAAAGATCGGCTGAGAACAGGCTCCGCAAGGCCGGCGACAAGATCGAGGCGAAGCGACGCCAGATCGAGGACCTCAACGCCGACCTCGAAGACGAGGTTCGGGCGATCCGCCAGAAGTGGGATGTGGCTGCCGCCGAGGTTGATGAGATCGAGATCGGACTTGAGGCTGAGGACATCGAGGTCACGGATGTGAGGGTCGTCTGGATTCGGAAGTGAGCGATCGGGCATCAGAAGGAGAAGGATCTGTCTGGCGGCTGTTCACTGATCCTCGACCAACGCCCAGAGGACGTCGCGGACATCGACGATACCGAGGAGCTCGCCGTCAGCCATCACCGGAAGGTGCCGATAACCGGTCTCGAGCATCCACGCAGCTGCATCGCTGATGCGCGTATCGGGATCCACAACATCGGGCCCTTCGGTCATGCATGTCGAGACCACGTCCCCAGGTGTACATCCCCTGCCAAGTGCCATTGCCAGGTCACGATCTGTGCAGATCCCAACCAATCCACTTCGGTCCACGACGGCGACCGCGCCGACCTCGTGATCGGCCATCGCCTTCGCAACATCCATCAGCGTTGCTTCGGGTCCAACGATTTCCGCTTCGCCACCTACGAGTGCTGCGAGCCGCATGCTCCACCTCCGATGACAACGCTACCCGAACCGGATCAGTTGGGATAGATCAGAAACAGGAACTGAGAACAAACCGAAGGCCTGATCCCTGCGTGACGCCTGATACCTGAGGCCTCGTACCTGTCAAACCAGATCTTGTTCCCGAATACCAAAGCTCGGGTGGCGCAAGCGACACAGTGCAAGTTTCTCGAGCTGACGGATGCGCTCGCGGGTGAGGTTGAACTCTTCGCCGATCTCTTCGAGCGTTCGCGGTATCCCGTCGTAGAAACCGTATCGCAGCGCAAGGATCCTGCCCTCGCGCATCGGGAGTCGCTCGATCGATTTTCTGAGGGAGTTCGCAACATCGAGCTCCTCGGTGACTTTGACCGGGTCAGCGGCATCCTCATCCTCGATAAAGTCCCCGAGCTGTGCACCATCTTCTCCGATGGGCTGCTCGAGGGAGACAGTGTCGGCGACGGCCAATGCAAGCTCCACCTTGGAAACCTCGACTCCTGCCTCTTCGGCGATCTCCTCGGGTTTCGGGTCCCGACCAAGCTCAGCTTTGAGTGAGGCCTGGGCTGCGCGAACAGCTGCAAGCGTGTCGTGCAGATGGACGGGTATCCGAACCGTTCGTGACTTGTCGGCGATCGCCCGAGTGATCGCCTGTCTGATCCACCACGTCGCATACGTGGAGAACTTGAATCCCTTGCGCCAGTCGAACTTCTCGACTGCCCGAATCAATCCGAGGTTGCCCTCCTGGATGAGATCGAGAAAATCGATGCCAGAAGTATTTGCGTATCTCCTGGCATTCGCCACGACGAGTCTGAGATTCGCCGTGAGAAATGCATCCTTGGCTTCAGCGCCTCGACGCACCTGTCGCTTGAGGAGGATCTCCTCACCCTTGGTCTTGAAGTCGCCAGCCTTGAGGCGTTCCTCTGCGGCCTGGCCGGCCTCGATCTTCTGGGCGTAATCGACCTCGTTCTCAGCGGTGAGTAGCTCGAACTCTCCGATCGACGTGAGATACTGGCTAACGAGGTCGGTGGTGAGACGCCCCCGGTCGTCCGTGAGCTTTGACCGCTCTCTATCCTTGACAGACCGGCTGAGTGTGTCACGATCCATCCGCTCTTTGGCCTCTTCGCGTTCACGAACGGCTCTGTTCACGATCGACTTGCGAGGCTTCGAACCGGTCGTCATCCCGTTTCCTCCAACAGATCGACGGTCGTCTTCAACGGCGGACATGAATCAGTCGTCTGGAAGTGCCGGATCCACCTATCCGGGGCGTGCACATCAATATCACACAGCCACCAGCGTTTGTGAACCCCTTTTCTTCACGAGCCGAAGGTAGGGACTCCCTGCGACTACCACCAGATTGACCGCAATTGACGAAGGGTCAAGCTGAACCGCAGGGCCGGCCCGCGGCGAACATTCTCTCCATCGGCTTCCGGCGCTTGGCGATGTGGCGAGCCCGTTCTGCTGGCCCTCTACGAGGACCGCTTGCACACACGCCGAAGGCGTGGGGGAATGTCCGCCTCATCGATTCCGCCGTGCTCGCCGCGCTCGCACAATTCGGCAATATCGCGCCGTTCACGACCACCATGACGGGGTTCCTCCTGGAATGGGTCGAACAGGAAATCTTGCGCATCATCGAAGCGAAATGCACCTGTTCCGAACTCATCGAAAGGCAGACGGGGCAGCGTATCCAGAAGAGATACGATCTGACGTATTCCGTCAGGCGCTTCGTTCTCACAAGCATCGAGCGCGGGTGCAACCGCGTCATAATCGAGACCCTCATCGAGGAGCGAACCGTCAACCGTGATCCGGAACCCGCCATCGCGCAGTGATTCCACAAGCGGGACATTGGCTCCCTCGGAACGCAGACACGAGGACCATCGTTCGAGTTGCCCAGCAATCGAGTCATCACCCCGGCTCCCCGCGCGCACGCCGATGACGATGCCAACGATCACAACCACGACGAGAACCACCGCGGCAAGGATCGCAGGGACGAGCCAGTCCTGATCATCGATAGTCGAATTCTCTGGCATGTCACTCCTCAGTTCCTTGAATCCTCGCGGTGATCCAACAATACCGCCACAAGTAGTATCGGCCGATGCCGGACGCGAATACAGTCCTCATCGTTGCACTCGCCTCACTTGTGCTTGTCATCGTGCCGGGTCCAGCCGTGATCTACATCCTCACCCGTAGCGTCAGCCAAGGGAGAACCGCTGGTCTTGTGTCCGCAGTGGGTGTCAACCTTGGTTCGGCTGTTCACGTTGTCGCGGCAGTGGCTGGTCTGAGCATCCTCCTGGCAGGCTCATCGATCGCGTACATGACGGTCAAGTGGCTCGGAGTTGGCTATCTCGCTTGGATCGGGTATCGCACACTGACTGCCGACGACGCCGAGTTCACAACTCCGCACATCGCGCCGCAATCATTGCGACGCATCTTCACCCAGGGAATTCTGGTAAACGTTCTCAACCCAAAGGTCGCGATCTTTTTTCTCGCATTTCTGCCTCAGTTCGTGGATGCAAACTCTCCGAACCCAACGCTGCAGACGCTTGTCCTCGGCATGACGCTCGTGACGATTGGCCTCGTATCCGACTCGATTTATGCACTGATCGGGGGCGGCCTCGGCGACCTGTTCAGAAAACGCCCGCGAGCGGCGCGCACGACACGTCTGACTGCCGGGGCTGCCTATGTCGCCCTTGCCGGTATCGCGGCAGCGTCCGGAAACAAAGCGACGTGACCAGAGGCCACGCAGAAGGAACCTCGACGTCGCGTTTCCCTGCCGTTGAATACATCGCTGCATAGACGATCGACGGGCCGCTGCAGGCGTAGACGAAGCGAATTCGCACTTCGGTCACATACTGGCCCGGAATCCACGGCGACACCCACCGAGATGGACGTACCGGCGCGGGGACCGTCTTTCTTGCCTACGACCATGGATCGTGTGACTTCACCCACCACAGTCCCTATATTGCCACCTAACGAACTAAGGAACCGTCATGCGGCTTGAGATGACGAAGAAATCGGATCTAGCTCTCAAAGCGATGCGCTGCATCGGGGATGCTGAGGGCGAGACCATCGCCGGAAAGCTGCTCGCCGATAAGCTCGGCATCACGACGCACTACCTTCCCCAGGTGATATCGCCTCTGGTCAAGGCCGGCTGGGTCTCATCCACTCCGGGGCCTCGCGGCGGATATCGTCTTCTTGCCTCGCTCAAGGAGGTCTCCGTTCTCGAGGTGATCGAAGTCATAGAGGACAGCATCGAGGATCAAGGATGTGTTCAAAGAGGGATTCCATGTCCAGAGTTCGATCTCTGTGCCCTCCATGCGCCGTGGCAAAAAGCCAGGAACGCAATGCTCATCGAGCTCTCTGCCGCGACGATCGAAGACAACGTCAGACCCTGCAGCGAGATGACTGACCAGTAGACCGCGCACGGTCGACACGCTCCGACGCGGCGTGCGATGCGTCGGCCGAGCTACGGACGAGTTTCCAAAGACAGCTTGTATTTGGGGTTACTCCGTAATCTCAGTGTCATGACCGATACCTCCTCGAGCCTCCCCGTTTGTATCCATTGCGGGACACCGCGCCCAGCGGACGAGACACTGTGTCCGAACTGCGGGAAACCATGGATTGACGTGAGCATCAGCGACGCAACTCCTTCAACCGAAGGGACAGCAGTCGTAGCCGCAACAGCATCGACTGTTGAACAGTCCGCATCGGAGCCTCCTCCACCGTCCCCCACCGATGACACGGGCGAATTCGACTTCGACGACTGGACGCTCCCTCCCGACCCAAAGCCGAGTAAAGCGAAGTGGCTGATACCTCTCTTGCTTCTCGTTGCCGTTGTGTCCGTGTGGGCACTCGTGTTCGTAGATCGAGACAGCACGGTCACGAGAGGGACAATCGCAGCAGCAGAAACGACGACAACGCAGGTGACTCAGACAACTGCGGCCCTCGAGACCGCCACAACCCAGCCACAGACCACGACCTCGAGCACAACCCAAACTACCGTCGCCTATCCAGCGGCAGACGCGTGGGAGACCACCGGAGAGCCGATACCCGTTCCCGAGCTCAAACTCAAGGCCTCCGGCATCGGACCGGTCGCATTCGGATCGCCCATAACAGCATCCGCCGGAGCCTTTGTCGCCAGCCTCGGACAGGCAGAGACATCAGGACTCGGTTCGGATCTGTGTGCGTCCGAACAGTGGTATTGGCTCGAATGGGGCGGCCTGCGGACGGTCTTCGATGGCTACACAGACGACGCCCAGTTCATCGCGTATCGATATGAGAACGCAGGACAAGACGAATCGAGTCCCATGCTGGAGACCCTCTCAGGAATACGACTTGGCGACACCGTCGAGTCCTTGCAAGCCACCTATACGTCCTATACGGTCTCGTTCGAGGTCATCAACGGTAAGGACCACTTCAGATTGTCCGACGGTGGAGAGCTGCTGCTGTGGGGCCCTGTGACAAGCACGGAACCACAAGGTACAGTCGAAGGAATCTACTCTCCAGACCCGTGTCAGTCATCGAGCTGATGGCAATCGAGCTATGACGAGAAGTGCGTACCATTCCGCCGCGATGATCGCGCGTTCAGCCAAGGGGACTCCATGAGCGAGGCACAACGAAGCGAACCGAATCAACGCCGGTACGAACGCGTCCTGTCGACGGCCAATGTCCTCTCCGCGCTCGGTGGTGTTGTTGTATTCCTCGCGGGCGTGACCGTCTGGGACACGAACCGTGGAATCATCGCCTCCGCGGCCGCCGCCGGTCTCACCACCGGTTTCGTGTGGTGGCTCGTGTCACGACTGACAGCAGGCCCGACCCTGGAGTCATCGGTCGACGAACTCCCTCTGCTCAGCTCCATACCTGTCGATACGTCGGGTCCAGCCGCAGCGCTCAATGACGTTGACGCCATAGATCGGTATACCGGGATGCTCAGAGAGATCGAGGGCCAGACGACAGGGCGAGTCCTGCTCATAAGCTCGCCCGGTCCCGGACAGGGTGCGTCTACGGTCGCGCTCAACCTTGCCATTGCAGCTACCAAGGCTGGGCGAAGGACCATGCTTGTGGATGCCGACCCCTCCCCGAACGGTCTTGGACGATTCCTCTCCACCGGAAGTTCGCCAGGACTTTCAGACGTCGCTGCGGGTACCGCAACCCTTTCAGAGGCAGCCCGGATGTGGAATCTGGAAGATGGGACGCGGTTTCCAATGCTCCCATCCGGTGACTCACTCGCAGACGACGAGGGACTCGCGGGGGTCCTTGTCGCTGAGGCGATCGACACCGTATCCGAAAGCGCCGATCTCGTACTCATCGATGTTCCGCCGATTCTCTGGTCACATGCGACACCACAGCTCGGTGCACACGCAGATGGCACGATCCTCGTCGTCGCCGACTCGGCGGACCCGACATCCATCACAGCCGCGATCCGCGATCTCGACAAGGCCGGCGCACCTGTTCTCGGATATGTCCGAAACCGATCGACGGGAGCCCACCGGCTCGCCCCGATCTGGTGGCGCCGCGCCCTCGTGCATGGGGCTACCGCAATGCTGCTGCTCCTCGGCATATTCGGTGCATACACCGGGGTACAGCTCTGGTATTCGTGGTTGCGAGTCGAAACCGAGACCCTTGATACGTCGGCTGTGGTGGCTGCAAGCGGCGAGAGATCCGCTCCCGGCGAGTTCGACGTCGAGCTCGAGGCCGACGAGGAACCGCCGGCTGACATCCCTCAGACGACAGCACCAGAACAGGCGTTCGAAACCTTCCTGATCGTCGGTGGAGACGAAGTCTCCGGCGCGGCGGACGTGATCCTCTACCTCGTTCGCCCGACGAACGGCGCAAAGCCGTTCATGATCTCCCTCCCCCGTGATCTCTACGTCGAGAACGCTTGCACAGGGGGCAACAGTCGTATCAACTCGCTCATCCACGGATGCGAATCGAAGGACATCAATGGACCGAGCCTGCTGTCGTACACGGTCGGACAGTTCACAGGGATTGAGGTCGATCACTTCGCAATCTTCGATTTCGATGGTTTTGAGCGGATCATCGATGCGGTCGGCGGCGTCGAGATCTGCGTCGAGTATCCGGTGTCAGACAGGAAGGCTGAACTGTCGCTGCCCGCTGGTTGCACGAATGCGAGCGGTGACCAAGCACTCGCCTGGGTGCGCTCCCGCCACACACTGCAGAAGATAAACGGCTCGTGGAAGTCCGTTCCTGGAGCAAGCGATTTGCTGAGAAACCAGCATCAACAAGATGTGATCATCGAACTCTTCAAAGAGTTGAAGTCATTCGACTCCCCGACCGAACTCACAGCTCAAGCAGCAGGTCTCGCCGACGCGTTCACACTGGACGACACACTGAGCCTCGCAGGGGCTGTCAGCCTCGCATGGGGGTTACGCGACATCGACCTCGACGACATCAAGCGTCTTCAGATTCCCGTGCGATTGACGCGCTCCAAAACCGGCCAGTCGATCTTGGTCGCGACGGCTTCGTTCGACGAAGTGCTGACCGAGGCCTACGGCGGAAGTCTTCCAACTGAAGGAAGCCAGGCTGAAGGGTCCACGGCCGTGAACCAGTAAGCCGTACAATGAAACAAACCTTCGCGAGGAACTGAGTGACGACTCCCCACGACCCATACTCCAATCCGCCCGGATGGACAGATCCATATGCCGATCTGACCAACATCTCGGGTGATGGTCCTCTACCCCCGATGGAACCGCCTACAACTCCCCCGGCCCAACCACCAGGCTCTCCGCTGCTTACGGGATTGATCATCGGCCTCCTTTTGATCGCTCTCTCTGTGGCAGTGTTCCAACTCCTCAAGTCAGACGATGTGGAAGCAGCCGCGGGCACAACGACGACCTCCGAAGGTTCGGGAACCACGACAACAAATGGTTCAACAACCACGACAACATCGAAAGGGTCGGTGACCTCGACGAGCGTTCCAAACACCGATCCGTACCCGCCTGTAGCTCCGCCGATCCCGGTCGAAAAACAGAAGATGATCACCAACGGCATGCGCATCAACGACAACGACATCCCGGATATCGTGTTCGGAGCCGATGCCGATACGGCGATCGGCAGATTTGTCGCTTCCTTCGGACAAGCAACAGATGACACCGGTTGGCGGGTATCGACAGGTGCCTTCGGCGTGTGTGCCACGGACTTTGAAAGAATCGTCTATTTCGGAACGTACGCAGCGATCGTGACGAAAGCAGGTGGCCAGGAGATCTACAACGGCTACCGGCAGGATCTCACGTTCGGCAACGACATCACGCATCCGGCAGCCAGCATCGAGACACTGAGCGGGCTCCAGATCGGCAACACCGTCGCGACGCTCAAAGAGATCTACAAGGAACAACGTGTGTCGTTTTCGACGGACCCAAAGCTCGGTGACGTGTACCTGATCGAAGGGTCAACATCTGGCAACCTCCTGTTGTGGGGTCCCGTGGAAGGTGAGAGCGACTCCGACAGGGTCGTGGGAATCTACGCCCCGGACGTCTGCGGCCGCTGACAAGCCGTGGCATGTCGAGACCAGGTACACTGACTGCCATGAAACCAAGTTACCTCACAGCCCTCGTTGTGGGTGCCGTCACGGGTCTCGTTCTCGCTCTCTCGCTCATGCTGTACGTTGGAGCGACAGGTGGTATTCCATCGGTCGGCGCCGTTTCCGACGGCACTCGATTGATCCCCATATTCACTGCCCCCACGTCGGCTCTCTGGATCATGGTGATTCTGGCGAGCGCGTTCGGGGGATTCGTCGCAGCCGCAGCTACGAGCGCGGTCTCGAGAGTGATCGACCCCAACGCTGAATCAGCTTCGCTCGCGGTGACCGCTCCGCTCGGTACAGTCATGGCGCCCGTGATCGCAATGGCCGTGTTTCCTCTCGGGGCAATCGTGCTCGGGTTCGTCGACGATGGCACTGTCACACTCAGCGTTATTCAGATGATCGCCCTGGCGGTTACCACCGGTCTCGTCGCAGGCGGACTCATCGTTTGGCTCTCGTACATCCTCGCCAGGCCGCCAATGGCTGAAGCGGATCCCTCGCTCCACATGGACATGGCGGACCGGTCAGCCTGAATCAGGCTTCAGCGATCGGTACGTCCTCGGGCCACTCCCCGATGGATGGGCGGTAGACGGACGGAGATACCGCTCACCGGATGGGCGGTAGACGGACGGAGATACCGCTCACCGCCTACCCTCGTCGGATGTCCCTCTTCGCCTGGATACTCGCCCTGATCATCACCGTCGGTGCCGCGAGCGTCCAAGGAACTGTCGGGCTCGGGTTCGCAATGGTCTCAGTGCCGCTCTTGTCGCTGATCCATCCAAGTCTCGCCCCCGTTCCCCAACTGCTCGTGGCGTTCCCGCTCACGATCACGATGGCCTGGCGGGAACGACATGCGATCGACCTGCACGGGTTCTGGTGGATCATCGGTGGCAGAATACCCGGAGCCTTCCTTGGGGTGGCACTGTTGGCGGTCGCCTCGCAGCGCTCGCTCGACATCACGATCGCTTTGATCGTGCTTGGGGCCGTTACCGTGATCGCGAAGGGCATCCACATCAGGCGCACGCCTGCGACCAAGTTGACCGCAGGGATAGCGTCGGGTGCCACGGGAGTCATTGCGTCCATTGGCGGGCCTGCGGTTGCCCTGGTCTACTCAGCTGACGACTCAGACACGATCCGATCAACGCTTGCGGCGGTGTTCACGTTCGGTATAGCTACCTCAGCCGTCTTCCGATACGCAAGCGGCAACATCAGTTGGATCGATGCGCGGGTTGCGGCGGTTCTCTTCCCTGCAGTCATCCTTGGTTACGTGCTTTCCCTGTTCCTGAAGGAGAGAGTCAGCAGGGAGAGCGTCCGGATGGCGATCCTGATCGTAAGTACCGCCGCAGCGGTGGCACTTCTCATCCGGCCCCTAGTGACTTAGGGACTCGGATCTCCTGATGATCCGACCTCGAATGAGCCAAGAATCTCTCGAAGGGCATCGAACAGCTCACCTATCGCCCAGACCAATACGAAGATCATGAGAACCAGAGCCACAGCCGTGAGGATGCCTCGGACCCAGCCGATCCAACTTCTGTCCCCTCTCGAGAGCGCTGCCCATACGTCAGAGAACAACCCGCCATTGGTTGTCTGGGGAGCGTGCGCATCAGAAGCCCGCGGAGCCGTGCTTGGTGAAGCTTCATCGACAACCGGTTGCTCAACAGTGGAGACTCGCTGCCCGGCAACCTCGACCCCGAGACTACCGGCATCCGATCCGGCCTCAGAGATCGGCATCGGGTCATCGAGATCCATCGGGTCTATCTCGAGGATCGCTTCGAGCTTCGAAAGTACGGCGGCGGCGGGAGCGACCTCACCGCGTTCCCACCGTCGCACCGATGATGATGACCGGCCGACAGCCGAAGCGAGTTGACCGAGAGACATGCCTTTCTCGAGACGCGCCTCTCGGATGGTCCTTCCGAATTCTTCGCTGGTGGCCATGGTTGGAGCATAAGTCAGATGCACTTCATGTCGTCGTGCCCTACCGGTTCATCGAAGGTCTAATGTTGTGCGTCAGATCGGAAAGGAATTCGATGACTACCCAAATCACCACTCTCGCTGAGCTGCTTACGAACAGCGTTGCGAACTATTCGGACAACCCGCTCTTCGGGCAACGCGGTGACGACAACGAGTGGCATTGGACTTCATATGCCGAGTTCGGTAGTGCCGTACAACAGGCTCGAGGCGGACTCGCGTCACTCGGAGTCGAACACGGTGACCGTGTTGCGGCGATATCGGACAACCGCGTCGAGTGGGCAGTCGGCGCATACGCGACGTACACGCTTGGGGCAGCGTGGGTCCCGATGTACGAGGCCCAGACGCAGAAGGACTGGGTCTACATCCTCAAGGACAGCGGTGCCAAGGTTCTCTTCGCGGCCACGGACGGCATCAGGGCGCAGGTCGATGAAGTCGCCAGCGAGTTACCTGATCTCAAACAGATCATCGTCATCGACGATCCGGCGGGCGGCAACGCAATCGACTACACCGAGCTCCTTGCTCGCGGGGCAGAGAATCCATCGCCCGTTGCTGTTGTATCACCAGAAGACTTGGCTGGACTCATCTACACGTCGGGGACCACGGGGAGTCCCAAAGGCGTGAGACTCTCTCACGACAACTTCGCCTCGAACATCAATGCAGTCGCAGAGATCTTCCCGCTCGAGGAAGACGACCGATCAGCGTCATTCCTTCCCTGGGCGCACTCGTTCGGGCAGACCGTCGAGTTACACGTCTTGACGTACTTCGGCGCCTCCACCGGATTGACGAGCGCCAAGACGCTGATTCGTGACATGCCCGAGATCAAGCCGACGATTCTGGTCAGTGTCCCGACGGTGTTCAACAAGGTGTACGACGGTCTCAAGAAGAAGATGGAGGCAGCAGGTGGCATCACCAAGACGCTCTTCGACGCCGCGATCGCCAACGGCCGCAAGCGTATCCAGCTAGAGAAACAAGGCAAACGGAGCCGGTGGGTCGACCTGCAGAACGATCTGTTCGACAAGATCGTCTTCACGAAAGTGCGGGACGCATTCGGAGGGAGACTTCGTTACGCATTCTCAGGCGGCGCAGCCATCTCGACAGAGGTAGCCGAGTTCATCTCGGCCGTCGGTATCGTCGTGTACGAGGGTTACGGGCTCACAGAGACGAGCCCAATCGTGACATGCAACGTCAAGGGCGCGAGACGGATCGGTTCCGTTGGTCGAGCCATACCGGGTGTCACCGTGCAGATCGATACGGATATCACAGGTGACAAGGAGATCGGCGAGATCATCGTCCACGGACCGAATGTCATGATGGGCTACTACAACCTCCCTGAGGCGAATGCCGAAGTATTCACGCCGGATGGTGGATTCCGCACCGGAGACCTCGGGCATGTGGACGCTGATGGCTACCTGTTCATCAGGGGTCGTATCAAGGAGCAGTACAAACTGGAGAACGGCAAGTACGTGGTGCCTTCTCCCATTGAAGAAAAGCTCCAACTGTCCGGCTACATCAGCCAGGTCATGGTGTACGGCGAGCAGCGCCCCTACAACGTCGCTGTGGTTGTTCCCGATCTCGAATACCTCAGCAAGTGGGCTGCCGAGAAGGGACTCGACAGGTCGAATCCCGACGCCCTTGTTGCAGAGGCAAAGGTCAAGAATCTGATCAAGACAGAGATCAACAGGGCGCAGTCCGATATCAAGCACTATGAGCGTGTGCGTGATTTCGTGCTCGATGCGGGGGAATTCACGCCGGAAAACGGCCTGCTCACACCGTCACTCAAGATCAAGCGCAGGGCGGTGATGGCCAAGTTCGGCGACGAGATCGATGCCATGTACACCGGTGGCGATCCCCTCATCGGCCGAAACGAGTAAACCCCTCGTTCTTGCGTAACTGACGTCCTCTCTGAGGACGTCAGTTACGCAAGAACCAACGGGGTGTTGGCGGAGGCGGACGGGAATCGAACCCGCCAGGGAGCTTGCGCCCCCTCATCGGATTTGAAGTCCGTGACGTCCACCAGGCACGCAGTCGCCTCCACCGGCGAGGCTACCCGCCAATCATGGTTAAGGCCCCACACGAACGCGCTCGAGGAATGCCTGGTAGTCCTGCTCATTCTGGTCGGCATAGACCGATGCGAACTTCGCGACAGCCCTGGCGAATGAACTATTCGTTCCGAGATATCCCGCAATGATGGCCGGGTCGCCACTTCGAGCATGTGCGGCCGCCAGAACCGCGCCACACGTCCGCGCATAGGTTGTCATGTCATCGGGATCGAGCTTCGCCAGGTTTGCCGAGGCTTTCATGTCCTTCAATTGACGCACGTAGTACTGCGTCCCACCGCTCGACGTTGTCCAACCCAGCAGGATGTCGCTCGTTGTCTGCATCAGTCGCTGGCCTTCTACCACCCGCTGCCCGGCATGATCGAGCCCGGAGTCACCGAACTCGTCCTCGAGCACCGACCTACCTGCCTCCTTGAGTTGAAGGAACAGGACGTCCTCAGGACCGTTCCCCTCGAGCATCACGATGAAGGTCCTGGTACCGACACTTCCAACACCAACGACTTTCAATGCCAGATCAACTACGTCGAAGCCCTGAATCAGCGTTCGAATTGCTGGGCTGACGGTTTCGAGGTACCGATCCAGGCTCTCGTCAACGAGTTCCCGAATGCGGTCTGGATCGAGCGGGAAACCCATCGAGCGAACCGACACCACAAATGGGGGATCGTCTTTGATTCGGTAGCGTCCATCAGAACGCTCTGCGAGTTTTCCCAGTACATGGCGGCTGTCTTTCCTTGATGCCTTCCGGAACTCCTTCTCAGCCTTATGTACGTCGCGTGTACGTCCCTCGTCGTCCAATCGTTCGAGCACGTCGTCGGCGCTGATTTGTGCATACCAAACATCGAGAACCGGCCTTGATGCAAAGTCGCCCATCGCTTTCTGATATGCCTCAACCGCGGAAAGAGCGGCCTTCCCCTGCCGCTTCGCGCTGAAGCCGTTGTCTCTGCATACGATGACGAACGAGGTCGCGAGTCGCTTTACATCCCACTCCCACGCGGCCTTCAACGTCTCGTCGAAGTCGTTCGTGTCGAACACGAGCGCGCGCTCAGGCGAGCCGTACCAACCGAAGTTCGAGACGTGCGCGTCGCCGCTGGCCTGAACGAGTATTCCCGTGCGCGGTGTGGACGCGAGGTCCTTCGCCATGAGCTGGGCTCCCGCGCGAAAGAAGGCGAACGCGCTCTCTGCCATGCGCTCCCGCCGTATCGGGATCAGGCTCTCGATCCGGCCCCTTTCCTGGGAGAGGACAAGGTCCACAGGGTCCAGTGAGGCACTTCGATCGACCCGGGCGTGTGCGGAACGGGGAGTATCGCGGCGCAGCGCTTTTCCCGCGGTAAGTCTTTCAGCAATGCTCTTCATGGTCCGGTTTCCTTGGGGCGGGCGACAACGTTACCGCATCCCAACGCCCCATCGGGCGCCACCGAGTTTGCCACGACTATCCTGCGCCGACCGCCAGCTACACGAGGATTGAAATGGCAGACGCAGAGTTGATGGTCTGGATTGATCAGGATCTATGCACCGGCGACGGGATCTGCTCCGAGATCGCACCAGATGTGTTCCAGGAACGCGACGACGGTGTGTGGGTCGTCAAGGAGATCGCTTCGCACTGGGGCGCAGACCTCGTGTTCGATGGCGAACAGGCACCTGATGGATCACGCGGAGTGGCTCGAGTCCCATCCGCTGTGCTTGGCGAGGTTGTCGAGGCTGCCGAGGAGTGTCCGGGTGAGTGCATCATGATCGAACCCTTCGATCAAGCCACGTTCGACAAACGCGCCTGAGCCTCATCCACTCACCGATCGACCGCCTTCGGTACAGGCTTCGGGATCGTTCCTCCGGACGAAGGACGACCGCGGCAGCGATTTCATCCAGTGATGTAACTTTCGAGCTGATCGATCAGGAATCGCTGCTCTTCCATAACGGCCCGGACGACGTCTCCAATCGAGATGAGTCCGACAAGCTCACCGTCGTCGAGAACGGGCAGATGGCGGAACCGGTTGTCGGTCATCAGCTCCATGCAGCTGACAAC
>BTQL01000002.1:0-99835 GCA_036985855.1 Acidimicrobiia bacterium | reverse complement strand
GGCGAGAGACGGTGCACCAACATCAACTGTATTCACCCCAATTTAACTCGCCGTAATTGGCCCGATCGTACTGCCATCGATAACCGATCCGGCCACGAACGAACCCATCGGCTCGGTTCCGAACGCATCGGCACAAGACGTGAGCAAGGCTTGTGATGCGGCCGCAACGGCCTTCTCCTCGTGGCGACGGGTACCTGCGACAGAACGCGCCGGGCTCCTGCACACCGCCGCGGCGGGTCTCCGAAATGCCAGAGACGCCTTGGCCGACATGCTGACCTCGGAGCTGGGGCGTCCCATCGGTGGGTCACGACGAGAAATCGAGCGAACCGCAGACATGCTCGACTACTTCGCTGAAGAGGGCCTGCGACTGCGCGGGGAGATCCCGTTGATGAATCTCTCCAACGAGCGTGTCATGGTGGTCAAGGAGCCGGTCGGTGTCGTTGCTGCCATCGCCCCCTTCAACTATCCGATCACCTTGCTATCGATGAAACTCGGCCCTGCACTGGCGACCGGATGTACCGTTGTCGCCAAGCCCTCGTCGCTGACTCCGCTGAGCACCCTGATGCTCGCCGAGGTGTTCGAGGACGCCGGATTCCCGCCGGGGGTACTGAACATCATCACGGGAAGCGGGAGCGAAGCAGGTCGTGCCCTCATCGAGCACCCCATCCCCCGGAAGGTGAGCTTCACCGGAGGTACCGAGACGGGTAAAGCGATCGCGGTAGCGGTCACGGGGACGCTGAAGCGATTGACCCTCGAGCTTGGAGGTCAGAGTCCTGCCATCGTCTCCGACGATGCGGACATCACACGGGCGATTCCCGCGCTCGTGTCACGGGCCTACGCCAACACCGGCCAGTTCTGCTACCGGGTCAGCCGGATCTATGTGGGCGAGAACATCTACGACGCGTTCTGTGCCCGGTTCGCTGGGGCTGCAGCCGGGTTGCGGGTCGGCAACGGCTTCGATCCGAAAACCCAGGTGGGGCCGCTGGCCGACGAGGCCACGTACGCCAAGAGCCTCGCCCAGGTGGACGACGCCGTCGCAAAGGGCGCGCACCTCCTCCAAGGAGGGAAACGTCTCGTCGGCGACGGCTACGAAGGTGGCTACTTCATGCCACCGACCGTACTCTCCGCCACCGATCATTCGATGACGGTCATGCGGGAGGAGACGTTCGGCCCCGTCGTCGGGATCATGCCCGTGGGTGACCTCGACGAGGCGATCCGACTCGCCAACGACTCGCGTTACGGGCTGGCCGCCTACATATACTGTGGCGACGTCGCCCGTGCGTTGCGGCTCGCCGACGAATGCGAGGCAGGAACCGTGTGGGTAAATGGGATCCACCGGACCTACAACCTCGTTCCCTTCGGAGGTTATAAGGAGAGCGGCCTGGGTCGTGAGAAATCACGATTTGGATTGGACGAGTACCTGGAACTGAAGACGATCTATCTCACGACCTGAGCCAACCGTAAGGAGCGGCAGAATGCAAACACCGGAGGCATTTGGTGACTACGCACCTGTCTATGAAGGCGCCCTGCCGTATCTCGACACGCGGCACAACGATATTCACGTGCAGATTTCGTTCCGATTCGCTCGTCTCCTCCTGTCGTCATATCCGGAGGCCAACGAGCGAGTCGTTCTTCCGGCGATTATCCTGCACGACATTGGCTGGAAGCTGATACCGGAGGAGTTGCAGCTCTTGGCGTTCGGGCCGAACATGACAAGACCGGACCTCCAGCGTAAGCACGAGATCGAGGGTGGCCGTCTCGCGAAACAGATCCTGGCAGCACTCGACGATTTCACCTCCGTCTGTGACGAAATCGTCACGATCATCGACGGCCACGATACGCGCTCCGTGGCCCTCTCACTCAATGACAAGCTCGTCAAGGACGCCGATAAGCTCTGGCGCTTCACCGGCACGGCGACCGAGATCGACTGCGATCGCTTCGCCATCCCGTGGCGCGAGCATGTCGAGTGGCTCGGACACCGCATCGATGGGTGGATGTTCACCGACCAAGCGCGTCACCTTGCGCACCAGACCCTCGAGCGGACGATGCGTGAGGGCGAACCCGAGCTACAGCGGAACGAGACCGCATGACTCGTCCACCCCTCGATGGGCGAGTCGCTATCGTGACCGGAGCGGCCCGCGGACTCGGGAGGGTGATCAGCGTTGGCGTCGCAGGCGCAGGCGCAACCGTCGTTGCCGCCGACCTGGACGTCGAAGGTGCCAGGGAAACGGTCGAAATGATTGCCGGTCGAGATGCAAGCGCATTGGCGCTCTCCGTTGATGTTGCCGACGAACAATCCGTCCAGGAGATGACCGAAGCCACCCTTCGGCACTTCGGCCGGGTCGACATCCTGGTGAACAATGCTGCGATATACGGCGGGCTGAAGCGTATGCCCTTCATGGACATCTCGGTCGAGGAATGGGACCGTGTGCTCGGCGTGAACCTGAGGGGCCCGTGGCTGTGCGCCCGTGCCGTGTTCCCTGCCATGCGAGACCAGCACCACGGACGCATCGTGAACATTGCTTCTGCGGTGTTCTTCAGCGGATCCCCGAACTGGGCCCACTATGTGTCCTCCAAAGGGGGCGTCATCGGTCTGACCCGGGCGCTGGCGAGAGAAGTCGGGATCCATGGCATCACCGTCAACGCGGTGGCGCCCGGTTTCACGATGACCGAGGCGAGCCGTGCCCTCATCGAGGATGCCGAACACTACGGTGTCGAGCGGGGCGCGATCAAGCGAGCTGAGAAACCAGGGGATGTGCTGGGCACAGTGCTGTTCCTCGCGTCCCCTGACAGTGAGTTCCTCACCGGGCAGACGATCGTCGTAGATGGTGGCAGGCAGTTGCACTGAGGGTGCGGCGGACCGTCGCAGGCCACCGACGCCCTCGACTCAGACGTCTGGGTAGGAGATCGCCTTCGACCAGACACCGGCGTGACAGCCGGTGTCTGGAAGCCGGCTACATCAGTCGAGGAAAGTGACCTTACCTGAACTCCCATCCACGCGAATTCGGGTGCCGGTCTCGATGTCTCGAGTACCGAACGCCGTACCGGTAACCGCAGGGAGCCCATATTCCCTACACACGATCGCGGCATGGGACATCATCCCACCGATGTCGGTGACTGCAGCCCCGATCTTGCCGAACACAGGGGCCCAACTGGGGGACGTGATGGACGCAACCAGGATCTCACCTTCTTGGAGCAGCCCGATCTCGTCGGCCGACTGAATCACGCGGGCGGGGCCCTCGAAAACACCGGGCGATGCGGCGAACCCGTGGAGGTCAGCACCGTCGCCCTCCCCGGCGCCGAGCCACATCGAAATCGAATCAGACGTGATGCCCCAAAGCATGATCGTGAACGGCTCGGTAACGACTTCGGGCGGTTCGCCGAGCGCAGGTGGCGGTGTCCATCCTTTGAGCGCCGTCAGAATTCCCTTCCGCCGATCAATCTCACGCGGCCAGTACACGGGACCACGTGCTCCGGCTCCTACCGACCACGCCGAGCACATGTCCCACAGTGCCTCGTTGACCTCGTCACGCTTCATGTAGAACACATCGTTGCGATCCGCGAAGAAGCCGTCCTTCACGAACACGTCGCCGAGTTCTTTCATTTTGCGGAACATGACCGAATGGCTCCAGTGCTCGACGTAGAAGTTGTGGTTTTCTACGTAAGGGAAGACGACCCTGGCCAATCCAAGCTTGCCCTGGAACGCTTCTCTGTCCTCGTCGGAACCAAGCAACTGGGTGTACTCGTCCACGATTCGATCCCGCTCCTTGCGGACCTCGGCCGTGGGACGCGCAATGTCCTCACCCGCTTTGATGCGCTCGACATAGCCGGCAATGAACTCGAGCGGAATCTCGGGATGCTCGATCCAGATCTTGTCTGTGTGATACCAACCGGTACCCGCCGAGAAGTTGAACCACGGATCCTTGACCGAGTTCCAGTGATCCATGAACGATGTGCCATCGAGTGCACCCAAACCGCCGGCGAGCTTCTCTTCGAGGCCGTCGTCAACAACGATCTTGGCCAGAACCTTCAGCTCATCGTCGGGACGGAACAGGTCTACGTCGACACCCGCCACCATCTTGGCGATCGCCAGGTCCGGGATGTTCGGGAAAGCCTCCTTGCAGAACCCGAAAAAGTCCAGATAGGCGGCATAGCCGAGGTTGAGGAACTCGAAATGGTGCTGCCACAGCTTCAGGCCGAGATTCAGCAGCTTTCGGTAGGTCTCCTGCATGGCCAGACTGGAACCCGTACCGCGACCCTCGGTGATGACCTCCATGGCTTCTTTTTCCGGCAACGGCTCGAAGCTGAGAGTCTCCATCTCGGCGATCAGCGCCTTTATCTTCGTGAGCCACTTGTCGTAGAGGTCATCCCAATTCATGAAATAGAACCCCGCTCGTTCCATGAACTGCGGAACCCGTGCCTCGATCTCGGCGGGATCGAGTACCGGAACGGGGGACAAGTATGCGTACCCGTTGAGCACCCTGTAGTCGATACCAAGTGCTGGCGGGATCAGATAGTGCCGAGTGTTGTACTGCGACAACGACGCTATCGCGTACTCATACCACGTCGCATCCCATGGAGTCAGCGGATCTGCCCAATGGACGCTGTCTTGGAACCAGAATGTCGCATCTTCGTAGTCGCGCCGGTCATCTGAGAACGGAAGTGAGTACGTGTAGAGGCCCTCCCATCCCTCGGCGCCTACAGGCACCTCAGCATCAAACGGGCTTGGAAATCGTTCGGCCATCTTTGCTTCTCCTCGACGTTGATCCCTTCGGACTTCTAATCTCTCGCTTCCCGGCGACCGTCTCCGCTCTCGGTCGATACAGCACCCTTTCCTCTCGTATGCACGGGGGATAGGAGCGTTGACACGATCCCATCCATGAAATCGGATTTTGGCTTCGAAACGATGCGCCGCGGCCTACGGCTCCACACCGTCTCCGGTCGACTTTGCAGCAACACGACGTTGTGCCCTTCGGGCAGATGCCGATCGATGGCCCACTCAATATCCTGCGGGGATCCGAAGTGCTGCTCAACCGCCTTGGCCATGCGCGCCACGCCAAGCAACTCAGCGTCGCTCACCGATGGCTGACCCTGCCGCTCCGGCTCGACGTCACGCCACACCACCCCGGATTCGTCTTCCAAGCGCACGAGTTCAACATGCTTGGGTGAGATGGTCCGGTGATGGATCTCGAGGAGGACCTTGTCGACCAGGAAGTTGTCTGGGGTAACCTCGCCCGACACGACCGCCTCACCCAAGCCGAAACTCGCCTCGATGGCGATCTGGGATCGGTCGCCGTCTGTGGGATTAAGGGTGAACGCCACCCCGGCGGCCGTTGGATCGACCATCTGCTGGATCCCGACGCTCATGGCGATGACCTCGTGGTCGTAGCCAATCTCGTGCCGGTACGAAATCGCTCGGTCGGTGAACACCGACGACCAACACCGGCGCATGGCGTTCAATACATTTTCGGTGCCGGTGACCCACAAGAAGGTATCTTGCTGACCGGCGAAGCTGGCATCCACCAGGTCTTCGGCAGTGCAGCTCGAGCGCACTGCCACCGGCACGTTCTCCTGGTTGCATCGCCTCGACAGCTCGCCGTACGCTTCACGTACGGCCTCCTCCACAAACGGGTCGATTGCGACGGCCTCAATCGCGGACCGGATCTGCTCCGATGTCGATCTCAAGCCTACGGCATCGCCGTGGTCGACCTCCGCAAGCCGCGCACGGACGTTCGTCGCCAAATCGGAATTGCTACGCAGCGTCTCGTACGCGTCCGTCGTAACCGCTAGTCCGGGCGGGACCGGGAGTCCCGCACCGACCATCTCGCCAAGGCTTGCATTCTTCCCACCGACACGCGGCTTGTCGACGAGATCGCAGTCATCGAACCAGACGATCAGCTCGTTGCTCATGGGCGGCGCACCGCGGCGCGGAGGCCCGGTACCGCGAGAAATCCGTCCTCCCGGGTCGCCAGGCGAGTCACCCAGCTCTGGCGCAGAACCGATCGCCGCGCCGGGGATTGAATGCAGACCATGATGCAGGATGGCCAGGAAAACTGATATGTTCGTGTCATAGAACCTTGTTCTTGATACAGAACTGTAGCGCTTTGCGCCTTACCCGTCAAACAGCCACGCACACAGATAGCCAGCTCAGCCGCCACCCCAACGTTCCACGAGATCGTTCTCGATCCCGAAGAGGTCGAGAATCCGACTCACCGTGTGATCGATGATGTCCTCGACCGTCCTGGGACGGTGATACAGGGCAGGGACGGGCGGCATGACGACAGCGCCTATCTCGATGGCCTGGACGAGAAGTCGGGCGTGCCCGAGATGCAGGGGAGTCTCACGTGGGAGCAGCACCAGCCTACGGCGCTCCTTGAGCGTCACGTCTGCCGCTCGAAGCAGGAGATTGTCGCTATAGGAGTTGGCGATGCCAGAGAGGGTCTTCATCGAGCACGGCGCCACGACCATCCCCATCGTCCGGAAGGAACCCGAAGAAAGCGGAGCAGCAATGTTGCGCAGGTCGTGAACCTCGTCGGCGAGCGCCTTGACGTCGCCAAGCGTCGTATCGGTCTCCAGCTCGATCGTTCGTTCAGCCCCTCCGCTGACGACAAGATGTGTCTCGACCTCGTCCTGATCACGTAGCACTTCGAGAAGTCGGACCCCATACACAACGCCGCTCGCACCCGCGAGGCCCACAACCAGCCGACCCATCACCATGTCTGCACCCTTCTCACCCGACAAGACCAAAGTACCATCAGGGGTCCAACCTACTCACATCGAGGAAGGGACGCCGAATGTCCGACCGTCGTGTCGAGGCCCTGAACTATCTGGAGAACCACCAGGTCATGACACTGGCGACCAGCGGTCCCCAGGGACCGTGGGCGGCAGCGGTCTTCTACGTCAATTTCGGATTCGCCCTCACCTTCCTGTCCTCGTCCCTGAGCCGCCACGGCACAGATCTGGCGGCCGACCCGCGCTGCGCCGCAGCAATACACGAGGACTATCGCGATTGGCGCGAGATCAAAGGTGTCCAGCTCGAGGGGCGCGTGCGGATGCTCTCGGGCGCGAGGAAGGTCGGCGCCATTGCCCGGTACGGGGCGAAATTCCACGTCGTTCAGCCGGGGCAAGCTCCCGCAATGATCCGTGCAGCATTGGACAAGGTGGCCTGGTACGAGCTCGTCCCCGAACGGTGCTTCTTCGTCGACAACTCACAGGGATTCGGACACCGGGACGAGATTCCGCTCCAGGAGACTGCTGATTGAGTGGGGTGGGTTGGTTCGCTGTTCGTCGGCGTAGCGGTTTCAGGTCTGATTCGGATGCCGAACACGACGACCGCTGTGTGCCGCAAGTCATGCGAGCGGAGATTCTCAGGCAGCCTGGCAGAGGCGACCACTGGTCGCCACATCCGCCCGTTGAAGTTCGATGTAAGCAACCTCTGTCAGTTCTATACCTGGTGGGCGAGGGTCCCGGCTTGCCTACTCGTGACGTGTCCTGTCTCGTGAAGCCACTTCACGGTGTCGGTCAGCGTGGCATCGAGCGGTGTGAAATCGATACCCAGTTCGTGGATCGTGGCGGTGGAATCAGCCTCGTTCGAGTGGGCCAGCACCCAGGGGGCTTCGTAGGACAAAGCCAGATCTACTCCCAGTCTCGATCTTGCCCAGTCGGCAGCGCCACCGGCCGCGAGCGCCAT
The DNA here is from genome assembly GCA_036985855.1 of Acidimicrobiia bacterium. GTDB lineage: Bacteria > Actinomycetota > Acidimicrobiia > Spongiisociales > UBA5794 > B3-G11. Next base: position 92,145 of record BTQL01000002.1, on the reverse strand, counting down.
CGATGCCGGCACTGGAATTGACCAGAGGTTCCGCCCGGTCAGTTCACCCAGTCGGCCCATCAATGCACGGATTCCTGGGCTGTGTCCCGCGACGACATACCGGCGAGGCCCGCGACCGGGTTGCAGGACAGCTGCATGAACCGCCGCAACGTCGCGTACGTCGCAAATTGGCAACGGTCCCTGGTTGACCAGCCGAAACTTCCCTCTCAGTATGTTCTGAGCAAATCGGTTGCTCTCCCCGAGGTAGGGATCGTGGGGCCCCCAGACCGATCCCGGGTAGGTGATGACAACGGGGGCACCGTCCGCCTGGAAGCCCCGGGCGATGCGTTCCGCAACAGCCTTCGACTTGCTGTAAGCAGGTGCAGGGTTGCCGACCTCAGAATCTCGCGTCAGTCGCTGATCGCTCGGAAGAAAGACAGCGAGGGTCGAGACGTGAACAATAGGATCCAAACCAACCCTCGAAGCCTCGGCCAGAACGAGCTCAGTGCCTCGCTCGTTCACGGTGCTCATGATTTCCGCTTTCCGAGGATCGAAGCTGAAGACGTTCGCTGCGTGGATAAGGGCGTCACAACCAGCCAATGCCCGCTCCACGGCACTCTGGTCGGTCACATCTCCGATGACCACATCCGACGCCTCCACCTCGTGTGGGGCCAGCGCCGGTGCAACCCGATCATCAGATCGGGCAAGAAGCCTCACCCAGTGGCCCCGTTTGACCAAAGCCGCAACCGTGTGCGACCCGACAAAACCAGTTCCGCCGGTAACCGAGACTCGCATCCGCTGTCTCCTTCGCGGCCGTCCTGTCAAGCATACTCAGACCGCATGACGTTCGGGCTTGCAAGCCACAACAGCAGTACCTGACACCGGCCGTCGCAAACCAACGATTCGTCGCATCCAAATAGCGACTCACGTGGACAGGGAGACAAGAGGGCGTTGATCACAACCGTCGGTCAACGCCCTCCTCGGTCGGCTTCCAGGCTCGGAAGGGGTAGCCGAATGTTCCGAACTGGCGCGCGTTGCCTTCGCCGCTCGCCCCCGCATAGGTGTCGACAAGCGGCCCGAACTCGACATCAGTGAGACCTACAGCCTCGATAACCGTTTTCCACCCTGCACACGGCAGGGCTCCGGCGATTCAGCCGGTCCAAAGGTCAATATCACGTTTCGCCCCTTCGGGAACCGGCTTGTCAACACAGATATCAGCGATCTGGATCCGCCCACCCGGGCGAAGCACGCGGATGACCTCGCCGTAGGCGGCCACCTTGTCGGGTACGAGGTTGAGAACACCGTTCGAGATCACAATGTCCGCCCAACCATCCGGGACGGGAAGGCTCTCCGCGAGGCCATCTCGGAACTCGACGTTTGTGACCCCATCCTCCGCGGCCGAGTTGCGGGCCCGATCAAGCATCTCGGGTGTCATATCGACTCCGACGACCCTTCCGGTATCGCCCACCGCCCTAGCGGCAATCACGGAGTCCATTCCGGCTCCAGAACCGATGTCGAGCACTTTCTCACCGACGCCCGGCAGCCCGAAGTAGAACGGATTCGCCACACCGGCAAACGCCTCCACCGCTCCCTCCGGCAGGCCCAGGAGAAGCCCATCGTCATATCCGACCTGCTTCGCGGCACTCCTTCCGGTGTGGAAATGGAAGTCCGCCTCCGGCGTTTTGGCTACTTCGGCGTAGTGATGCTGAACCTCATGACGCAGCAGGCCAACGTCGACGGCCTCGGGATCGACCATGGGATCTCCCTTCAAACCACGTCGAGCGTCGTCTTGATGGGGACGGCGTTGGCGAGACAATCCCGCACCGGTGATGTGTCCTGCACGTACTGGCACAGCTCGACGAGCTGCTCTTCGCTTGCGTTAGGACTCGAAACCGTTCCCTTCGCCCGGATCTCGGTGAACCCGGCCCTGGGACCCTCGAGGCCGAGGAACGGACGCACGTCGATGTCGCCTTCGATCTCGTACTCCATCCGGGTGATCTCGATTCCCCGGGCGGCCGCATTGGCAACGTACCCGACGGCGTAGCAGAACCCGAGCGCCTGAAGCAGCAACTCGACCGCGTTCGGGCCCTTGTTGGCTCCCAACAGGATCGGTGGCTCATCGCCCTCGAGCACGAACGGCGTCGCCCGAGTCACGTCTTCGACGCCCGCTTGCTTGAAGTCCTGGATTGCGCCCTTGTTGTATGTTCCGTCTTCCCAGCTGCTCGATGCACGGAACGTGAACATCGCCAGATCCGGTTGATCCTTGATTGCCTCGATCGTGCCGACCAGTTGATCGACGTCGATCCCGTTGCGCTCGGTGACTGTGGTACTCATGTCGGGTCTCCTATCTCGACAGGACCTCAAGCCCCACCCCGCGGGGTCCAAGGCTCTGAATCTGTCCGTGATCCTGCAATCGATTGCTTCCAATTCGGTCGACCGACCGATGCGCCGTACAAGAAACTGTTCTTGCCGTTACATGAAAACCTCCTTGACGAACTCGGCGATTGTGTCGGGGACTTGCGGCGCAGTTCATGTGAGTGCCGGCCCCGAATCACTCGAAACGGCGCCGGTAGTGAAAATCCATTCGAAGGCGGCCAACGGAGGCCCACTCACGGTCGTGACCTAAACCGTACTCCTCATGACATCCAAGTCAAGAAGGTAAGCTGGCGACTGCGCCATTGTGCCAACATCGGGAATGCTGCGAGCGGGGTATCCTCTCGTGCATGAAACTTGCATTCCCCACCCGTGACGACCAGACAATTGTCGGTCACTTCGGCAATATGAACGCTCTCATCGTCATCAATATCGACGACGGAACCGAGATTGCACGTGAGCGCCGTGACATGTCTGCCATGCCCGCATGCGACGACGGCCACCACGACAGGCCGGTTTTCGTCGTGGAAACCATCAAGGACTGTGACGTGTTGGTCGCCGGCGGCATCGGCAGCCCTTTGGTCCAAAAGGCGAACGCAGCGGGCGTCGAGGTCGTGCTCACAGACGTTCGCTCGATCGCCGAGGCATGCGACATGTACGTCGCAGGGACGCTCGTTCACACGCCTGAGCTAGCACACCACCGTTGATCCAGGACGGTTCGCACTCTCGTGGAGCGAAGGACCCCGAGCGGACCCCGATGACTCCCTCCCGACGCCATACGGTCGGGTCCTCCTTGCCTACTCGTTCCTGATGCGAACAAGGACTGCTAAAGCCTTTGCAGTTACGTTTCCGTCAACAAACAGCTCAGATTCAACGATCGCCTTGCGGTCCGTTATCTCAACCAGACGACCAACGATTCGCATCCGAGCGAGTGGTGTCGGTGCCAGGTAATCCACCTCGAGATGCGCTGTCACATAGCGCGGCGATGGCTCTGATCCCACAGCGGTGCCGGCTTTCTGCATCGCGAAGATCGCTGCCGAACCGGCCGAGTGACAGTCGATGACCGACGCGATCAGTCCGCCGTATGTGATACCAGCAAATGCCATGTGTTGTGACTCTGGTTCGAAGTCGGTGATCGTCGAGTCGTCGTCCTGTCGAGTCTTGATCTGGTATCCATGCTCGTTCAGATTGCCACAGCCGTAACAGTGGCGGGCATCTTCGGGATACGTATCCTGGATTGCGATCGTGTGAACCATGGCGGCCATGATGGCAGACAACGGACAGCTGTCCTAAGGCCCGTTCAGCCACCACATCGAACACGGCAGCGACTTCAGGACCTCCATACCACCGCTACCGTGCCTGCTACGCACACCTGGAGTAGGAATGGCATCTGAAGACGAACAGGATTTCGAGATCCACGAGCGTGTCGAGGCCGATACGGTCGAGATCATCCAGGCTGGGGCAGCATCCGTACAGGCTGAAACTGTGTCCGTCACCCAGGGCGGTATCCAGCACGTTGAGGCACGGACCGTGTCGATCGCCCACGGCGGAGCGGCATTCGTAAACGCAGAAACCGTGGACCTGTCCAACGCCGGCGCGGGCTTCCTCTCGGCCGACACAGCACAGCTCGAGTACTCCGGAGTCGGATTCGCCGTGGCCGAAACCGTGCAGGCGACCGACAGCGTCATCGGCGTCTTGTTCGCAGGGAACATCGAAGGTTCACCCGACGTCAAGATCGACGCGAGGACTGCTGCAGCCTTCGGTGCGGGCGCAGCCGTCGCGCTCTTCTTCCTTCGAAGGTTGTTCAGATAACACTGGACCGGTTGGCGATGAAGGAGGGCCTGTTCCCAGTTCCCGAAGAAGTTCTTGACCCTCACGTAACGTGATGGTTTATGTTGCAGGCATGAATACAACAACCGTTGGCGAGCTCGCCTCGATCGCGGGCATCACCGTGAGAACATTGCACCACTACGACACCATCGGACTGCTCACTCCCACAGAGCGAAGACCGAACGGATACCGCGCATACACGGACTCAGATATCGACAGGCTGCAGCAGATCCTCACGTATCGCGAACTCGACCTGAGTCTCTCAACGATCGCGTCGATACTCGACGAACGATCGGGTTCCGTAGGGGCTCTCGAGGCGGCCAGACATCGTATTGCCCGGCGAATCGAGAAGCTGCACCGGATCACGGAGAGCCTTGATATCGCGATCAGATCAGAAAGGAATGGAACAATCTTGACACCAGAAGAGAAGCTCAAGGCCTTCGGAGACTTCGATCCGGACGACTACGCACAGGAAACGAGCCAGCGATGGGGCGACACAGCGGAGTTCGCCGAGTCCATGTCGCGAACAACGTCCTACACGTCAAAGGACTGGCAAGCAATGCGAGCCGAGGAGGATGAGATCTATGCACGATTCGTCGTTCTGATGGGAGACAACGTGCGCCCGGACTCCTCCACCGCCGCAGAGCTCGTAGACGCACATCGGAACCACATCTCGAAGTGGTTCTACGAGTGTTCGCCCGAGATACACGCCGGCCTCGGTTCGATGTACGCGGCAGACGAACGATTTCGTTCGAACATCGACAAGGCCAGCAAGGGCTTGGCTGCATACATGTCGGCAGCAATTGCCGAGCGATACACCCATTAGATCTACTCAGGAACATACTCGGTGTCGATGCGATCTGGATCTCGCCGTTCTTCCGCTCCCCCCGCTGACGGTTGACCGCCGATAGGTCTACACAATCGAAGGCAAGTGCGCGGCAACGTCCGCAAACAGCTCGTCACGCGACACGATCACGCTTGCCCCGAGTGCTCTTGTGCGAATCTGGGCCATGTCATCGGGATCAGGGCCGAACGCGATGACCCGTATGCCGGCATTCGAAGCACTGGCAATGATCTCGTCGGCACCACCAACACCGATGTCGACGAGACTGAAGGCGAGCGCATCCGTGGTCGGAAACCGCTGCACCTCATAACCGAGCTCGTCGAGTTTCTCGGAGAGCAGTAGGACATCTCCTTCGAGGCACAGCAAACCCGCGCGCGGTCGGGCGGCCTGCGGTTCGGTAGGTGTTGCTTCGGGCACGTCCGAACGATATCGCGCCCTCGTCGACCGTTTCGCGCCTGGTGCCCTAGCATCAGCGAGACATCGATCTCGAGGGGCATCATGACAAAGTACGTTCTCGCCTTCTTCTCTCTGGCGTTGCTGCTGTCTGCTTGTCGGATCGAGTCCAACATCCTGCTCGACATCAGCGAGGACGGTTCCGCAGTCATCGGTGCTGAGATCGGGTTCGATGAGGAAATGCTCGACCTTGTCGGCCAGGCTGGTGGTGACCCGGCTGACATCCTTGGCGAACTTCCCGACCTCGGTGGAGAGGGTGTTGAGCCAACCACGCGTGTCGAGGGCGACATGACGTATTTCGGCGCCACGACCAAGGTCGACAACCTATCGACCTACGACTTCGGCGGTCTTCAAGGTGAGACCTTCTCCCAGTTCTCGTACGAATTCGATGATTCGTCCGCCACGCTTGCCGCAAAGGTGGATGCGACTGGAATCGGCGACCTTGCAGGCGGAGATCTGCCGATCGATCCATCAGAGATCACGGGGGACATCTTCTCAGCCCGCGTGCTGCTCACGATGCCCGGGACCGTGACCGAGCACAACGCGGACGAGGTCCTGAGTGACGGAACACTGGTTTGGAACCTCCCCTTCACGGGCACAAAGGACATCTTCGCGACATCCACCTTTGGCGGTTCGGGGTTCAATGGGATCTGGCTCGTGATTGGCGGAATCCTGATCGTCGGAATCATCGCTGCCGTCGCCGCGGTCATGGCATCAAAGAAGGACTCTGAGAAGGCAGTCGCGGAAGCGGCTGCGCGCTATCGAGAAACCCAGACCTCAGATATCGAGGACGACGAACCCGACACGACAGACGACGAACCCGGGGCCACCGAGCAGGCGGAGGGTTCCGACGAGTCTGACCCTGATGGGACTCAGAACTGAGAACCGCCAGCTGTCTGCTCTCAGGCGTACGGGTCAGCCTGACAGGACCTGGACGGCCAGAAGACCGTATGGTCCGTCGATGATGCCGATGCCGGCCTTTCTGTACTGGCGGTCGAGGATCGCGGCTTTGTAGATTGCGGCTCCTCTAAGGGCCTCCACAACGCCTTCCGGTGTTGCAGCAAGTGCAACCATCTCCGTATTGATCGTGCCCGGCAGACCTTGTGCTGCTATGGACTCGGCAAGATCGTCGTCGAGGGCGAGCCGCCCGGATCGATAGACGGCGCTGGCCCGGGTCACGGCGACAACCGCGAGGTCCCCCGACCATCCGAGTGGATCAAGGCCCTCGACTATTCGTGTTCGGTTCAGCGAGTCGAACACCTGCTGGGCTGCAAGCTGGGAGGGCGGAAGCGGCGAGTCGCCAACACCTGGCAGGGGGATGGGAATCGTGCCTGCAGCGAGACGGGCACCGACCGCCTCCTGGATGGCGATCACCGTGGTAAACACCTCTTCACCACTCACGGAGGAGACGGTCTGTTGAATAGGACCGGTTGGCTCGAGAATCCGTCGACCGACCTGCGATGCCCCGATCGATCCGTCAACAGTCCCACGGACGCCACTCGGCATGGGTACCACTGATGCCAACGTGGTGGCGAGGACGATGACCAGCGTCGCATATGCCGCTCCAATGAGCGAGCCGCCGATCCGGTTGAGCACAGTCGCACCGGGAACCACACGCAACATGGCAGACATCATCCGTGCCACGAGCGCACCACCGATGACGAGAACGAAGAACAGCACGACACCGGCCACGATCCTTGCGACCTCGAATGGCACGTTTGCCATCCCGGAAATGATCGATCCGACGACGGGCGAGAGGCGGAAAACGAGAAAGATGCCAACAAGCAATACTGCGACCTCGAGCGCCTCGCGGAGGAGACCACGCGTCCAGCCACGCACCACGAACGCGACAACGATGGCCGCCACGATCAAGTCGTAGGTCTGCACGTCAGTCGATCTCGTCCTCGGCCGAGCCCGCTGCCGGCGCCTCGATGATCGGCATCTCGCCCGTCTTTCTCAGGCGCGGCGGCTCGAGCTCCTCGAACATGGCCTCGGATGCCTCCTCCCAGGTTTGGTCGAGAACACGCGTCCTCCACCAGTGCCCGACAAGAATCTTGATCGTTGCCACGAGCGGCACAGCGATGATGACTCCCCAAATGCCGGCGAAAGCTCCACCGAGCACCAGAGAAAGCAAGGTAACGGCTGGATGCAGGCGGACGGTGGCCCGAAGGACCGACGGCGAAATGAAGTTGTTATCGATCTGCTGGACGATGACCGCCACAACGATCGCCCAGATGGCGGTTGGAACGTCGGCCGTCGTGATCGCGACAATGACTCCGAGGAAACCGCCAACCCATGGACCGAGAAATGGCACGATGTTGAGCATGCCGCCGACAAGCCCGATAAGCAGCCAGAACTCGAGTCCAATGAGCCAGTATCCAAATGACAGCATGATGCCAACGATGACCGCGACGACGAGCTGCCCGCGGAGGAATCCGCCAATCGCCGTGTTCAGTTGACGACCAACGTGTGCCGCCTCATTCTGGTGGTCTCTCGGAAAGACTTCGACGATCCGTCGCTGGACGGAGGGCAGATCGATTAGGAAGTAGAATGCCAGAACGGGCCCAACAAGGAAGATCAGGACGAACTCGAAGATACTCGAGGTCACCGTACCGAGCTGGTCGAAAAGGATCGACATCAAGGTGTTTCGGTTTTGGGGATCGTTGATGTAGTCGATAAGTTCGCTGTAGTCGATGATTGCGATGTTCTTGAATCCTGCAGATGCGAACACGCGTTCGAGATCTGCCGTTGTTTGGTCATAGAGCGAGGGGAATGTCTCAATGAAGCTCTCTGCCTGAGACTTGATGTCAGGAAAGATCACCATGGCCAACAGCGAAATCGCCGAGAAAAAGACCAGAAAGCCAATGATCGCTCCAAACAACCTCGGCACTCCGTGCTTCGAGAGCCAGCTGACCAGTGGATTGAGAATATAGATGATCACGATCGCCAGCAGGAGCGGGGCGAAGATCACTCTTCCCTCGACCAACACGTAGAAGGCCGCCACGATCAGCAGCATCAGACCGAGAATGGACCAGGAAAAGATCCCTACCCGGCGAACAATGGATCCAGAGTCGCTCTCCCCCATCGGCCCGAGTGTAACGAGAGCCTGCGGTTCCAACATGTACCAGAGACTCAACCTCCCCGACAACCGGCACCTGAGAATGGAGCTGGCGATGGGACTCGAACCCATGACCTGCCGCTTACAAGGCGGCTGCTCTGGCCAACTGAGCTACGCCAGCAGAAGCGTCAGGATACCCAGCCGCGCACCCGAGCGACTTCGTAACTGGCAAGGGCTGCAGCAACAGATGCGTTGAGGCTTTCAGTTCCCCCGACCATCGGGATGTACGCAAGGACATCACACCGCTCCGCAACGAGTTTCGACAGGCCCTCCCCTTCTGAGCCGATGCACACGGCGACCGGCCTTTCCAGCAGGTCCAGCCCGAGTAACGAAGTGTCTCCATCCCCGTCGAGACCGACCTTCCAGACGTCGAGTTGGTCGAGCCGCTTCAGGGCACCGGCGATCGAGGAAACGACAACGAGCGGAAGATCTTCAAGCGCTCCGGCGGCCGCCTTGAATGCAGTTGCACCAATCGGAGCGCTCCGTCGTTGTGACACGACAAGCGCTGTGATGCCTGCTGCGACCGCAGATCGCGCCGCAGCACCGATATTGCGCGGGTCCTCGACGTGATCGAGAACGAGCAACGCCGGGCTCTCTGACAACGCTACGGCTTCCTTGACTGTAAACGGACTGATCGGACGAGCCCTTGCGAATACACCCTGCGGGGCGCCGGTAGTCGCGAGCGGTCTCACATCATCGACGACATTCACCGGAATGCCCTGGGACCGAGCCAGCCGGACGATCCGAGCAAGGTCGGGCGCATCCATTCGGCGTTGTTCCACTGATAGCGCCGTGACCCTCCCATGGATAAGCGCTGCCTCTACCGCGTGGATGCCCTCGAGTTCAGTTCCGATGCCAGCGAGCGCCATTTGACGTGTCCTCTACGATGATGTTCAGTTCTGCGAGCCCATCTCGAATCGCGTCGGCCTTTGCCCAGTCTCCTTCCCGTCTTGCTCTCGAGCGGAGTTCAAGCAGCTCATCCATGCTGCCGTTCTCGAGTCCGAAAGTTGCGGCGAACTCGGCAACGGACCCGTCATCAGCGTCAAGGCACTCTGGCACCGTGAGCCCGAGCACAGAAATCATCTCGTCGAAGGCAGCCACAAGCACCGACGCGTCCTCACCGGAGTCAAGCGCTGAGTTACCTTCTCTCACCGTGTCGAACAACACAGCCAAGGCACCGGCGACGTCGAGGTCATCGTCCATCGAAGCCTTGAAGCGATCGAGAACGTCGGGTCGCGGGGGATCCTCCAACGGTTGAACCACTCGGCGCCTGAATGCCCTCAGCCTCTCCAGGCTCGATTCAGCGTCCCTGAGTGCGGGCTCGGAGTAGTCGAGCGGCTTGCGATAGTGCGTGCGCAGATAGAAGAGCCGTACCGCAACCGGATCCCACACGTCGAGTGCGCCGGCGAGCGTGATCACATGCCCGGTGGACTTCGCCATTTTCTCACCCGACAGGTTCAGCATCCCGTTGTGCATCCAGTATCGAGCGAACGTTTCACCTGTCATGGCCTCGGCCTGGGCGATCTCGTTCTCGTGGTGCGGGAAGATGAGGTCCGTTCCCCCTCCATGGATGTCGAAGGTCTCACCGAGGAATTCCTGCGCCATCACCGAACACTCGATGTGCCATCCCGGCCGGCCAAGGCCCCATGGCGAATCCCACGATGGCTCACCCGGTTTCGCGGCCTTCCACATCGCAAAGTCGAGCGGATCACGCTTCCGATCGTCAACCTCGACCCGTTCACCCGATCTGAGGTCGGAGATGTCGTGCCGTGACAGTTTCCCGTATGCAGGGAAGGATCGCACGGCGAAATACACATTTCCTTCCACCGCGTATGCGTGGTCGGTATCTATGAGCTTCTCGATCATGTCGACCATCTGGTCGATGTGTTCGGTCGCCTTCGGCTCCCTCGTCGGGAGAAGGTTGCCGAGTTTGCCGTCAGCATCAGCGAATGCCTCGGCTGCGTCGGCCGCAACCCGTTCTGTGGTGGTTCCAAGCTCGTTGGCTCTGGCAATTATCTTGTCATCGATATCTGTGACATTGCGCACGAAGTCAACCTCATATCCGAGCCACGTCAGGTAACGACGCAGAACATCGAACGCTACAGCCGACCGACCGTGTCCCAAATGCGGCTCGGACTGCACCGTTGGACCGCAGAGATAGATCGACACCCTGTCCGGGTTGGACGGGGTGAACGGGACCGTCGCGCGCTCAAGCGTGTTGTACAGCTGCATCCAGGACATGCTACCGGGGCATCGTGGCCGACCCACTCCACGGTTAGCCTGTGGCAGATGACAAGAACACCGCTTGGGCCGGGTCCGCTGATCTACGCTCACCGGGGCGATCGATCGAGAGCTCGAGACAACACGATCGAGGCGTATCTCCTTGCCGTAGACGCGGGAACCGACGGCATTGAGCTGGACGTCAGACGAACCAAGGACGGGATTCTCATCGTACACCACGACGATAGAGACCCTGATATCGGCATCTTCGCCTCACTTCACTTCGATCAGTTACGGGCGATGGCTCCTTCAGTACCAACGCTTCGAGAGGCGATGCAAGCTATTCCGCGTCACATCTTTGTCAACGTGGAAGTCAAGAACGAGTTCGGGGAAGCAGGCTTTGACCCGGATCGAGCGATCGTCGACGAGACTCTCAACGAATTGAGGGACTACGACGAGCCAAGCCGCATCTTGTTGTCATCGTTCGACCCGCTCTCGATGCGACGCGCCGGAGAAGTCGGAGATGACTTCCTGCGAGGACAACTCCTTGCGAACCCGGTTCCGCTCGATGTGGGCATCTCTCTGGCTACGGAATTCGGAATGGACGCGATCCACCCTGAACTCGCATATCTGAGCGACGATGCTTCCGCTTTCACGGGGGAAATGAATTCGAAGGGCCTTCGCACTGTCGTCTGGGTCGCGAACTCGCCACATGACGTTGCAACGCTCGCAGAGGCCGGAGTCGACGTCATCATCACTGATGATCCCGGGATGGCGCGAGAGGTCGTTGATCAGCTGTGAACGGTCGCAATCGCCTGGGCGGCCAATCCGGCATCAGTGCCGATCCACCCGAGCCCGTCTGTGGACGTCGCTTTCACCGAGACGCGATCCATCGGAATATCCATTGTCTCGGCCAGACGGCTACGCATCAGTTCGCGATGGGGTGTCACCCTGAGACTCTGGGCGATGATCGTCACATCTACAGAACCGATCGAATACCCGGATTCGGTAACAAGGGCTGTGCATGATCGGAGAAGATCGAGGGAATCCGCGCCTTCCCACTGCGGATCGGAGCTCGGGAAGTACGTTCCCAGATCGCCGGCCGCAACGGCTCCAAGCAGGGCGTCGCACACCGCATGCGCAGCAACGTCTCCATCGGAAGTCCCGAGCACACCAACTGAGTGCTCGATCGAAATCCCCGCAAGCACAACAGGCCCATCCCCTCCGAATCGATGTGCGTCGTAACCGATCCCGGTTCTCACATCAGCCATCGCTTGATGTCACCTTCAGATATGCCTCAGCAACCAGGAGATCCCCTGAATACGTGATCTTGATGTTGGTCGGGTCGCCCATCACGTGTACCACGGTACCGTTCGCACGCTCCACGAGAGCTGCGTCATCGGTCGCATCGGCTCCGTCACTGTCATGAGCTGCTTTGAGAACAGAGAGTCGGAACGCTTGTGGCGTTTGGACCGCAACAAGGTCGGCCCGATCAACCGTTGTGACCACAGACTCGCCCCGAACGTATTTCAGCGTATCCGTCACAGGGATGGTCGGAATCGCTCCGTCGATGTCGCCGACCGAAACCCTCGCGAGGACTCGTTCGATGAGCTCCGGGGTCACGAGGGGTCTCGCTGCATCGTGGATCAGCACCCAATCGACACCGCCGGGCACTGCCGCCAATCCGTGAGCAACCGAGTCCCTGCGTCTCGATCCGCCGGGGACGCCCCCGGGAACATCACCGACCACGACAACATGCTTGATTCCTGCTGCATGGAAGGCATTGACACAGCGTTGCCAGAGCTCGACACCGTCGAGTGTCTGCTTGTGTTTTTGACCGCCGAAGCGGCTACCGGCTCCCCCAGCGACCACGATCGCCCAGGTGGTCATCTGGTGGCGGTACGCCGGTGCATCAGGCGTCGTCTGGCAGATCGATCGAAGGGAGGGCGCGGTCGAGCTTCTCGATGGTCTTCTCCTCTGAGAGGCCCAGACTGAATTGGAGCTCCGATACGATGATGAGCCTCGCTTTGGCGAGCATGCGCTTGAGCGCTGGTGAGATGCCCTTGACCTGTTGGGCATACGTGAGATCCCGGACGACCTCGGCGACCTGAAAAATATCCCCCGAGTTGATCTTCTCGGTCAGGAGCTTGTACCACCTGCTCCAGTTGGCGCCTGCTTCCTGGGGCTCATCCTTGAACGTGGCGAATACCTGGCGGGCCTTGTTCTTGGAGATGACCGGGCGCACACCACGCTCGATAGCATTCTCAACGGGAACTCTGAGCGTCAGCTGGTCCGTTGCGACCTGGAGCACGTAGTACTCCTGCTTCTCGCCTGCGAACTCGATCTTCTCCCGCTTGACGATGGTTGCTGCTCCATGATGCGGATACACCACCTTGTCGCGTACCTTGAACGGGGCTTTCGTCTTCTTCTTCACCGAAGCTTCCGTCAGGACAGCCTCTTCGGTGGGAGCCTTGTTGGCGGCGGTCTTCTTCACGGTGGTTTTCTTCGCGGGGGCCTTCTTCGTCGCAGCCTTCTTCGCGGGAGCCTTCTTCGCCGCAGCCTTCTTCGCCGCAGCCGTCTTCGCGGGAGCTTTCTTCGCGGGGGCCTTCTTCGTCGCAGCCTTCTTTACGGGGGCCTTCTCCGTCGCAACCTTCTTCGTCGCAACCTTCTTCGCGGGAGCCTTCTTCGCCGCAACCTTCTTTGTTGCTGACTTCGGGGAGGAAGTTACCTTCGTCTTCGTCTTTTTCGTGGCCACAGAACCTCGCGAGTTGTCGGAATCGGGAATTGTACAGGCCTTGCGGTCGTGGTGTTTCGTCAGCCGACAACAGCCGGGATCGCGCCCGCACCACTCACCGGATGCAGATAGGTGAGAATCGTACGGGCACGAGCTTTTCCAACACCCTCGACCTTTGCAAGATCATCGGCCGAAGCGCCCATGAGCTTCTCATAGGATGTGAACTTCCGCAGGATCGAGTCCTTCACAGTCTCGGGCAGTCTTGGAACCCGTGCAATCGCCCTGGCGCCCCTTGGCTGTGCGTGTTCGTCGAGCGCACCAAGGCTCAAGTCCTCTGCCACCGTCTCAGGGTCATGCAGATCGTCTTCATCGAGCGCGTCAAGCTTGAAGAAAACCGACGCGCCCTTGCGTGGTTTGCGCTTCTGATAGTCGATATTGACCAGCTCAGCAATCTCGTTCACGCCGCCCGTCAGATCAGAGCTCTGGAGCGAGATCAAGGATGCGGCATCTCCAAGCTCGGCGGAAACTGTATCGAGACCTTGAGCAAGCCGACGGATCACACCGGCACGCTGAACGACCGCAACCACCTCGCGCATCGACACGACATCGTCGGCTTCGTACCGGTTCAGACGCATCACGGCATCGTTGAACTGCCCCCGCAGCCGTTCGATAGCCTGAAGCCGCTGGTTCGCCTCAGCAAGAAGATCTGTCACGGTTTGCAACGCGAAACGGGCGTCGCCGGAGAACACGATGGCGACCAGGTGGCCCTCTTCCGAAACGGCAAGCACGGGGAGCCCGATTTGACGTGCGAGCCGTTCAGCGGTGCGGAACCGTGTCCCCGTTTCCTCGGTTCTGATCGTCGGATCAGGAATGAAGTGGACGTTCGCTCGGGTGATCGTGCCAAGAGCATCGTCGACAACGATCCCTCCGTCCATCTTTGCCAGCTCTGCAAGTCGCTGAGCCGTGTAAGGCACATTGACCAGGTCGAACCCACCGGTGCAGATCTCATCGACCTTGGGACCGGCGCCGAGAACGACGAGCGCTCCCGTTCCCTGTCGCATGATCAATTCGACGGCGTCCCGCAACCTCGTACCAGGGGCGAACCGCTTCAGAAGGTCGATTGGTGCAGCAACGTTCGGTGTCATCAGCCAGCAGGCTAGTCGCTGCCACCCGCTTCGCCACGCTGCTCATCGAGCAGACCAGCGGCAGAGATCGCTCCCATCAAACGTCGGATGCTTCCGTCAGGGTAAATGACCGGCCCGGCGCCGATACGCTCAACCTCAGCGCGTCGGACGTTCGGACGAGCCACCGGACGAACATCACCCGTGAGGCCAAGTTCTCCCCATGCTGCCGTTCGATGCAGCGCCAGCTTGAAGTAGGCAGATACGATCGCAAGGGCAGTTGGTAGATCCGCCGCAGGTTCGCTGACCTTGATCCCACCCATCACGCTCACATACACCTCGTGCTGTCGAAGAGGAATCGCCAGATGACGCTCGAGCACGCCCAGGATCTGATGGACGCGAGCAGCAGGGAGACCGTTCACTGCCCGACGCGGTTGAGGCGCGCCGGACGGAACTACGAGTGCCTGGATCTCGATGACCAGCGGGCGCTTGCCCTCAAGTGTCGGAAACAGAACGGTCCCTGGGGCGGACTCGTTCCTGTGGGCGACCATGAGGCCGCTCGGGTCGGATACCTCCTTGAGTCCGCCCTGGGTCATTTCGAACACACCGACTTCATTCACAGAGCCGTAGCGGTTCTTGATGCCCCTGAGGAATCGAAGACCATGCTCGAGTTCGCCCTCGAGGTACAAGACGACGTCGACCATGTGCTCAAGCGTCCTCGGACCGGCAATCGACCCATCTTTCGTCACATGGCCGACGAGCATCACCGGGATACCCGAACGTTTTGCGAACGCGATGAGACGAGCCGCGGTCTCTCGCACCTGGGACATGCCGCCTGGGCTTCCCGACACCTCATACGAAGTGATCGTCTGGATCGAATCAACGATGACGGCTGAAGGCTTGAGCTCGTTCGCCATGCCGATGATGTCGTCGACATCGTTGAGCGACGCGAGAGACACACCGTCTGAGCGCACTCCGATCCGCCTTGCACGCATTTGCACCTGGTCGGTGGACTCCTCCGCTGTAGCCATCAGCACCGTACCGGTGGCCCCAGCGATGTGATCTGCCACCTGAAGCAGCAGGGTCGACTTGCCCACCCCGGGTTCCCCGCCAACAAGGATCGCCGCCCCGGGAACGATGCCCCCACCGAGGGCACGATCGAACTCGCCGATGCCGATCGGGTTGCGGTCGCGCACATTCGAGCGCTGTGCCATGGCACTGACGACGGCCATGGCTGTCGACGACCGCCTTGCGGGCGAGACCATCTCCTCACTGAGTGCCTCTTGTGCCCGGCACTGGGGACAAAAACCCATCCATCTCGTCGACCGGTAACGACACTGTTGACAGGCATAGGTCAGTTTTTCGGTTTTTGCACTACCGTTCATGGCAGCAAAGGTAGACCGCCGGTGTGACAGATCACGACCGACGAACGAGAATGACCACCACGGTCACTACGGTGATCGCGAGGACGGCCATGGCCACCACAGAGAACGGCGTCCAAGGTTCAGCGACTCGTATCGACGCGAAGAACATCATTCGTGGCACAATACCCCGGATACAGCCAGGAGACACCGCTCGACGAAGAGCGGAGACGAGGACCCGAAATGCAGGGTGATGACCGCAGCGATCAGTTCGATGACATGTTCGAGCCTTTCGAGCTCAGCGATCCACCTCCGGCCGATCGTCCCGCGGCACCGGCGCCGACACAATCGCACCAGACCGGCGAGCAGGCCGTTCACCACGACCATGTGACGACTTCATCAGATCCTGAAGAGTTCGTCAGCTGCCCATCGTGTGGCGCCCGCAACCCGGTATACAACCATCACTGCGAACGATGCGGTTCAAGGCTGAGCCAGGACCCCATGCCGATCGCACCCGTCCCTGCCGCTCGTACCACTGCTGGAGGGCGAGCGCTTGGCGTTCTGGCTGCCGTCGTCCTCCTCGTAGCACTCGTTGCTCTCACGATGAACATTTTCAGAAGCGGAGATGCGGATGTGGCAGGAACGGACACCGAACCTTCCTCGACAACGACGACCGTGCTCGTTCCCACTGTGGAGCTCTTCCCGACCTCGGTTACTGCGAGTTCACAAGTTGCAGACTCGTTCGGACCCGAGAATCTGCTCGACGGCAATCCGGACACTCGATGGAACGACGACAGCCAGCGCGGCGTGGGAGCGTGGATCGAATTCACGTTCGCGCCGCCTGTACAGATCAGAGAGATCGAACTGCAGAACGTGACGAACCTCGAAAAGTTCAAACAGAATTACAAGATCCAGGGTTACACGATCACAGTCAACGACCTGAACGTGCCCATAAGCGGCCGACTCGCCAACTCGAACGAGCCACAAACGGTGAAGATCGCAAGCCTCGAGACGATCACGCTGCGCATCGAGGTCACCACCACCCATCCGGCCGAACCTGTCGGAGAGAAACCACCATTCGATGAACTCGCACTCCAGGGAGTCCGCTTCTTCGGCATCGAGAAGTAGCCCCAAACCGCGAACCCAGGGTTCTGGACCGGAGTGAGTCCGGTCGTGAGCCCACAGAACGAAGACGATCCGCGCTCGTAGTAGGTTCATGGTGTGACTCCCACGGAGATCGATACCGTCCTCAACACTGCTGAGGTTGAGATCGCGTTCGGCGGCACTCCTGATCTCAAGAAGACCGGGTTCTGGAGGGCCGTGGCTGCCGTCAAGCGTGAACCCGCGCTGATCGACCAATTCGCGGACCGCATCGGAGCAATCGACAAGGCGGGGTTCGCGGCGTGGGCATGGCTCGTGGTCCCCATCTGGATCGGGACCATGCTTGCTGTGGTCGGCACGCTGGTCGGGTTGTCCCTGATCTCATCTTCGGCGCTCATCACGTCATGGAGCGGATTCGTCTTTCTCGCTGGAACCGGCGTGCTGATCATGACGACCCACGGACTTGGGCATCTCGTCGCGGGTTTCGTTGGGGGTATCCGCTTCTCTGCATGGTTCATCGGTGGAGGCAGACCCCAGCCAGGGGTCAAGACCGACTATGCGACATATCTGCGGGCAACTCCCCGATCCCGAGCCTGGATGCATGCATCGGGCGCCCTCGTCACCAAGGCGATCCCGTTCCTGCTCCTCCCCCCGGCATTGTTGATAACGACGATCCCCACCTGGGTGTCAGTTGTCCTCATCGTTCTTGGCGTAGCCCAGATCATCACGGATGCAGCTTGGTCGACCAAGTCCTCAGACTGGGCAAAATTCAAACGCGAGATGAGGTACGCCGGGAACGACTGACGACATGGGACGAAACATGCCGGCGCGGGTGTCAAACCGCAAGCGAAGCGGTTCGCGGACGCGGCCCCCTCAGTGAGCCTCACCTTTGCGGTACTGGACGCCGTCTGCAGATGGCATCCTGAGACGTTGTGTTGCGAGGGCCAGGACGAGCAACGTGATGATGTAGGGCGTTGCGGTCACAATCTGGCCTGGGACATCATCGGTCGTGAACCACCAGATGAAGAAGAGAAGGGCGAACACGCCCTGAAGACCAGCCGGCTCCCACTTCCTCTTCATGAGTGAATAGAGCCCGAGCAGCAGCAGTCCGATGGCGATGAGCAGGAGAATGCCATGGACCGAGTTCTGTCGGAGTCGTAGAGCGTCCGAGTATCCGAAGATACCCGAACCTGCCAACACACCGAGCGGGTTGTAGTTACCGAATATCATCGCGCCAAGGCCGATGAAACCACGTCCTGCTGTCATACCCTCTCGATATATCCCAGCCTGGACGACGACGAGATATGCACCGCCCATTCCGGCAAGCCCGCCTGAGATAACGACACCCCAGTACTTCATGCGAAGTACCCGCACGCCGAGTGACTCAGCCGCCCAGGGATTCTCACCCGCGGACCGGAGTCGCAGACCCCAAGCGGTGCGCCACAGCAGCCACCAGGTTGCGGGAATCAGCATTAGTGACCAGAAAGTCAGCCACGACACGTTTGTAGTGAGTCCGGCGAGAATCCCGGCCACATCAGACAGGAAGAACCAACTCTTGTCTGCGAGCGCGTTGAACCAGTCAGACAACAAGGGCACATCGAATGTTCCGATGAAGTCCTGGATCCTGGGACTCTGGGTGGCACCTCCTCCGGTATCGGGCGTGAAGATGACGGAAGACAAGAATCGCATCGACCCCGCGGCGAGGATATTGATGGCTACGCCAGAGACGATCTGATCAACCGCGAAGGTCACGGTCGCGATTGCGTGGATCAGCCCGAACAGCGCACCACCTGCGATGCCAAATGCGACGCCTACCCAGGGTCCGTACTGCCAGCCTGCCCATGCACCGAACCAGGTGCCTGCGATCATCATGCCTTCGAGGCCGATGTTGATGACACCTGAACGCTCCGAGTACAGCCCGCCCAAGGCGGCGAGCATGATCGGGATCGTAAGACGAAGCGCTGCACCCCACGTGCCTGGTGCCGTCAGCTGATTCGTGCCCTCGAGCAGCTGCACGACCGACAGGACGAAGAGACCGCCAACCAGGATCAGGGAATACTTCCGTGCAGGCGTCAGTCTGGTCTTGCGTTGTACTGTGCCGTTCGCCAATTCGATCGTCTCGGTGCTCATGCTGTTGCCTCTTGCGGACCCGGGGAGGTGATCCTGGTTGCCTCGCTTGCAGTCTTGATCTCACGGTTCTTGATGAACCTCGCTACGACTTCGTAGGCGATGACCACGGCGAGCACGACGACGCCCTGAATGATCTGAACGACTTCCTTGGGAATATCGTTGAGATCGAGTACCAGAGCCGAGCGATCCATGAAGCCGAACAGCAGTGCCCCGAGCGCCATGCCCACCGCGCTATTTCGGCCAAGCAGCGCCACGGCGATGCCGGTGAAACCAAGGCCGCGCGGGAAGTCCTGGGTGTAAGCATGGAGCTTGCCAAACATCGTGGACAGTCCAACCATCCCTGCAATACCGCCGGAGAAGAGCATCGTGTAGAAGATCATCTTCTTCGGGTTCACCCCTGCCATCCGCGCGGCACCAGGGTTCATGCCTGAGGCTCGGAGCTCGAAACCGAACCTCGTCTTCCAGACCAGCAAGTGGTATGCGACACCAACCAAGATCGCGATGAACAAGAACCCTTGCAGTTCGGTACCGCGCGGCTCGGAGAACCCGAGAAGCGTGAAGATCCAGTTGAAACCGGGGAGCTGACCGGACTCGGGCAGGAGCGGTGTCGATTGATTCAGCGCCCCGGTGTCGACAGAGAAGAAGTTTCCGAGAAAGAAACCGACAACCGAGAATCCGATGAAGTTCAGCATGATCGTGGAGACGACCTCGTTCACACCTCTCGTGACCTTCAGAATGCCAGAAATGCCGGCCCACAACGCGCCAACCGCCACGGCGACGAGGATGACGACAAAGACGTGCAGCGGTGCCCAGAGGGTGATGCTTCCCCCGACCCATCCGGCGAACAGCGCTGCAACGAGGTACTGGCCTTCGACGCCGATGTTGAACAACTTCATCTGGAAGCCGATAGCAACTGCCACAGCGGATATATACAGGGGGATAGAACGGTTGATGATCGAAGCAACCGATGTGGATGTTGAAGCGAAACCCCACATGAGACTGAATGCCTCGAGAGGGTTGACGCCAACCGCGAGAAGGGCAAGAGCAGCAACCGCGACGGCGAAAACGAGGGCGAGAACGGGGGCAAGAAGAGCAAGACCGATCTTCCTGATCATGACGCCTCCTCAACGGCGACGCCGGTCATGTAGGAGCCGAGCATCTTGGGAGTGACGTCGGCTGGGTCGAGCCTCGCCACGATCCTTCCGTCGAAGATCACCAGAAGCGTGTCTGAGAGTCCGATGAGCTCCTCGAGATCCGCTGAGATGAGTAGGACGGCCAATCCATCCTTGCGAGCCTCACGCAGCTCATCCCAGATCGCAGCCTGTGCACCAACATCGATTCCGCGCGTCGGATGGGCAGCGATCAGCACGGAAGGCTTGAGGATCATCTCTTTACCGACAATGAGTTTCTGCTGGTTTCCCCCGGAAAGGGCGACAGCGTTCACGTCAACGCTCGGTGTTCGAACGTCGAAACGCTCGACGACCTCAACCGTGATCTCGCGGCCGCCTGCTTTGTCGATCCACGGACCCTTCGCGAAGGGCTTTTTGTTCTGGTGGCCCAACATGACGTTCTCCCAGAGGGGCGAATCAAGGAGCAGACCCTGTCTGTGCCTGTCCTCTGGGATGATCCCGATTCCCGCGCTCCGTCTCCGCTTCGTGTGAAACCGCGACAGATCTTTCCCTGCGAGAGTCACCGTGCCGGAGCTTGTATCGCGCACGCCAAGAATCGCGTCGACGAGCTCGGCTTGTCCGTTCCCCTCAACACCAGCGATACCGATGATCTCTCCCCTGTGAATGTCGAACGTGATGTCTTCGATCGCCGGACGGCCGTCGGAGTGGAGACTCGTCAAGCCGTCGATTCTCAATTCGACAACGTCTGTCACTGAGGACGCGGTAGTGCTCGGTGTTGGAAGATCGGACCCGACCATCAACTCAGCAAGCTCGTGGGCCGTCACATCGGCCGGCTTCACTGCCGCGACCGTGCGACCAGCGCGCATCACGGTGATGCCGTCAGATATCGAAAGTACTTCATCGAGTTTGTGGGAGATGAACACGATCGTCACACCCTCGGACTGGAGCTCTCGCAGCGAATCGAACAGCTCGTCCACCTCTTGGGGAACCAGAACAGCCGTCGGTTCATCCAGAATCAAGATCGACGCCCCGCGGTAAAGGACCTTCATGATCTCCACACGCTGACGCTGACCGATCGTCAGCCCCTCGACGAGAACCTCCGGATTGAGCCCCATCCCGTACTTGTCTGAGAGAGATTGGATTCTCGCTCTCGCGGAGCGAAAATCGATCGCCGGTCCACGAGTCGGTTCAGATCCGAGGATGATGTTCTCCAGAACGGTGAGGTTGTCTGCCAGCATGAAATGCTGGTGAACCATTCCGATCCCCTGCGCGATTGCGTCCTTCGGGCTTCGCAAGACTATCTCGTGGCCACGGATCTTGATCGCTCCACTGTCGGGCACCTGCATCCCGTAGAGGATCTTCATGAGCGTGGACTTACCCGCACCATTCTCACCAACGACAGCATGAATCTCGGCGAGGCCGACAGTGAGGTCGACCTCGTCGTTTGCGAGAACGCCTGGAAACATCTTGGTGATGTCAACGAGTTCGACCGCGTGTTCAGCCCCGCTCACCGGCCGGCTCCTCTTCTCGTCGACATCGTCTCGAATACAGTGAAGCCCGAGGCTAGCGCCTCGGGCTTCACTGTATTCAGATTCGGTCGTACGGAGAACTACTCGGTCGGAACCGTGACTTCGCCCTTGATGATCTGCTCGCGAAGAGCATCGAGCTGACCCTTGATGTCGTCGACGAATCCACCGGAGGTGGAGAAACCGACACCATCAGCCGACAGGTCGAACAGCACGACACCCGACTGCTGTCCACCGGTGACGAAATTGTTGATCGTTGAAAAGACAGCGACATCGACACGCTTGAGCATGGAGGTAAGGATGTACTCCTGTACTTCCGCGCCTGCAGTCTCATACTGATCGGAGTCAACTCCGATCGCCCAGACCTTGGTTCCCGAACCCTCAGACGTCTCCTTGGCAGCCTCGAAGAGGCCGGCACCGGATCCACCTGCAGCGTGGTAAACCACGTCCGCGCCATCCTCATACATCGCGAGGGCGGCTTCCTTGCCTGCGGCCGGGTCGTTGAACCCTGAAAAGTCGGGGAACTCGGTCAGGTAGGTAACCAGGACCTCGATGTCAGGATTGATCTGTGCGACGCCGAACTCGAAACCGGCCTGGAACTTCTCGATGAGTCCAAGACCAGCCACACCTCCGATGAAGCCGACCTTGTTGGTCTGCGTCTTGAGTGCAGCAGCGGCGCCAACAAGGGCGGAACCTTCATGCTCTGCGAAGACAAGTGACGCAACATTCGGAGCGTCGACAACACTGTCGACGATTGCGAAGTTGGTGTCACCGAAGTCAGTTGCCGTAGCGAGCATCGCATCACCGTACGCAAAACCGATGCCGAAGATCAGGTCATTGCCTGCTTCAGCGAGAAGACGCAGGTTCTCCTCGCGGTTCTCGCCACCGGCCGACGGCTCGAGTTCCGTTGACGCAACACCGAGATCACCGACAGCCTTGTCGAGACCAGCAGCAGCGGAGTCGTTGAACGACTTGTCGCCGCGGCCTCCGATGTCATAGGCCAGGCCGACCCCGATACCTTCACCGGCCATCGGAGCCTCGGTTGTGGTTGTCGTCGTATCTCCGCCACCACCGGCTCCGGTCGTGTCGGTGCTGTCATCGTCGCTGCTGCATGCAGCGGCGACGAGAGCGAAAACAAGCAGCAGTGCGAGGATCGAACCTCGACGCTTGAGCTTTGAGCGCATCACGCACCCTTTCAATAGTCGAATAATTTTTTCCCCTGTGCACAAGGTACGGGGAACCAGATAATGATAGCGGTTCGCGAACGGATAACTCATGCGGCCGACAACCGACGAGCGAAGTTGCTCAGTTCTCGGCTAGCTCAACCGGCGGTTCGGCAGGGGTCTCGATCGCTTCGAAAGCGAGCTCTTCCTCCGCCTCTTCGTCGACGGTCACAAGTACCGTGCTTCCGGCAGGGAACTCCTTGAAAAGAACCTTCTCGGACAACGGGTCTTCGAGTAACTGCTGGATGGCACGGCGCAAGGGCCTTGCACCGAGCTGTGGGTCATAACCCTTCCGTGCGAGCAGCTCCTTCGCGTCATCAGTCAGGACAAGATCGAGTGCCTGGTTCTCGAGCTGCTCCCTGACACGTACAAGCAGTAGGTCGACGATCGACTTGACTTCTTCCATGGTGAGCTCGTGGAAGACGATCACCTCATCGACACGGTTGAGGAACTCGGGACGGAAGTGGTTCTTGAGCGCATCCATCACTTTTTCGCGCATCTTGTCGTAGTTGAGCGCGTCGTCGTCCTTTGCGAACCCGATCGACTTCTTGCGAAGCTCGGCGGTTCCGAGGTTCGATGTCATGATGATGACGGTGTTCTTGAAATCCACGGTTCGACCCTGTGAATCGGTCAGATGACCGTCTTCGAGGATCTGGAGGAGGATGTTGAAGACATCAGGGTGCGCCTTTTCGATCTCATCGAACAGCACCACCGAGAAGGGCTTGCGCCGGACAGCCTCGGTGAGCTGTCCTCCCTCGTCGTAACCGACGTATCCCGGAGGCGAGCCGACGAGCCGCGAAACCGCGTGTTTCTCCATGTACTCAGACATATCGATCTGGATGAGCGAAGACTCGTCACCGAACAGGAATTCGGTGAGCGATTTGGCCGTCTCGGTCTTTCCCACACCGGAGGGACCGAGGAAGATAAACGAACCGCCCGGACGCTTCGGATCCTTGAGACCGGCTCTTGTTCGCCTGATGGCCTTGGAGACGGCGGTGATCCCGTCGCCCTGCCCGATGATGCGCTTGTGGAGCTCGTCCTCCATGTTGAGAAGCTTGGACGTCTCTTCCTCTGTCAACCTGTGCACCGGAATGCCCGTCCACTGGGCAAGGACTTCCGCGATCTCATCCTCGTCGATCGTTGATTTGAATACCGGTCCGGACTCGGCCGCCGAAGTCTCTGCTTCGGTGCGTTCCTTTACCAACTCGCGTTCACGATCACGAAGTTGAGCTGCGCGCTCGTACTGTTGAGCGTTGACGGCTTCACGCTTATCCGTGCGGATCTTGCCGATCTGGTCATCGATCTCCTTGATCTCCTGAGGGAGATCCGAGCGACGAAGACGCATGCGGCTGCCGGCCTCATCGATGAGGTCTATCGCCTTGTCGGGAAGGAACCGGTCGGCGATGTAGCGATCTGCCAGATTCGCCGCGTTCACGAGCGCCTGGTCCGTGAATTCGACCTTGTGATGCTCCTCATACGAATCTCGTAGGCCACCGAGGATCTTGATCGTGTCCGCAACGGAGGGCTCGTCCACCTTGATGGGCTGGAAGCGGCGCTCGAGGGCAGAATCCTTCTCGAGGTATTTCCGGTACTCCTCCAGAGTCGTGGCCCCGATCGTTTGCAGTTCGCCACGGGCAAGCATGGGCTTGAGGATGCTCGCAGCATCAATCGCGCCTTCGGCTGCACCTGCACCGACGAGCGTATGGATCTCGTCGATGAACAGGATGATGTCGCCTCGCGTCCTGATCTCCTTCAGTACCTTCTTGAGGCGTTCCTCGAAATCGCCTCGGTACCTCGATCCTGCAACAAGCGCACCGAGGTCGAGTGTGTAGATGTGCTTGCCCGTCAGGGTGTCAGGAACCGTCCCGTCAACGATCATCTGGGCAAGCCCCTCAACGATCGCCGTCTTGCCAACCCCAGGTTCCCCGATGAGCACCGGATTGTTCTTCGTGCGCCGTGACAGCACCTGCATGACCCGCTCGATCTCAGTAGCACGCCCGATGACAGGGTCAAGCTCTTGCTCCCGTGCCAACTGGGTGAGATTGCGGCCGAATTGGTCCAGGACGGCTGATCCTGACGACGATCCCTCGCCGCGGGAACCCGATCCACCACTCTGATGGCTACCCGAGCGTTCGCCTTCTTCACCCTGGACGCCAGAGAGCAGCTGTATCACCGTCTGTCGCACCTTGGTGAGCTCGGCGCCAAGTTTCACAAGGACCTGGGCAGCGACGCCCTCGCCCTCACGAATCAGACCGAGGAGGATGTGCTCAGTACCGATGTAATTGTGACCGAGTTGCAATGCTTCTCTGAGCGAAAGCTCGAGGACCTTCTTTGCCCTTGGAGTGAAAGGAATATGGCCTGTTGGGGCTTGGGATCCCTGGCCGATTATCTCAACGACCTGGGTACGCACGGATTCGAGGTCGATGCCAAGACTTTCGAGTGCCCTGGCAGCAACACCTTCGCCTTCATGGATGAGACCAAGGAGGATGTGCTCAGTGCCGATGTAGTTGTGGTTCAAGAGGCGCGCTTCCTCCTGGGCGAGCACTACGACCCTGCGAGCTCTGTCTGTGAAACGCTCGAACACGTTTGTCACCTCTTATACGGCATTGGCGCTCCGATTCCGGTGCGCCTCGCGGAGTATAGGTATCGAAACGCTCTACGCCGTGGATAGCGAACACCCGATTCTGGAACCGAGCCTGTCTGTTTGGTACCTCTAACCGGCGGGCTAGCATCGACATTCCCGGCACCGGAGCTGACGTTGGACGAGCCGATCTTCCAAGATCTCGTACCGATTCCACGCGTGTGGGAACGCATGGGTGCGGTAGAGACACGGCTCTTTGAAGTATCGGTCGCCGAGACTCGCTTCCTGACCGAGATAGCTCAGCATCTCCTCAGCGCCGGGGGAAAGCGGTACAGGCCACTGCTCGCTCAGGTCGCTGCCGAGCTCGGTTCGAGCGACGGCGGTGGGCCGGTTGAGGCCGGGGTTGCCGTTGAGCTCGTGCATCTGGGTTCGTTGTACCACGACGATGTGATCGATGAAGCGGACGCCCGGCGAGGGAAGGTATCCGTCAACACCAACTGGTCGAACACCGTGGCGATCCTCGCGGGTGACTTCCTGTTGGCCCGCGCATCCGAGATCGCGGCTCCACTCGGTGAAGAGGCGGTCGCGCTCATTGCTCGAACCTACGCAACGTTGTGTGAGGGGCAGGTTTCCGAGCTCGTGTATGCGCACAGTCTTGAACATGGTCCGGAGGGCTACTACACGGTGATCGGCGGGAAGACCGCCTCGCTCATACGAACATCGGCCCGCCTCGGTGCGATGACCGGTGGCGCAGACGCGAACAACGTCGAGGCGATCTCGGAGTGGGCGTGGGAGATGGGCATGGTGTTCCAAATGACAGACGACGTGCTCGATCTCATCGCAAGTGATGAGTTCCTTGGCAAGCCTGCAGGGTCCGATATCGGCGCCGGCACCTTCACGCTCGCCGTACTCCTTGCAGCGGATGGCTACCGAGGAGACGAGATAAGGGACCGTCTCGCCAGTGGTGGACCGTATCCACAAGAGACGATCGAGCACGTTATCGATCTCACCGTTTCGGGTGGCTACGTCGAGACCGTCCTCGATGAGTGCGAGGACCGAATCAGCAAGGCCGAGAAAGCGGCAGACCGCGTCCCCGCAAACCCCCTGACCGATGTCCTCCACAACCTCGACCAGTACCTCCTGGACCGCGTCGCCTCCGCCCGCCGATAACCCCCACGATCGCAAACCCAGGGTTCACGACCGGAGTCAATCCGGTCGTGAGCCCAGAGAACGGATTCTGATGCACCCTGGCTTCGCAGCCGACCGACATGTATTGATCAATGCTCTCCTAGCACTAGGTTCACGACGTGCCAATTAGAATCATGCTTCTCGTTCTCGCGTTCGGTCTCGTCGCTGCGGCCTGTGTGCCAACGGCTGGCGAAACCCCGGCAACCACCACCGTTGAAGACACAACAACGACCACCAACAGTGATACTGCGCCGACGACAACCACGACTGCACAAGTAGACCTCGACGCACCCGAGAGGGGGGACCCGAACGACGTCGCATCCGATGCGCTTTGGGAGGCGGGCGACTTCAAACTTGCCGGAGAGCCAACATTGTTCGAGGTGGATGCACTCGAGGCGATCAAGCGGTGGCTGCCTGAAGACCTGGTCGAAGGCCTCACCTGGGAAGTTTTCACCGACCGAGACGACACGAGTCTCCTTGCTGTGTCAGTGATTCCGACGCTCACCTGGAGAGGTGACCCCAACTTCGTTCCTGCCCTCATCGCGACTCTCTCAAACGTCGACGCTGAGGAGATCTCGACGGGCATCTATCAGACGGAGACCTTGAGCGGCCTCATCCTGTATGCGTGGTCCACGGGAGACGGGTTCGTCATCGCAACATCGATCGTGGCAGACAGCGCGATCACGTATCTCGAGGCGCTCGGATCCGAGAGCGAGCCACAGCAAGTGTGGGAACCGGGGGCATGCCTGTACATCGACCCGGACATCGAAACGCTTCCCTACGCACCGTTCCCGCCAGACATCGTTGTGCCATGTCAAGGACCTCACAACGCCGAGGTGATCACCTCCCGCCAGATTGGCACAAGCCTCACCGAGTACG
This sequence comes from Acidimicrobiia bacterium, assembly GCA_036985855.1. Classification (GTDB taxonomy): domain Bacteria; phylum Actinomycetota; class Acidimicrobiia; order Spongiisociales; family UBA5794; genus B3-G11. The sequence goes on along the minus strand of BTQL01000002.1, from coordinate 64,354 downwards.
ACGGCGACGCCATCGACTATGACCGGAACTATGAATGTGACAAGGCGTACACCGAGGTATTCGGTCCCCAGAAGACCAAAAAGCCGACGCTCGTCACCTACATGCCGGATGCGGACGAGTGGAATCGCGGAGATCGGTATCTGGCATGTGTCGTCCGCCTCGAGACTGTCGAAGGCATCGAACTGATCGCCGGACCAATGGCTGAAACGCCCGACCTGGGATGGAACCCTGAGCCCGGCGAATGTTTCGACAGGGCATTCGCCCCGGACGCAGTGGATTGCGGCAGTATTCACGGATATCAGTACGTCGGTGACGCACGTATCCCGTTCGATGAATGGCCAGAGGATGGGACATCTGCGTTCCAGGATGTTTGTGAGAATCTCCGAGACGATTTCGTTGAGAACGGACCGGCGAAGGTCCAGATTTTCGCTACTGGACTGTTCCCCTATGCATTCGAGCAAGGCGACCGCATCGTCCGCTGCATGGCGTTCGCGATCGAAGACGGGTCCCTCGTCGAAGTTGTGGGTTCGTTCGACAAGGTGTGGCGTGTGATCGGCTCAGACGGCGTCGCTGCATAGAACACAGGGCACAGCTCTCGGTGATGGTCCTCTACCGTCCGGACCGAAGTGCTCAAGAGCAGTCATCCTGTCACTCGATACGCTGAGCCGGACGACCAATGACAAGCGATGCGACATACCGTCTGGGTCATGAGACCAGAGTCAATAGCAGTCTGGATGGTTCGAGAGCAACGAGCGAATGCGGCACTGATGCCTCGAGGTGGGTCCACGACTCCGGGCCGATCTCGGTTGTTTCATCGCCTGTAGTGAACCGGAAGCGACCTGAAATGACCTGGATGACCACGGGGACCGCCGCGGTGTGTTCGGTCAGTTCCTGGTCAGTGTCGAACGCGAAACCCACGACACGAATGTTGTCATCTCGATAGAGAACCTTCGACAGAACTCCATCGTCGGGAATCTCGAGGCTCGCCGTGATGTCGCTGAGATTCGTTGTGCCGATATCGGTCACGATTCGTCCTTGGATTCCGGTCGCATCGTTGGAAAGAGAATCACTTCTCTGATGTGGTGCTTGTCGGTGAGCAACATCACGAGACGATCAACACCTATCCCGAGGCCACCTGTTGGTGGCAGCCCGTACTCGAGCGCCCTGATGTAGTCCTCGTCGATCGGATGCGCTTCGTCGTCGCCTGCCGCCATCGCTTCCGCCTGGAGTTCGAACCGTGCCCGCTGGTCGAACGGGTCGTTGAGTTCGGAGAATGCGTTTGCGTACTCATTGCCTGCGATGAACAGCTCGAATCGTTCGGTCACATGCGGCTTGTCTCTGTGCACCCTTGCGAGAGGTGAGGTCTCGATCGGATGCTCAGTGACATAGGTTGGCTCCCAAAGCGAGTCTTCGACGAGCGCATCAAAGAGAGCCTCGATGAGCTTGCCCGAACCCCAGTGCTCCTCCGGTTCGATTCCGTTCTCTTCAGCCAGGGACCGCAGGTCCGTCACCGGTGTGTCGTAGTCGATTTCCTTTCCCACAACCCCCTGCGTGAGCTCGAGCATCGTGGCCCGCCGATACGGACCGGAGAGGTCGAGCGTTCTTCCGTCGTACGTGATCTCCGTACCGCCGGTAGCGACCACAGCGCACGCTGCAATGACCTGCTCGACGAGCACCATGATGTCGGAATAGTCCGCAAAAGCCTCGTATGACTCGAGCATCGTGAACTCGGGATTGTGCGTCGAGTCGATGCCTTCGTTGCGAAAGATCCTGCCGATCTCGAAGACCTTCTCGATGCCACCGACCACGAGACGCTTCAGGTGCAGCTCCGTGGCGATACGCAGGTACATGTCCATATCGAGTGCGCCGTGTTTCGTCGCAAATGGTTTGGCATTGGCACCGGTCGCCTCTGGAAGCAGAACAGGCGTTTCAACCTCGACGTACCCACGTCTTTCGAACTGGCTGCGCAACTCACGGACGATCTTCGCTCTCGTGAACGCAACGGCTCTTGCGTCCTTGTTCGCAAGCAAGTCGAGATACCGCTTGCGGCTTCGCTGCTCGACATCCTTGAGACCATGCCACTTGTCGGGAAGCGGCCGCAGGCTCTTCTGAAGAAGCACGAACTCGGAGATCCGTAGGCTCAGCTCGCCAGACTTGGTGGCGATCACCTCCCCGGTTGCACCGATCCAGTCGCCGGCGTCGAGGTCGCGAAAGGCCTCGAATGCATCGTCGCCGAGAGTGCCTTTGTCGACGAACAGCTGAAGCGTTCCTGAGCCATCGGCCACCGGGGCAAAGATGAGCTTGCCCATTGCGCGGGTGTTCATGAGACGACCGGCAATGGTCGCGGTCTCCCCAGTAGAAGCTCCAGGGCCGAGGTCAGGGAACCGCTCAGCCAAACCTTCGGCTGTGTCCGTTCGACTGAAGGCATAAGGGAACCCACCGTGCTCCATCACCTTTCGGTACTTCGCGAGGCGTTCGCGGGTCAGAGCGTTCGACTCGAGGGAATCGGATTCGTCAGCCGGCAATTGGTCGTGTTCGGCGTCGTCGGTCATTCAACGTCCTGGTTGTAGTCAAAGATAATGCGCAGTCCCTCGAGCGTCAGGTACGGGTCAACCGTATCGACACTCGAGCAGTGAGGCACGATGGTAGAGGCCAGACCACCAGTTGCCACTCTGGTCACGGGCTCATCGAACTCTGCGGCGATCCGCTCCACGATCCCGTCCACCAATCCTGCGTGCCCGTACAGACCTCCAGACTGGATCGCCTCAACCGTTCCCTTCCCGATCACCGATCTGGGGGGTGAGAATTCGACCTTGCGAAGCGTCGCAGTTCCGGAGATGAGCGCATTCGTCGAAATCTCGAGCCCCGGGGCTATGGCTCCTCCGAGGTACGCACCCTCGAGGCCGACTACGTCGAAGTTCGTCGACGTGCCGAAATCGACAACCACTACGGGTGCTCCGTATCGCTCCCTCGCCGCGAGCGCGTTGACGATCCGGTCCGCGCCCACCTCTCTCGGGTTATCGATTTCGATGGACATACCGGTTCGCACGCCTGGCTCGACGACGACGACTCTTCCAGAGGTGAGGTGCGGTGCTACCCGTCGCAGCGCTGCCGTCATTGCCGGTACGACGCTTGAGATCGCGACACCGCGGATATCGCTCTGCGTGAATCCATCGGCGCCGAGGATGCCAGCGAGCTGCCACCTGGCCTCGTCGAACGTCGCCTCGGAATTCGTCGAGAGTCTCCAATGCCCCACCAGCTCTTCGTGGTCGAACATACCGAGTGCAACCTGGGTGTTCCCAACATCAATAGTGAGCAGCATCAGGATCCTCCATACAGGATGCTCGGTTCTTTGAGACGAAGACCTCGGTCGGCGGCTCCCGTACCGGGATCGAGATGCACGTTGTCGATGAGCCGAACGTTCCCGACACGCGCCGCGACCGCAAGGAACACCTCGGAATCGATCGTATCGACGATCGCAGCGTCTTTGGACCGCGCAACTTCAACGTATTCAACACGAACGCTTTGCTCGGCTCCGAGTCGATCGCCGACGATTCTCTTGAGTACTCCAGACGCCATCTCCCCCGCTTCGAAGGCGTCAGCCGCCAACGACAGACCAGAGGACAACGACCGTGCGGACGTACGGAGTGCTGGGTCGATCTTCACGTTGCGGCTCGATAGCGCCAAACCGTCGAACTCGCGCACGATCGGCATACCGTGCACGTTGATCGGGAATCCGAGATCACTCCCCATCGTGCGCACGACGGCGAGTTGCTGGGCATCCTTTCGACCGAAGTATGCCGAATCAGGCTGAATGCCGGCAAAGAGCTTTGCCACCACGGTCGCTACGCCAGCAAAGTGTCCCGGCCGGTGGGCTCCCTCCATCCCTCCCGATACCTCAGATACTGAAACTGTGACTCGCGGCTCGGCTGGATACATGTACTCGGCGTCTGGTACGAACAAGATGTCGGCTCCTGCCTTGTGTGCAAGGCTGGCGTCTCGCTCGATATCCCTTGGATAGGAATCGAGATCGGTTGTCTCGTTGAACTGGAGCGGATTGACGAAGATGCTCACGACTACGGTGTCGTTTCCGTCGCTGGCAGCCTCGATGAGGCTGAGATGCCCCTCGTGGAGATAACCCATTGTCGGAACAAGCCCGACGCGTTCTTGTGACAGGTCGCGCGCCTGTCTGAAAGTGGACACGATCTTCATTCGAGAGCCCCCTCGATGGCATCCTCCGTCCCGGCGAGCCTCGCAGTAGATCGGGCGAGATCGATGAAGAGTGACTCAGCTTGCGGTACGTGCTCGCGAATGGAAGCGACCTGGCGCGCAACGGTGATTGCATCACCCCTCGCAACCGGTCCCGTCAGCGCACCCGCTGGACCAAGGTCGAACGCGTTTTCCACGATCGCCTCAACCAGAGGGCGCGCGGCCTCGAATGGCACCCCCGCAGCCTCGAACAGGGCAAGTGCAAGGTCGAGCGTTGTGAGCGTGTAGTTCGCCGCAGCTGCAGCACCTGAGTGATACAGCGGTTTCACATCGTCAGCAAGGTCGAAGGGATGACAACCGAGTGAGGTCGCGAAATCGTGGAGATCCGACCGAAGAGGATCGTCTGCGGTGACAGCAATCCATGACCCGCGGAGACGTGCGGCACCGCGCTCGGCATTTGGGAACGTTTGCAGTGGGTGCAGTGAGCCAGTTTGTGTGCCGGAGGCCGCGATCGCATCGAGGCTCGACGTCGGTTGCGCGCCGGACAGGTGCACGGTCGGAACAGTCTCTCCAGCGGAAGCTATCGCAGCAGCCACTTCCGCGATGGCGTCGTCAGCCACAGCGACGATCAGGAGATCTGCCTTGCCGGGTTCGATGTCGACATGTGAGAGAACGTACTCGACGGCGACTGCGTTTCTACCCTCGACGGAAGTGATGCGGTGCCCGGCAGCGGATGCGGCGATGGCAAGCGCCCCGCCTGCGCGACCGGGACCGTTGATGGCAATGTTCATACGGCTCCGATCCATTGGGGTATCGGTCCTGGACCAAGGGTAGACCGTAGACGGGAGACGGCAAACGGTGGATGTCTACGGTCTACGGTCGATGAGCTCTTCGCCGCTCACGACAAGGTTGTGCGAGGTTCCAATCGATAGGTACGTGCCATCGTCTGCCCAGACCCGAATCGTGCCGGACATCGATCGGTCGGTCATGTGGTCCACGTTCACTTCGCCAAGATGCCAACCCGGGTCGACGGTGAGATCTACGAATCGGCCTGAGAAGTCGAGCGTGGGGGTCACAACGATTTCCTCTGTGCCGAGCAATCCGAGACGATTCGCAGCGGCTGGCCAAACAAGGGCGTCGATTGGCATGAGTATCGCCGCGGCTCGAAGAAACGGGTCGTCGGTTCCGACCGCCAGATTCGGACTCCAGGCCCTGAAGAGATCACTCTGTCCGTCGACGAGATCGGGGATGTCCCACCGTTCCAGCGGGCGCCAGCCGCGTGCCGAGGCACCCAGGAGTCTGCCGATGGGTGCGAACAGCTCATCGACAGGGGTGCAGCCGGAAAGCGGAACAACGGGTGGTGCTGGTGGTGCGATCGTAACCGTTGGAGGTTCGGCGATCGTCGCAACCGAGGCTGTACCCATGATCTCGCCGTCCACCGAAAGCGACACGACGTAGTCGGCAGATCGAGCCGTGCCTCTGACCTTCACAGAAGCGACATCGAGCTCGACTCCCTGAGGGATCCCGTGAGCGAATCGATACGTGAGCGATGACGGCTGATGATCCAGGGCCACGGCTCCAACGGATCGCAGCGCGATCGCTGACAGGTACGCACCGAACATGTTTCCCGTCGGATTCACCCAGTCCTGGGACGTCTCTATCTGAAATTTCTCGCCGTCTCTCGTCAGCTCAGTAGCGACCTCGATGCTGTCCATCCATCGGTCGTTGGCAACGTCGTATGGTCCGGTGAGTCTCCTGATCGGCTGATCTGCAACATCGCCGAGCGAATCTGCGTAGGGTCCGTCCGCACCCGAGAGTCCCGGACCAACATCCGCAAGCGGTGTGAGCACAAATCTGCGATTCCGGATCTCGCGATGTGGCACGCTGAGTCCTGGCGCTTCAATGGTCTGGTCGCCATAGATCAGGATGTCGAGATCGAGAGTTCGAGGACCCCACCGCACGTCGCGAACCCTTCCGGCAGATCGTTCGATCTCAAGGAGGCGATCCAGCAACTCGGTGGCTGCCATGCCGGTATCGATCACTGCGACGGCGTTGAGGTAGTGATCCTGATCAGGCCCTCCAATGGGCGCCGTTTCGTAGATCGGCGATGCCGCGGTGAGTGTTCCGAGGCCAGCAATGGCACGCACCGCTCGATCGAGATAGCTGAATCGGTTACCGATGTTGGACCCGATACCGACGTATACGGTCGGCACAGCTACCGATCCGGTATGAGTCGTCGCCCCTCTGGACCGATTGCGCGGCCCAGAATGCGCTGGATCACGTCGGTTGCGATGATCGGGTCCTCAAGCATCCCGCAGTAGATGAGATAACCGGCGAGAAGACCGCCAAGGGTGTCATCGATCGTATCGCGGTGAACCAGCACAACGGCTTCCTCAGGAGCGAGCGCTTTGGCAATTGCCTCGAATACCGGTTCTGCGTCCTCAGGTTCGAAATCCTCCGGTACCTCATGGGAGGCGAAAGAGAGGCCGGCACCGGTATAGGCGAAGGAATTCTGATTCAACCCGAGCAGACTCATGATCGAGTTGACTCCATGGTCCTTGAGCCAGATGATCTCTTCCTCGCGACGAACTCGGCGATGTTGGAATCCGTAGCCACCAATTCGCTCAGACACGGCAAGGCGATCCTTGATCACCCAGCGAAATCCTCTCGGTTCAAGCCCTGTTTGTTTCTTCGCCATCGTCTCCCGGCACCATAGCCTTGACCGTATGTGCTACCTCAACCGCGAGGGGCACATTGTGTACACGAAGGATCTTCACTCCTGCCGCTACGGCAAGCGCAATAGATGCCGCGGTCGCTCCATCTCTTTCGTCCGGCGCTGTTCTCCCGCGAATAGGTTCCAGAATCTTCCCAAGAAATGCCTTCCTGCTTGTACCGAGAAGTACCGGATAACCGGTCTCGACGAAAGCGTCCAGGTTGGCCATCAGTTCGAGGTTGTGGTCGAAGGCCTTGCCGAACCCGATTCCCGGATCGATGATGACCGAGCCGCGGGATATGCCAGAACGCACGGCGGCTTCGGCGTGCTCGGTGAGGTATGCCGACACCTCGGCAACCACGTCGGCGTAGTGGGGTTGGTGTTGCATCGTTCGGGGTATGCCCTGCATGTGCATGATCACGACACCCACGCCGGTCTCCGCGCACACTGAGCGCATCGCCGGGTTGCCTAGACCTGTCACGTCGTTGATGATCGCCGCCCCGCTACAAACGACCGCTCGCGCAACCTCGGGTTTGGATGTGTCGACCGAAACGGTGATGCCGTCGGTGGCGAGTCGTTCAACGATGGGAGCAACCCTTTCGAGCTCCTCGTTGACAGAAACGGCCGCGGCGCCTGGTCGCGTCGATTCACCACCAACGTCGACGATCGACGCTCCGTCGGCTGCCATCTGACGTCCACATTCAACCGCGGAATCAAGTGTTGGGTACCTGCCCCCGTCGGAGAACGAATCGGGGGTGACATTGAGAATTCCCATAACCACCGGACGCAAGAGTGAAATCTGAGAATCTCGAAGCTTCCAGGTGCCCGAACCCGGCACTTGTTCAGGGACCGCCATCGGTGCGTGCGGCCACACTGCCCTGGACGGACCCGATACTCTCAGGCGCCTTGAGTCGTATGCTGCCATTGGACGTGTGCTGCCACTTCGGCACATCACCCAGAACCTCCTTGACCTCATCCGCATCGAGCGATTCCCTCTCAACGAGTGCATCCGCGATGCGATGGAGAGCCTCTATGTGCGTGGTCAGAATCATCCGTGCCTCATCGTGGGCCTGATGAATCAAGAATCTGATCTCATCATCGACCGCAGCGGCGACCTCATTGGAGAGATCTTGGCGGCTCGAATAGTCGCGGCCGAGAAATACCTCGCCCTCGGGCTTGCCGTACTGGAGAGGACCGAGCTTGTCGCTCATGCCGTACTCCATCACCATCTTTCGGGCGATCCCTGTTGCTTTCTCGATGTCGTTCGCAGCGCCCGTGGTCGGATCGACGAAGATGAGTTCCTCGGCAGTACGACCGCCGAGCAGCATCGCGAGCTGATCGATCATCTCTGACCGGCGCACGTAGTACTTGTCCTCAAGCGGAAGTGCAAGCGTGTATCCGCCTGCGCGGCCGCGAGGGATGATCGTGACCTTGTGGATCGGATCAGCGTTCGGAAGTGCGTATCCGACGAGGGCGTGGCCTCCCTCGTGGTAGGCGGTGATCTTCTTCTCGTTGTCAGACATGACACGGCTCTTGCGTTCCGGGCCCGCAATCACCCTCTCGATCGCCTCCTCGAGGTTCGCCATCGATATCTCGTCATCATTGTTTCTCGCCGAAAGCAGCGCAGCTTCATTGATGAGGTTCGCCAGATCAGCGCCCGTGAATCCCGGCGTTTGACGAGCAAGGATGCCGAGATCGATCTCGTCTGCGAGGGGTTTGCCCTTTGCGTGAACGTCGAGGATCTTCTGCCTGCCCTTGAGATCAGGACGATCAACAACAACCTGCCTGTCAAAGCGTCCAGGGCGGAGAAGTGCGGGATCGAGAATATCTGGGCGGTTCGTCGAAGCTATGACGATGACTCCGGTGTTCGGGTCGAAACCATCGAGCTCAACGAGAAGCTGGTTGAGCGTCTGTTCACGCTCGTCGTGGCCCCCACCGAGTCCCGCACCCCTGTGCCGGCCGACGGCGTCGATCTCGTCGATGAACACGATCGCGGGTGCATTCTGTTTCGCCTGGTCGAACAGGTCCCTGACACGGGATGCCCCTACCCCCACGAACATCTCGACGAAGTCCGACCCAGAGATGGAGAAGAACGGGACATCTGCCTCACCAGCGACAGCACGAGCGAGCAGAGTCTTGCCGGTGCCGGGAGGACCGTAGAGCAGAACACCCTTCGGGATCTTGGCACCCATGGCACGAAATTTCTGGGGGTGCGCCAGGAACTCTTTGATCTCTTCGAGTTCTTCAACTGCTTCATCGGCGCCGGCAACATCAGAGAACTGCACCGTCGGGGTGTCCTTGTTCACCAGCTTTGCTTTCGATTTACCGAATTGCATGACCCGGTTTCCACCGCCTTGCATCTGCATGATGACGAAGAAGAAAAGCCCGAAGATCAGCAGGTATGGGATGAACGTGAGTAGATAGTCGAAGATCGTCGGGTTCTCAGCGTCTACTCGAAAGTTGACACCAGAAGCCTGGAGCTGCTCAGTCAGGGTCGCGGAATACTCAGCGGGATACCGGACGATGAACTCAGTGGATGAACCCTCGATTTCTGAAGTTCCCGAAAGCTCGTTCGACTTGTCCTTCATCACGATTTCGCCTGTGACGTCTCCAGCTTCCAAGGTCGCGCTGAACTCGTTGAGCGTGAGTTCGGAAGGTTGCGTGGCCTGGTTGAACACCACTTGAAACGCCATCACCACGAGGAAGATGACAGCGAGGTACACGAGAATGGTTCTCGCGGTGCGGTTCACGGTGCTCCTCTTCGGTTCTTGGGCTGGTCTCGCTCGACAATGATCGGAGTCCTTGGTCACATGGTACGCCGAACCCCTGACAAAGTTATCGGCGCTATTCCATCAGACTGAATCGTCAACGACTGCAACGTAGGGAAGGTTCCGATACTTCCCTTCAAAGTCGAGTCCATAACCGACCACGAATTTCGGCGGGATATGGAAGCCTTCGTACTTCACGTCGAGAGGCGGACGCTCGATACCGTCCTTGATCAGCAACGCCGCAAGGCCGAGACTTGCCGGTTTCCTCACCTGGAGATTCTTGAGCAGATACTGAAGTGTGAGTCCCGTATCGACGATGTCCTCAACGATGAGGACATGCCTCCCCCCGATCTCCTGGTCCAGATCCTTCAGGATCCGAACCACTCCCGAACTCTTGGTTGCCGAACCGTACGAGGAAACAGCCATAAAGTCGAACTCCACTGGCAGATCGATGTGCCTCGCCAGATCGGCCATCACCACGAAGGCGCCTTTGAGAATACCGATCAGCAGCAGGTCTTTGCCGTGATAGTCCCGCGTGATGGCCGCGCCCATCTCTGCGAGCTTCGCGTCGATCTCTTCGGCTGAGATCAGCACTTCACCGATGTCCACGTCCCACATCCCGTTCAATGATTATCGCGGTCTCACCGCGTTTCGCTCTAGCCCACGGCGCAGTCCGTGTGCCACCAAGCGCAGCAATCCTGGCGTCAACCATAACGATGAACGAATACGGACGCACTCGCCGCGGGACACCTGCTGCTCTGAGGATCTCCTTGACAGGAGTCGAACCGTTTTCGATGTCGATGCGATCGCCCCGGCGGAGTCCACGAACGGACATGCGATTCTCGACAGCGTCCGCCGCGAGGACCGTGAATCTGCCTCCGGCGATGAAAGCCGGCGCGGCGGCCACTTTCGACACCGAGTACTCCGATCCGTGCCATGTGAAGGTTCTGCCGACCCTGATGTCGAATCCGTCTGGAGGTTCCGGAACGTCGATTTCACAGACCGTCACGAACGGGGGCTCCGGAGTCACCTGCAGCCCACCTGTGATGGTGACCGCAGCTGCTCCGCGCGCAACTGCCAGTACAGCATCAACATCTCGCCTCGTACCGGGAGTGTCGTCGAGCAAGTTCCGGAGCAGGCGTCTGACGGCACGGGAGGCGACAGGTTCCGGTGCCGCAACAAGCGGCCCGGTTGGGATGGAGAAACCACCCTGGATGGACACGATCGGGATTCGGTTCGCAGCTGATTCCAGTAACGCGTCGTCTGCAGCCAGCAGAGACGCCGACCTACGAATTGCCGATTTCACGTCTGGGCCGCACTCCGCTTCGATCACAGGCATGACCACGTGCCTGATCCTCGCCCGTACGAATCGGCGGTCCTCATTCGCGGGATCGTCTGCAAACGGCAGCCCCAGATCCTCCGCCGTACGGCGCAGCGAAGCCCGTGAGACACCCAATAGCGGTCTCAGCCAGACGCCGCGGCGAAAGGGGATGCCGGAGATGGCGCCGGTGCCCGACCCCCGCAGCAATCTCATGAGGACCGTCTCGGCCTGATCGTCAGCCGTGTGACCCGTCAGGGCGACCGTGCCCTTTCTCAAGAGCGACTCGATGGATTCGTACCGGGCGGCTCGCGCCCGTGCCTCAAGGTTTCCGCCTTCCGAAATGATCCGCTCAATCACCTGGAGTTTGACACCCTTGGTCGCTGCGACAGCCGTTGCCGCTTCCTCGAGCATCTTGGACCCTTCGAGTCCGTGATACACGAATACCGCCTGCACACGATCGGTTCCTAGGGCCTCGGTAGCTGCCCAGAGCAATACGGCGGAGTCTGCGCCGCCGCCCAATGCAACAAGGCAGTCGTTGTCGCCGACTGCATTGCGGACTGCATCAACGACTTCGCCTGTCACCCTGCCATCCGGTCGAGCCACAGTGAAGCGTCGTCGATCTCGGCGAGCGTGGGCAGAGACTCTGGAGATTCCCATGCCATCGACAACGCTTCCCACGAAGTCTCCCCTTCGACCTGTCGGATGAAAGCGGCACCGTTCTCGTACTGCTTCATCTTCATCTCTATGCCTAGGAGCTTCATGAACGCAGCAGTTTTCGGATCCTTCCGCCGAGCCTTCAGCACGTTGGACATGCGCGTCACATCCGTGATCTCTCGTTCGCCGATGCGGTCCATCACAACGTGCCCGTGGCCTTCGAGTAGCGACATGAGCGCCTGCACCTGGTCGAGCACGTCTCGTTGCTCCGGCGAAGCGAACAACCCGATGAGCCCGGCATCACCAAGGGCGTCAGTGCCCGTTTCGGCAGCGGTGCGAAGCTCAGAAGCAACACGCAGGAGCCTCCCTCTTTCGGGTTTGGACTTCTCGACAAGTTGTTCGACAAGGGAAAGGAAGTACCCACGCATCCATGGAACTCCGGTGAACTGAGCGCGGTGAGCACACTCGTGAAGCGCGACCCAGAACCGGAAGGACGATGGTCGGAACTCGAACTGGCGCTCCATCGACATGATGTTCGCACCAACGAAAAGCACGGTGTCTCCCTTGTCGTCATCACCTGTTGGAAGCACGAGCTCGTATTGACCGAGCACCCTCTTGGACATGAACCCGAGCACCGCTCCGAGTTCGGCACCCATCACCTTCGCCGCGATCGACGATCCAATGCCGGCGCTGTCTGCGAGCTTCTCTTCGAGAGGCTCGAGCATTGTGCCGAACGACTTGACGTTCGTGTCGATCCAGCCATCACGTGAGATCACCCCGACAACCGGCGAACCGGTCAGCTCGAGGCCCGTCTCGGCTGCCACCATCTCAGAGGCTCTCGAAACAAGATCCGGCGCCTGGAGTTCGAACTTCCGTTCGTGATAGGTCCCCGCGAGTGGGTACTCGCCAGAGAATCGCCGCGCCACCTGGCTTGCCAGCTGCCAATCAACCTTGCTCGCTCCGCTCATGCCCCAAGCCTAAGCCCTCCCCGTTTTCCGCGAACCCTGGGTTCCAGACCGTAGTGAGTCCGGTCGTGAGCCCAGAGAACGGCGTTGGCTGAATGTGTCACTGCCGCATGACAGATTGGTTCAATGCACGCTCAAGCCGTCATCATCCGCATAGCAAGTCAGCAAGGAGGAGTCATTCGTCGGGACCAAGCCACCGAGGCTGGCTTCACGAAAGACCAGATCGACTGGCGTGTCTCGACGGGTGAATGGAAACCTGCGACGAAGGGCGGGTATCGATTGATCGAACTGCCGGGCCGTCTGAGCTTGCTGAGAGCTGCAGCATCCGTACTACCGAATGCGACCGTCTCGCACTATTCAGCAGCGGTATTCCACGAACTGCGGGGCGTACCTCGCACAATCGTCTCGGTTACGGTTCCATCGAAGACGACGCACGAATTTCCCGGAGTACGAGTGTTCCGAAGCGACGACCTCAACGACGACCATCTGTTGACGATTCGCGGGCTTCGAACAACCACGTTGGAACGGACAATCCTGGACCTGGCTGCGTCCTTGTCACCGAGACATCTTGAATTCGTGGTCGATGATCTTCTCGCGGATGGCCGATGCAAGATCGCAGATCTACGATCCTTGCTCGAATCCGTCGCTCGCAGGGGTAAGCCAGGCATCGGATCCATGCGGAGAGTTCTTGAGGACCGATCCGCTGGTGACGAGAACCGAACGAAGCTCGAGCGAGCGGGGAACGCCTTGCTAACCGATGGAGGCTTCGTCGGCTACCAAAGCGAGTTTCCGATTCCGTGGGCTCAGGGTCAACGGTTCGACATCGCCTTCCCAGCCCAACAGATCGCGATCGAGTGGGACTCTCGCCGATGGCACTCACAGAAGCTGGCGTTTCAGACAGATCGGGAACGTGACCGGCGCGCCGTCGAGCACGGATGGCGGATTCTCCGGTTTACGTGGTACGACGTGCATGAAGCCCCGAACTCGGTGATCGAGACGATTCGCGTTGTGCTCGCTGCCGAGCTGGCCGTCTAGAACCCTGGACTGGGGAATCCCATTCTCTGGGCTCACGACCGGACTCACTGCAGTCTAGAACCCAGGGTTGACAGCTTCGGGGTTGAGGGGGCTAGCTGACAACTTTGTAGCGTTGGCGGATGGATCGGTCGTAGGCGATCACCACGCCGATCACGAGCGCAATAGCCGTGACCACCAGCAGAGGAATCAGGAATCGAGCGGTCCAAGGCTGCTCGAGCACATCGACCTCAGCCGGCGGAAGCACGACGGCCGGCTCGTCTCCGGCCGAGATCGGAACTGCGGTAACGGTCGTGTCGGTCGTGTCGTCCGTGGCTTCATCGCCGTGGCTTGCAGACAAGGCGGGCGCGGCCATGGCGAGCAAGAACGCCGCGGTTAGTGCTACAAGAACAATGCGAGAGAACCGTGTCATTGCCTGAGAGGATAGGCGCCCACCGGAGGCACGAGCGTTATACCCCAAAACCAATGAAGCGCCGGGATCACCGGCGCTTCATTGGTTGTGCATGTATCGCGCTATTTCAGGATTCCGCCTTGACGATCCGACCACGCAAGCGTGGGTACTTTGTCGGGGCGTGCGAGAAGCAGTACTCCCGCTTGTTGTACCGGCTCAATCGGGTGGCACAACGCTTGCTCGCACAGGTGCGGGACGTCGAATATGTCTTTGGTGCACGGGCCGAACCCGTGAACTTACGACCTTTCAGTGCAGTCTCCTGCATGCTGACCTCCATGGGCGGGACCCCGGATGTCTCAGCAGTCAGGATCCCCCGTATTGCGTTCTTGTCGTATCAACGCTCGAAGGGTGTCAAAAAGTTCCTCGGGAGGCTCAGATTTTCCGCCTGCCGAGATTCTCAGCTTGAGCGACTCTTCGAATTGATACGCGCTCATGCAGTGCCCGCATCGCTTCAGATGCCATTTGATCCTCGCTTTGCGGGTATATGTCATTTCGTCATCAAGGTACTGATAGACGTACTCGACTGCGTTTTCGCATCCACTCATGCGCTTGGCTCCACTAGTCCGTGCTCTACTGCCAAGTTCCATAACTTCCTTTGGAGCGCTTTTCTTCCCCGATGTAGCCGAGACATGACAGTTCCGATCGGGACATCGAGAATCTCCGCGATCTCCTTGTACGAGAAACCCTCCACATCTGCGTACAGAACAGGAAGTCTGAAGTTCTCCGGTAGCGATTCAATGGCCTCGACGATGTCGTCATCGACGAACATGTCGAGCGCCTGACTCTCTGCGCTCACCTGAGCACCTGACTGCTCCCCGAGACGCTTGTACAGGTACAGATCCTGGAGCTCCCCGAGCTCGACCTCACTCGGTCGTCGCTGTCTTTTGCGGTACTTGTTGATGTACGTATTCGTGAGAATCCTATACAGCCACGCCTTGAGGTTCGTACCCGCCGCGAAGGAGTCGTAGGCGCGGTACGCCTTGAGGAATGTCTCTTGGACAACGTCTTCAGCGTCGGCGGGATTGCGGGTCATCCGAAGCGCAGCTGAATAGAGCTGCGCCGCGTACTGCATTGCGTCCTCTTCGAAGTTCGCCTGGTCGGCCATCGACCGGCAGGGTAGCGTAGGTTTCAGGCCTCAGGCGTCAGGTATCAGCCGTCACCTTGTCATCCGGCATAGAGGCTGACGAAGGGAAAAGTCTTCTCGACGCCCGCGTAATCCTTGACGGTCACGGTGAACTGCTCGTTGTACGGAGCAGTGGGGAACTCGATCTTGACACTCCATTTACCGTTCCCGTCAACCGGGGTCGTGCCCCCTCCGTACGGCGAAGTGATCGACACGGTGGTGCCCGGCTTGGCTATTCCGCTGAACACATCGTAAGGAATAGGTTCCGAGCACGATCCGTATTGCTGGGTGGCCGTGAAACCCCATTCGGCCACCGTTGTCGTGGTCGTCACTGTGGGAGGTTCCACATCCAGATGGACGGTCAGGCGAGCCTGCGACTCGTTGCCGGCAGGGTCGAGGGCACGGAACACGACACCGTTGGCACCAGGGAAGAGAACGAGGTCGACCGACCACGAACCGTTCGAGTCCACAAGCGCCTCGAACTTGCCGCTTGCCGTCACCGATGCGTCAGGCTCGGTGATGCCAGAGAACGTGACGATCTTGGTCTTCAGATGTGCACCGTCTTCGGGTGAGGTCACCTCGAGTGGAGGAGGAGTTGTGTCGACCACAGAAACCTCGTGTTCCTCGCTGTCACCCTCCGGCACAGGCACTATCGGCTCGGAGTTCGATGACTCAGGGATCTTCGTCTGCACAACGGGTTCCTCTGGGATCGTCGTGGGCACAACCGCGTTCGTTGTTGGTGCGAAGTCCTGGGTCGGGTCCTCGACGCTCGGTCCTGCCACGAGAAGAGCAAGCAGGATCACCGCACCCACGGTGGTTCCCGCAACTGCGTACACGGCCATTCGCCAGATCGCCGCCGCCTGCGCGGCTGCAGCGATGCCTGGGATAGGCACCGAAACATCTGCGACACTGATGTGAATCGCCTGAGCGGAGTTCCGTGCGAGCGTATCGAGTGTGGTCATGCCTCGACTCCCATCTGGATGCCAAGCCTTTCGGCGAGTTTCTGTCTGCCCTTGTGCAGATGCACCTTCACCGTGTTCTGTGAGCATTCGAGGATGTCTGCGATCTCAGCGACACTGCGATCCTCGAGATAGTGCAATGCGATTACCTGGGCCTGGCGCCTTGGGAGCTTGCGGACCTTCGACCAGAACTCCACTGCCTCAGAGGGAAGCTCAGGCAGCGCCGCGGATTCACTTCGGAATCCGGCGAGCCGTGTAAGGGCCTTGATTTCGCTCGCGCGCTTTCGGAACCGTGAAACAGAGAGATTCGATACAACGCGCCGGACCCAGGCCTCCGGTTTGTCGTAGCTCCCTACCTTGTCCCAGTTGCGATGTGCAGCGATGAAAGCCTCCTGTGCCAGGTCTTCGGATGCCGCACGACTGCCAGAGAGTGCATAAGCAAGCCCGACCACCGATCGGAATTCCCTTTCGTAGAAGCGATCGAACGACTCCTTGGCGCGTAGGACACCTGACGAAGGCATCTCTGCCTCGTCGACGTCGAAGCCTTCAACGGGGCCGCGGGGTCGTGGTCGTACGGTCATCTATCACCTATCACACGCTCGAAACACGATCGAGGTTTACTGAGATATCGGCACGTTGTTCGATTCACAGAAGAAGTTCGAGAGACCTCGAAAGTTCGAGAGACCTCGAAAGATTCGATAAACCTCGAAATAGGCCGCTGCGTGTAACGGGTAGGGCTGGGGCAGGTGGGGGGCGTGACACATCGACTGGGAGAGGATCACCAGCATGAGAGGAAAACCGTTTCTCGTTGCCGTCGCAGCATTCGCCATCGTCCTACTCGGTGGTGCAGCGATCGCAGGCATGGGCGCGTACAGGGATGCTGAGAGCTCCCAGGCAACGGTATACAAGTCAGACGACACCCCGCAGACACCGACAACGTCTGCTCCAGAGACGACGACAACAGCCGCTGAAGAGGAAGTTGAATCAAACGGCGTCAAGGCAGAAGATCCGGCTACCGATGCACTCTTCGAGGCAAAATCGACCGAACCAGAGGAAGAGACCGATACCGAGGCCGACCTCGACGCCGAAGTACCGGCGCCGACGTTCGCACTCACCCATCCTGAGAATGGGTCTCGATTCACGTCCAAAGTTATCGCATTCGGTGGTACAGCCGGCGAAGGAATCACCGTTCACCGCGGCAAGTACGAAGCGATTCCGGAGAACGGCGAGTGGTCGATGGAACTCGTGCTGTCCCCAGGGAAGAACCTGGTCTCGTTCGAGGGCATCGATCCGGAGGGAAACACGACCGTCGCCACGGTCACGGTGTTCTATGACGCTCCGGCCGACGATGGCAAGGCCGAGAAGGCCACGTTCGTCGCACACCAGACATACGGGTCCTGCAGCGAGGAGATCCCCTACGACATCTTCTACGGATCGGCGGCGCCCGGTGCG
This sequence comes from Acidimicrobiia bacterium, assembly GCA_036985855.1. Taxonomy (GTDB): domain Bacteria; phylum Actinomycetota; class Acidimicrobiia; order Spongiisociales; family UBA5794; genus B3-G11. Next base: position 46,707 of record BTQL01000002.1, on the reverse strand, counting down.
AAGATCACCGCCCGTTCGGCCTACGGTGGCAACTCGACCACTGCGAACGAAAACGGCTCATGGGAGATGAAGGTCACGTTCCCGGACGCGCCGTCGGGCAAAGCGTTCAATGTGACGATCAAAGCGAGCACGGGCCAGTCCAAGACCTTCTCCTTCACCAACACAGGCGCCGGCAAAGACGGCTGATCAGCGTTCGACACAATCGAAGAAAGAACCGCACGGAACGCCAATCGTGCGGTCCTTTCTTGTCACAGAGTCGAGATACGTTGTCTCGAGGAGGTCACCGTGACGACCCACGAGATTCTCACATCGCTGCTGTGGCTGCTAGCCACCGGATACGTCGCGTACCTTCTTTGGTTCACGATTCGCACGATTCGCGGTCGGGCGGCATCACGGGGTCGGTAGAAACATTCAGGTCTCGACACAGAGGATCGGACACTGCCAGGAGTATTAGTCATCGTGAAGTCGGAAACGGGACGTGAACTCGCGGACCGCGCATCCAAGTCCGCTGTGATCCGTCTTGGTTACTCGGAAAGGAATTCCAACGTGGCGAGCGCCGCTTCTGCTTCGAGTACCCACTCGTCGAACTGATCGACCGGGGCCTCGATCCACACGATGACGGTCCGACCGGCAACATCGGTGACGTACCAGCGCTGCACTACGCCTGTGAACGTACCGAATGGTTGGAATTCCGATGACGTGAAGGCGAGGCTCTCGAAACGTTGACCATCACCTCGTATCTCGGAAGATATCTGAATCGCCGGATACCCAGCGACATCCGCGTTGCCCACGACCGTTATGGAATCGAACACGGCCGTATCAAGCATCTCATCTACAACTGATTCTGGAGTCGCATCGGTACGTCCGCCCAGCACGACGAAGCCCCGAATCATGTGTTGCGGGTCTTCAGGGTGAATGTCCTTGCCGAGACCCACTATCTCGTCGAGTTCACCGGCAATCTTCCAGTCCGGCTGACCTTGCATCGTGAAGGGAACATTGAATGTCCTCGTCCTGTAGACGGCGTCCTCGGTCATGTTGCCAAAGAAAAAGCTCTCGTATGGCACCTTGGTGGTCGTCGTCGCAGGCTGCGTGGTCGTCGTTGGAGGCACCGTCACAGTCGTAGAAGTCGTCTATGCTGCGGCCGGAGGTGCCGACGTCGCGGTTTCGGAGTCGGAACTACCCGAACACGCAGCGACTGTGAGCACGGCGACGACAGCGCCAATCATCAAGCTCGGTCGATGACTCATCTTCCCGGCTTCCAGTCCTGTGATGTTTCCCACGTTAGTGAACCGATACTTCACCTGCCGAGCCCCTGTCGCGCGGCGCCCGACCCCATGAAGGCGGACCGAAAGAAAGCCCCTACGGTGTAAGGGCTTCCTGTTGGAGCCGGAGACGGGATTTGAACCCGTGACCTACGCATTACGAGTGCGTTGCTCTACCCCTGAGCTACCCCGGCGAGGGGAGGAATGATACAGGTGGCCGCTGACAGGTGACTTTTGTGAGGAGGACCACCGACCCTGTTTGACAACATCGATCACTCACGCCTCTGCCAGCGCAGCCCAGTCGATGGGTTCGGTGTGGTCGAGGGTACGATCGACTGGTGGCATCGGATACTTCAGGCCGTTGCCACAGTTGAACAGTACGGCACGCTCATCCTTCGAGACGAGACCACGACCCAGGGCCGACCTGTATGCGGCGAAGGTAGCCGCACCCTCCGGGCAAAGCAGCAGGCCATCGTGTGTCGAAACCGTCTCCTGGGCCTCCTCGATGTCGGTGTCGGGCACCGCGATCGCAAAACCGCCGCTCTCTCGAATAGCGTCCAGGATGAGGAAGTCTCCGATCGCTGCAGGTACACGGATCCCCGACGCAACCGTCGACGCATTCTTCCATAGGCGCGCATGCCGCTCACCTTCCTCGAAAGCACGGACAATCGGTGCACAACCCGTTGACTGCACGGCGACCATCCGCGGCAGGTCGCCAGCCAACCACCCGATCTCACGGAGCTCGTTGAATGCCTTCCACATGCCTATCAACCCTGTACCACCCCCCGTTGGGTAGAAGATCACGTCGGGCAACCGCCACCCCATCTGATCCGCCAGCTCGAGACCCATTGTCTTCTTACCCTCGATGCGGTACGGCTCCTTGAGGGTGGAGACGTCGAACCAACCCATCGGACCCTTTCCGGCGGCCACGATCTTCCCGCAGTCGTTGATGAGCCCGTTGACCTTCCACACTTTGCCACCTTGAAATGCGATCTCCCTCACGTTGATCTCTGGTGTGTTGTCCGGACAGAAAATGTAGGTCTCCATGCCGGCTCGCGTACCGTACGCGGCGAGCGCAGCCCCAGCATTCCCGTTGGTTGGCATCGCAAGGCGCGTCAGACCTAGCTCCTTGGCCATGGATACAGCCATCGCAATACCTCTGGCTTTGAAGGATCCCGTGGGAAGCCTGCCTTCATCCTTGACAAGAATCTCTCCAACCCCCAGAAGATCCGACATGTGCGGGAGTGCAACGAGCGGTGTCTCGGTTTCGCCCAGGGATACGGCGTTTGCCGAATCTCGAACGGGTAGGAACTCCCTATACCGCCACATGCCACCCGGCCGAGAATCCAGATCGTCTTTGGTCACAGCCGAACCGATGCCAAGGAGGTCATATCGAACAAGCAGAGGTTTCCCAACGTCCGAGAGCCCACGGACCGTATCCGGCTCGAAGCGATCTCCGGTCTCGGAGCATTCCAGATGCGTAACGAACGTCGGATTCTCGCTCAGTTCAGATTCACTGATGATGCCCTCCTTTTCGAAGACCGGTGCAGTGCGACCTCAGCGACTCCAATGACGCACACGTTCGTCGACCGCCTCGTACCAGTGGTCCATCATCGCGCCGATCGGGTCGGGCCGGTTCTCATACGCGTGCCACCAGATCGGTTCTTCGATCCAGATCTTCACAGCTGTGCGCCTGAATGCCCGTTCGCCGGGGGCAAGGGAATGCTGGGTTCCCACAATGGCAACGGGAACGAGCGGCGCGCCGGCCATCCACGCAAGCCACGCCGCTCCACGCTTCGGCGGATCTTCCCCCCACCGCTCAACCCTGCGCCCCTCGGGGAACAGGCCCACGGCACCGCCACCTCTGAGATGATCGATAGATTCGCGCATCGCCGCAAGTGGATATCCGTCCCGGTCGAGAGGAATAGTCCCGAAAAACTGCAAGAGACCGGCGAAAGTCCTCGACTCCGCGAACAGCTCATCGACTGCGAGGAACCGCACATACCGATCGAGATTCACTCCGATCAGGGGTGGGTCGAGGTGCGAGAAATGGTTGGCAGCGATCACCACGGGACCATCAAGAGGGAGGTTCTCCGCACCAGCAACTTCGAGATCGAAGAACGCTCGAGTAACGAGCCTGTTCGGTATCCGAAGAAGCGTATCGAGCACCCGCGGCGCCGCCGCCACGAGATCAGACATCGGTGCCGAGATCGAGAAATAAGGCCGCGAGCGCGAGGCTCGGCCGCTGGTTGGCGTTGAGCGAATCGATCGTGTCGAGTACCCGGAATGCGTTTCGTACCGCAGTCTCAGTCGTGACGCGCGTCAGGGACGAAACAGGGATATCCGTGTTCTGCACCGGAGCGCCGAGCTGGGCCGCAGCTGTATCTCTGTAGAAGGTTGCAAGCAACTCGAGGCCGGTCACGTAGAGAGCATCGGTCGCCCTTGCGAGTTCGCGCTGCTGGCGCTCCGACACGAACTTCGGGATGTTGCCCTCGGGATGGTTCCTTTGAAGTTCGGCATCCTGGCGTTGTTTGACCGCGTCGAGAAGCGGTTCTGTTGCTTCCATGACGCTTGCCGTTATCCGGTAGGCATCACCGGGCTGATCGCTGAGCTCGGAAGGAATCGAAATCCAGGCATCGCGGAATGAAGCGACCAGGGGCTCCCTGGCGAGGGCCACCGCAAGACCAGGGCGTCCACCGGAGATTCGCGCGGCGTTCAAGGCCTCGTCAGGGTCGATTCCCAGTTCGACCAGCCCGGTCACGATGTCATGCTCCGGCACACGCCCAAACACGATCGAACGGCATCTGCTCGAAACCGTGGTTGGCAGATCATGCTCGGACTCGGCTACCAGTACGAAAACCGTCGTTGCGATCGGCTCTTCGATCGTCTTGAGGAGGGCATTCGCGGCCTCGTCGTTGAGCATGGAGGCCTCCTCGAAGAGGAACACCTTCCGCCCAGCTTCAAGCGGGGATCTCACAGCGGAGGAAACGACGCCTCTGGCCTGGTCGACCGTGATCGATGAGCGCCCCTCGGGGGCGATGAGCACCAGGTCGGGATGGGACCCTGTATTGGCTCGCCCCACCGCGTCTCCATTGTCACCCCCGACGAGCGCTGCGGCAAAGCGTCTCGCCACACTTGCCTTCCCTACATTCGACGGGCCCACGAACAGGTATGCCTGCGAAGGGTTGCGTAACTCGGACTCCAGAAGATCGAGCACGCTGCCGTGGCCGACGAAACCGGCGAAATGTGTCACGACGAGATCCCGAGCTCGTGAAGAACGATCAAGACAACTTCATCGACGGAGAGCGATGCGTCAACCACGATGAACCGGTCGGGTTCACCCGCTGCAAGATCGTCGAACGCTTGAGCAACTCTCTCGTGGAATTGTGCGCTTTCGCTACCGATGCGATCTCCTTGTCGCTGTCGAGCAATGCCGGCGCCGGCCGCGATGCGGAGGAGCACGACGACATCAGGCCATACACCACCGAGCGCGATGTCGTTGAGCTCGAACACCTCGTCGACAGGCAGTCCCCGTCCACCGACCTGGTACGCAAGGGAAGAATATGCAGTGCGGTCTGAGAGCACCCAGGCACCTTTAGCGAGCGCCGGCGATACGGTCTCCGCAACCAATTGGGCTCTCGAGGCAGCAAAGAGTGCCGCCTCCGTGCGAGGCGCTACATCGTGCTCCGTCGTGAGCAAGACGTCTCGAATTCTCTCACCAGCCTCGGTCCCGCCAGGCTCCCTCACAAGGACCACGTTCTCACCGCTGGTTCTGAGATGATCAGCGACCCGTTGTGCGATCGTCGACTTACCTGCACCTTCGATGCCTTCGAAAGCTACATAACGAGCTCCGGCGAATCGGGATCGGTCATCCATGGGATGCAGTCTCGCAGGAATCGAGTAGCTGGGTTCCTAGCGCCCTGGCAGGCCACTTTTCGTTCTACGGGCTGTAGACCGGACTGACTCCGGTCTAGAACCCTGGGTACGCGAAATTCAGCGGTCTTTCTTGGCCCGCTTCTCGGCAAGGCGGTCCGAGGCGTGCTCCAGGGTGACATTGTCGATCGTCTCGGCTTTTCGGAACGAGACGTTGGTTTCGCCATCCGTCATGTAGAGCCCGAAACGGCCGTCCTTCACGACAATCTCCTTGCCGGTCACCGGGTCTGCCCCAAGTTCCTTGAGCGGTGGTTTTGCGCCACGCCTCTGACGAGGTTTCGCAAGAAGGGCGAGGGCATCGTCAAGAGAGACGGAGAAGATCTGATCCTCGGTCTCGAGCGATCTGCTCTCCTTGTTCCACCGGACATACGGTCCGTATCGGCCGTTCAACGCTTCGATTGGCTGCCCGTCCTCAGGATGATGACCGATGCTTCGCGGAATTGTGAGGAGTTCAAGAGCTTCATCGAGCGTGATCTCATCAAGTGACATGGTCTTGAACAATGACGCCGTCTTTGGTTTCTCCTTGGAGTCGGCATCGCGCTCTCCAAGTTGAACATACGGGCCGAAACGCCCGGCTTTGGCAAACACCTCGAGCCCTGAACCCGGGTCCGTACCGAGAGACCTGTCGCCGCTCGGTTCGTCGAGCAAGGCGAGAGCCCGCTCGAGTGTGAGTTCGTCTGGAGCAAGGTCAGGCGGTATCGAAGCCCTCCGCTCGCCATGCTGGAGGTACGGACCGTACTGGCCGGCTCTGGCACACACGGGCTCGCCATCCTCTCCCACACCGATTGGGAACGAGTTCACAGCTTTCGGATCGATTCGCTCGAGAACATCCTCTCCAACGAGGTTCTTGAGACCGGGCGTACCATTCCCGTTGTAGAACGCATCGAGGTACGGGACCATCTCCGCGTCACCGGAAGCGATGCGATCAAGATCCGTCTCCATTCGGGCCGTGAAGTCGTAATCGACGTAATCAGAGAAGTACTGCTCCAACAAGCCGATGACGCTGAACGCACGCCAGGTCGGGATGAGCGCGGTTCCCTGTTTCCGTGCGTACTCACGATCAAGGATCGTCGAGATGATCGACGCATAGGTCGAAGGCCTTCCGATGCCTAGCTCCTCGAGCCGCTTGATCAACGATGCCTCTGAGTACCGGGCAGGCGGCTTCGTCTCGTGGTCGGTTGGGTCGAGCTCCACCAGTCGTACACCATCCCCCTCTTCCATGTGCGGAAGTCGGGTTTCCTTGTCATCGAGCGCGGCATCAGGATCGTCGCGTCCCTCAACGTATGCCCGCAGGAATCCTGGGAACGTGATCGTGCGGCCTGACGCCTGGAACCGGCAAGTCCTCGAGTCGAGCGTATCCGCTTCGATCTGGACGATGAGGCTCTCTCCCTTCGCGTCCTTCATCTGTGACGCGACGGTTCTCATCCAGATGAGTTCGTAAACCCTGGCCTCGTCCGACGATGGGCCGAAGTTCTCCGCAGCCGCATCGATGTCCACGAAACGCTCGCCGGCCGGGCGAATCGCTTCGTGAGCCTCCTGAGCACCCTTCGCTTGCTTGCCATACGCTCTTGGTTTCGCCGGGAGAAACTTGGCCCCGTAGCGATCTGCGACCAGGGACCGTGCCGCTTGTAGGGCGGTACCGGACAGATTCGTCGAGTCCGTGCGCATATAGGTGATGAAGCCGGCCTCGTAGAGGCGCTGCGCCGCGCTCATTGTTCGACGAGCACCGAACCTGAACTTTCGACCTGCCTCCTGCTGGAGTGTCGAGGTTCGGAAAGGCGGGTACGGTTTGCGTGTGTAAGGTTTTCGCTCAACACCTGAAACCTCGAATTCGGATCCAGAGAGCCCGGTCGCGAGATCGACAGCGTCCTGTGGCGAAAGCCGAAGGCGGTCCTCCCTGAGACCCCCATCAGCTTTGAAGTCCGACCCATCGGCAACCCTGGTCCCATCGACGGTCTTCAGTGTCGCAGGGAATTCACCTTCGTCCGTGGCGAGTACAGCCTTGAGGCCTGAGTAGCTCGCCCTGACGAATGCCATGCGCTCACGTTCTCGTTCGACGATGATTCGTGTGGCAGGCGATTGCACTCGCCCCGCAGAGAGGCCCTTCTGCACACGCCGCCAAAGCACCGGAGACACCTCATAGCCGAACAGTCTGTCAAGGATCCTTCTCGTCTCCTGAGCCTGGACAAGAGGTAGATCGAGCTCTCGTGGGTTCGCCACGGCTTCCCGGATAGCGCGTTCGGTGATCTCGTGGAAAACCATTCGTCGCACCGGGATCTTCGGCTTGAGCTCCTCGAGCAGATGCCAAGCGATAGCTTCCCCCTCGCGGTCTTCGTCAGTGGCGAGATAGAGCTCGTCGACTTCCTTAAGCCGCTGCTTCAGAAGTCTGACCTGCTTCTTCGAGGAGTCGGTGACGATGTATATCGGAGCGAAATCGTGCTCCACATCGACACCGAAACGTGTGCTCTTCCATAGTTCTCGCCTATTCTCCGGTAGGTCGGCTGCTCGCGCAGGGATGTCGCGTATATGCCCGATCGAGGACTCAACGATGAAATCGCTGCCCAGGTATCGGTTGATGGTCTTCGCCTTGGCCGGCGACTCGACGATGACGAGTTTCTTGCTCATGACTTCCCGATTCGAACTGGTGTCGGCGTACAGAGATACGTGAGTCTCGACGTCCTGTCAAGGGTGTCGACGGCGTAGAACCTAACCGAGATGTGGTGCAAACCCTGCATACAGGCGTTCGACGACACGCTCCCAGGTGAATTCGCTCTCGACAAAATGACGCCCTCGTTCGCCCATCGCTCTTGCTCTGTCGGGGTCCGAAAGCATGAATTCGAGGCCTTCGATGATCGCGTCGACGTCAGACACAACGAACCCGGTTTCGCCCGGTAGCACCGTCTCTGGGGCACCGCCCGAGTCGCCTGCGAGGACGGGTATACCGCTCGCAGCAGCCTCGAGGAACACGAGGCCTAGGCCCTCGACCTCGAGTCCGCCCCACCTCGACGCACATGGCATGCAGAACACATCCATCTGCTGGTAGAGCCCGGGAAGCTCAGACCAGAGAACATCGATCTCGAATCTCACACGAACGCCGAGCGACGCGGCCTTCTTGCGGAGCGACGCCTCGGTTCTCCCTCTTCCCACGAGCATCACCTCGACATCGCGATCGAGTCTTGAAACCGCATCGATCAATCGCTCCTGTCCTTTGCGCGGCACAAAACGGCTCACACAGCCAACCACCGGGACATCATTGAGAGGCGGCGACGGTGAACGAATGAACGTGTCGACCTCGACACCGGCACCGAGGAACTCCACGGGCTTGCCTGAGATGCGATGCACACGTCTGGCCGTGAATCGGCTGACAGCGAACCGGACATCGGCCGTGGCCAGGCTGTGTCCGAGGATCTGTCTCACACCGGGAACCGCACCGGGAACCGTGACCTCCGCCCCGTGGCTGAGCACACCGATGGGCACCCCCAGGTTCTCGCGTAGGTGGCTACCGAGTACAGGCAGTGGATGAGGCGCGCCGAACAGAACTGCGTCTGGTCCGAACTGCTCGGCCGCATCCATGATGGTTGTTCGCGCAGAACGTGTCGGGAGCATGTACGAACGGGCGCCACGGGTCACGTGTCGCTCGGTTGATTTCGCGCTGTCATCGGACGGTCCGACAACATGCACCTCGTCCGGGTACGCGTCGACCAAGTTTCTGAGGTACGTCTGGATGCCGCCGGGTTTCGGCGGATAGTCGTTGGAAACGATCAGGAGGCGCACGTCACGTGTCCAGATGCGGGGCGACGTTGTACGCGGCGAGGACGGGTTCAGAGTCCGTGTAGAGGATCTGGGACAGTGAGGAGTTGCGTGGGATCGGGAAAGCATCTCGAGAATCGAATGAGAGACCCATCACCATTGCGAAGTACGCCCGAATCGCACCACCGTGAGACACAACACCGATGTGGTCCCGATCTGACGAGTCGGCCAACGACTCGACCGTCGAGCTCATCCGTTCGCCGGTCTCGGCGAAGGACTCGCCGTCGCCTCCCCGAGGCAGGTCCTCACCCCTTTCGTAGATGAGATCGAACAACTCGGGATCACTCTCGACGGCTTCTTGCCGCGTCATGTTCTCCCAGCTGCCGAAGGACATCTCGACAAGCCCTTCGGCACCTATGGGCGAAACGCCAACTGCTTCCCCGATGATGGAAGCGGTCTCGACGGCGCGTCCGATCGGTGATGTGAAGAGCGCGTCTATCCGGGGAGAAGTAGCCATCGCGGATTCGACTTGCTCACGCCCAAGGGTAGTGAGCGGGCTATCCGCCCGTCCTTGCCATCGATCTCCAAGGTTCGCTTCGGTCTGGCCATGCCGATACAACGAAACCATCGTGCCCTCTGGCCCGAACTGCCTCGATACGTCGTCGAGATGAGTCGCATCGTTGAAAGTCATGACTTGTGCCGAGCCATCATCTCCGATGCGTATGGTCGTTGATGCGGTGTTGTGGGAAGGGATCATTCTCGCCACGCCACCGGTCAGTCCAAGAGCGTGAAACATGATCGCCCAGATCACCCCACCGTGGGTAACCGCCACGGCATGGCCTCCGTCGTCGAGAGAAGCAACAACGGCATCGAACGCGGCAGTCACCCGTCGCCCGAAAGATGACATCTGTTCTCCCCCGCCCGGGGCGATGTCTTCACCCCGAAGGAATGCCTCCATCTGGCCTGGAAACTCCGTAGCGATCTCGGCCGAAGTCAGCCCCTCCCACTCGCCAACACCGAACTCTCTCCATGCAGGGTCCGCCACGGGGTGCCCGAGGACGCTCGCTGTTCTCATCGTCCGCGGTAGGTCGGATGCGACCAGCACGTCAGGTCGTTGTCCGTTCTGACGATTCGCAAGAGCGAGCAGCTGAGTCTCACCGTGAGGCGATATCCCCGAGTCTGCGGAACCCTGCCAACGGCCGACACGATTGGCATTCGTCTCTGCGTGACGTATGAGGGTGATGGTCTTGGCCAATGGACTCTCCCTGTGGTCCCGCGTAGGCTAGAGGCATGTTCGCGGCATCACTCCTGGCACAGGAAACATCGACCATCCCAGAAGCCGGCGGTGGTGCGATCATCGTGTGGGTCTCGCTCGCCATCGGAATCATTGGACTCTACGTAGTCATAAGCCGCACGAGGAAGCGTTCATATAGGAGCTACATGTCCCGAGGTGAACGCGAGGCAGAGATGAAGGCGAACGATCCGGACATGAAACAGGAGTAGCGGCTCAACGCTACTCCACCGGCCGTATCGTCCATTGTCAGCTGGCTTCACCTCCTCCAGACCTCTCGGTTGAACAGGATCAGGATCGGGAGTATCTCGAGTCGTCCGACGATCATGAGTGAAGCAAGAAGCCACTTGCCCGGCCATGGAAGACTGAGGTAGTTGGATGTTGGGCCCACATCGCCGAGGCCGGGACCGACGTTTCCAAGGGATGAAGCAACAGCAGTAACGGTCGTCACGAAATCGAGATTCTGTCCCGAAATCGACCCGATGATGGCAAGAAGAAATGTCCCTGTCATGAAAGCGAGCATGTACAGGAGGAAGAAGGTCTGCACGGTTTCCACGATGATGTCGGACACCGGATTCGTCCCAACCCGAGTGACGAACACCCCTCTCGGATGAATCAAGCGTCGCACATCGGTCCGGGACGCCTCGTACAGGATCAGAAGCCGATCCGACTTGATGGCGCCAGCAGTCGAGCCGGCCATACCTCCGACGAACATGAGTCCGATGATCAGGATCCCGAGAGCCGGAATCCAGAGGCCGAAGTCGGCTGTTGCGTAACCAGTTGTCGTCACGATCGTCAACGATGTGAACAGAGCATCCCTGATAGTTGTCGACACCGCTCCGCCCCAGGTCCCAACAGCCATGAAGACCGCCGCCGCAAACGCGATTCCCAGATATACGCGTAGTTCGATCGACTTGAAATAGGCCTTGCGGTCCCGCATGGCAACCTTGTAGTGGAGAGCGAACGACATCCCAGCAAGCGCCATGAATACGATCACGACCCACTGCGAGTATGCAGAGAACGCGCCGAGCGATCCCGCGTTCGTGCTGAAGCCGCCGGTCGACATGGTCGTGAACGAATGGTTGACGGCCTCAAAGAACGTCATGTCGCCCGCCCAGAGGAACACAATCTCGATAGCCGTCAGGATCAGGTAGGCCAACCAGAGGCGCTTCGCCGTCTCGCGGAACCGAGGTGTCAACCGATCAGGCATCGGTCCAGGCGACTCTGCTCTCGCAAGTTGCACCGCTCCCATGCCGAGGAGAGGAAGAATGGCTATCGACAGGACGATGATGCCCATGCCACCGATCCACTGAGTGAGCGATCGCCAGAGCACAACGCCGTTTGGCAACAGACCGGGATCGGGCACAATGGAGGCACCGGTCGTGGTTATCCCTGCCGCCGCCTCGAAAAACGCGTCCGTCAGATTCCCGATCGAGCCGGTCAGCAGATACGGGAGCGCTCCGGCAAGAGCGAGTGCGATCCAGGCGAGGCCGACAGCGGCGAATCCCTCCTTTGTGCTGAGTTCGCCTGGGCGGTCAAAGATCCGCCAGAGGAGGAACCCGATCAACGTCGTTACGACCGCCGCGGCTGTCAGGCCGGGTAGGACCGACCATTCCTGGTAGATCACGGATACAGCTACGGGAGCGAACATCGCCAACCCGGTAGCACCGAGAACGGCGCCTACAACATGAGCGAGATGGCGCCATGACATGACGTCAGCCGGACAGCTTTTCGGCGGTCTTGATCGCCTCCGGTAGAGCGATGACGATCAGATGGTCACCGATCTCGATCGCGGTGTTTCCACGTGGAACGAAGGCCTCATCTCCGCGTTGCACCCCTCCGATGATGAGTGAGTGCGGCAGCTTCAGATCCGCGAGGGTCTTGCCTATAGCCGGGCTACCCGGACCGACTTCGAGTTCGATCGCCTCGACGTCGGAATCGGAGAAGGTGGCGACGGAGTGGATGACGCCGCGACGAACGAATCGAAGAATCTCGTTGGCGGCAGACAGGCGGGAACTCACTGTGGCATCGATCCCGATTCCCGGGAGCAATCCAACGAGATCTGTGTTCGTGAGGCGCGCTATCACCTCGCGCGCACCGAGCGACTTGGCAACGAGTGCACCGACGATATTCTCGCTGTCCCAACCAGAGAGCGCCATCACCACATCAGTGGCCTCGATCCCTTCTGATCGGAGGATCTTGGGGTCCTTTGGATCGGCCCAGACGGTCACCACATTCTTGAGATCCTCGGCGATCAGACGGCATCGGTTCCTGTCAGAGTCGATGAGCGTCGTGTGGATGTTGCGATTGGCAAGCATGCTCGCGGTCAGTTTGGCCAGCCGTGTTCCACCGAGAATGATCACCTTTTTTGCAGGCTGGCTCGAGAGCTCTAGCCACTCGTAGGTCTTCTCCCTCGCCTCCCTGTGAGCCATCATCAACACATGGTCCCGAGCCTCGAGCTTCGTTGCTCCCCGTGCGACGAAGGTTCTGCCGCCCCGGATAACAGCGACCACGAGCCAGTCCCATGTGTCGACGGTCTCGCGCAGGTCGGCAAGTGTCCGGCCCACGAACGCCGCGTTCGGGTTGACATAGGCACCGAGTAGGACGAGATCGCCGTCGGCAAATTCGACCATCTCGGCAATGTCACCACTTGACGCAAGCTGCAGCAGCTCACGAGCGGCCGATTCGCCCGGATCGATAACGAGATCGACACCAAGTGCCTCGACCTCGGCCTTCAGTTGAGGATCTTCGACCCTTGCAACCTTCCGAGGTATGTTCAGCTGCGTTCCGGCAGAACAGGCAAGCACGTTGACAGCGTCAGACGAACTCACTGCAATGAGCAGGTCGGCGTCCGCGAGACCTGCACTCTTCAACGTCTCGACTGAGGCTCCGTTTCCATTGATGACGAGGCAGTCGATCTCCAACTGCGCCTCGGCCGCCCTCTCAGGATCGGACTCGACGACAACGACGTCTTGACCCTCGATGGACAGTTTCTCAGCAAGGAACGATCCAACGGCTCCGGCACCCACGATAACGATTCGCATACCCGACGCAGCCTAGGGGCGATTGGCAAACCAAACAGAAGCCCGACCAGCCTTGCCTTCGAAGTAGGTACCTACAGAATCCCACCGAAACTCGCGAAGGCAGAGGCAAAGATCAGCGAAACGATGGTCATCACCTTGATGACGATGTTCATCGCAGGCCCGGACGTGTCCTTGAATGGATCACCGACCGTGTCGCCCACGACGGCCGCCTTGTGTGCATCTGATCCCTTGCCTCCGAACGCCCCGGCCTCGATGAACTTCTTTGCGTTGTCCCACGCACCACCGGCGTTCGCCATGTATATGGCGAGCAGGAAACCCGAAATGAGGGCACCGGCGAGCAGACCACCCAGCATGTCAATGGAGATGAATCCGACAACGAGCGGAAGAGCCACTGCCATCGCACCAGGGACGATCATTTCGCGGAGCGACGCCTTCGTTGAGATATCGACGCACTTGGCGTACTCGGGCACGACCCCGGGTCTTCCCTCACGAAGACCGGGGATCTCCCTGAACTGGCGACGCACTTCTTCGATCATCTGGAAGGCCGCGCGGCCGACCGCCTGGATGGTCAACGCCGCGAAGAGGTAGGGGAACATGCCGCCGATGAAGAGGCCAATGACAACCTTGATGTCGAGGATGTTGAATCCCTCAACGCCAACGGCCTCAGCGAATGTGAAGAACAGGGCGAGCGCCGTGACCGCGGCCGATGCGATCGCGAAGCCTTTTGCCACAGCCGCCGTCGTATTACCGAGAGCATCAAGCTGGTCCGTCGCTTCGCGAACCTCTGGATCGAGCTCAGCCATCTCTGCGATACCACCAGCGTTGTCTGCGATCGGACCGTAGGCGTCGACAGACACAGTGATACCGAGCGTGGAGAGCACACCGATGGCGGCGATGGCGACGCCGTAGATCCCGCCACCCTCGACCGCGAGATCACCAGCCCAGAACGCCGCGCCCATACCGATCGCGACAATCGTGACGGAGTAGGCGGCAGACTTCTTGCCTTCGGCGATCCCTGCGAGGATCACCGTTGCAGGGCCGGTCTCTGACTGCTTTGCGATCTCCTTGACGGTCTTGTAGTGATCAGAGGTGTACCACTCGGAGATCTTGCCAACGGCAATTCCAATAGCAAGCCCAACAAGCACGGCGATGAAGAAACCCCAGGAGTTCTCGACACCCTCGACATCGTTGAACATGATCGGCGTGAGGATCGCGACACCGACAACGGTGATGCCAGCCGCAGCCCATGTACCCGTGTGGAGAGCTTTAGCGAGGTGGTCGCCCTTTGGCTTTACGAGGAACGATCCGATAATCGATGCGCCCATACCGATAGCCGCGATCATGAGTGGATAGAAGATCGTGTGGAGCAGGAAGGCTTCACCGCTGAAAACAAGCGCTGCGAACGCGATCGGAGCGATGAGCGAACCGACGTATGACTCGAAGAGGTCGGCGCCCATTCCGGCGACGTCGCCGACGTTGTCGCCAACGTTGTCGGCGATCGTTGCGGGGTTGCGAGGGTCATCCTCCGGTATACCGGCTTCGACCTTTCCAACGAGATCAGCGCCGACATCCGCGGCTTTCGTATAGATACCGCCGCCGACGCGAGCGAAGAGGGCGATCGAAGAAGCCCCGAGGCCGATGGCCGTCACGATATTCACCCAGTCATCGTCGAGGCCCAACACGTTCCTGAAGAAGTACACGCCGACAGCGAAACCGAGCAATCCCAATCCAGCGACCGTGAATCCCATGACCGCGCCGCCACGGAAAGCAACCGGCAGAGCCTGGGCGGTACCACCCTGTCTCGCAGCTTCAGCCGTCCTGGCGTTTGCGGCAGTCGCGACCCGCATGCCGACAAATCCGGCGGACGCTGAGAGGAGAGCACCGAACACGTATGCAACGGCGCCCCACGGACGACCCCAATCGAGCATCACGAAAATGAGCGTCGCCATCACTGCGACAAAGACGGCAATCGCGGCATACTCACGCCGCATGAACGCCATCGAGCCTTCTCGAATGGCGCCCATGAGCTCGACCATGCGATCGTTCCCCGGAGAGAGGGCAAGGACCTGGCGGCTATAGATGACTGCCAGGATCAGCGCCGCAACGCCCATGACCATGGCGAGATAGAGCCATACTTCGGGATTCACAGAGATCACTCCTGGTGCTGTTTCGGGGGGATGTTGAAACCGGCGGCAGTATAGGCCTCGATAGGTGCCAGGCGACAAGTGAGCGAACCAGGCCCAGGATCGGTAACTAGGGTTCATGCCGTGAATACGCCACTTCCCAGTATCGATGGATATGAAGCGATCGCGGGTCCGCCGCCGTCTCTCGGCGAACTCACCGGCCTCATCAGGGCGCAACAGGTACATTTCGGTGCCAGGACAACTGCATCTGAAGGTTCCATCTCGATACTGCTCACCGACCACGAGATCGAGCACATTCACATCCGAATGTTGAGCTCTGGCCTCCTCGTCGCTGCTTCGACGTACCAGAACCCCGAGCCATACATCCAGTCGTACACGAGAGTCTGGGTACATCCGGATCACATGGACAGGGGTATCGGAAGCGCTCTCACCGACTGGAGCGTTGCCAAGGCCAGAAACGATCTGTCGCGTGCACCGGTTGGGACGAGAATCACCAACGCTTGCTCCGCGAGGGAGGCCAAAGCAACGGCGGGGCACGTCCTCGAGCACTACGGATATCACATCGCGCGCTGCTTCCTCGAGATGACGATCGACCTCGACCATGGGGTCGAATCAGCGACCTTCCCCGACGACGTCTCTGTTCGAACGATTCGCGACGAAGACGGCATCGATCTGGTGGCCGACGCCCAACACGAGGCGTTTCGCGACCATTTCGGGTGGGTGGATCGCCCGGCCGCGGCTCGGTACGCCGAGTGGAACAATTGGCGGGCGTCGGATCTGTGGAAAAATGACCTGGTTTGGCTCGTCGAGGCCGACACAGGCGTGGTGGCCGTGCTCACGGCGATCGATGCATACGGATCGTCGGAAACCACTGGATACATCGCGGTGCTCGGTGTGCTCAAGGAGTGGCGCGGAAAGGGCATCGCGCAGGCTCTGCTGGCGACTGCTTTCGCCGCCTTTCAGCGGAGAGGCAAGGAATCTGTCGTGTTGCACGTGGACGCGGACAGCCTCACCGGGGCGACAAGGCTCTATGAGCGCATGGGAATGCGCATCACGGAGGAATCCGCAAGCTACGAGATCGAGATACGACCCGGAAAGGACGTCGTAGTTCGTTGAGGGTCGGTTTCTATCCCACCGCATCCCGTTTGCGAGTGTACTGCCACATCACCAGTGCGGCGATCGCGAGGAGAACGAATCCCGCGAGGTAAATCGACCACTCAGGCGATTCGCTCAGGGGGCGACCGCGCTCGAGAATCGTGAGATCCGTTACCTCGAGATAGGTCTCCCCCTGTCGGTCCGGATCGTGGTACTTCCAGATTCCGGTGAGCTGAACGATCGGTCCCACGGTGCGGTATCGACCCGGCGGATCAAGCGCGTCGGCGATCTCGCTCGGAATCCGAACGCCGATGCCTATGTTCGATCCGCTGAGTTCCCCACCATCGACCACCGGAGCGAAGGCGTACGAATCTCCGTTGAGCTGCGTCCAAGTCCAACCATTGCGGCGTCGCCCGTAGTCGCCAATCAACTCGCCAACGACCGTGACCTCACCCCCGGCAAAACTCGCACCGTCCGAAACGAGATCCGAGACAGCGATCTCACCGGCTGTAGCAGGATTGGCGAGCACGAGAACAAGCCCGACCGCTGCTGCCAGAATCATTCTCCGCATCATCGGCCTCGAATCCACGAGTAGACGAATCCGATCAATACGAACACGGCGATGAACTCGAGGCGTCCCAGAAGCATTTCCACGATGTAGGTGAGCTTCAAGAAGACGGGCATCGTGGGTGCTGTCACTCCCGAGGAAAGCCCGACGCTCGCTCCTGCACTCACCGATTCGAAGAGTGCCTGCTGGAAGGGAACCCCATAGGCCAGGCCCACACCCGCACCCGCGAGGAACAGTCCCACGAATAGCAACGACACGACCATTGCCGACCGGGCAACGTCATGGGTGAGCCTGTGGCGGCCGAATTGGTAGTAGCTGTCATCGACAAGCGCCCCCTCGGGGAGCAAGTCACCTCTGACATCGTTGCGAATAGCGCGAAGAATGAGGCCTACGCGCAGTGCCTTTACCCCACCAGCCGTTGATGAGGCCATTCCACCAAGGGCCATCGCTATCGCCAAACCACCGAACGCCATTCCGCCCCACAACGCAAGCTCGGACGACGGAACGGTGGTGAAACCGGTACCCGTGTGCGCGGACAGAATCTGGAAGAACCCCTGCCTCGAAAGTCCGCCTACCGAGGTATAGATGCCCAGGGCCGCGAGACCGAAGAGAGTCAACACCATCGTGAACCCGAACGTCAGAAGGATGGTTCGGGTTTCAAGGGACCGCAGGACGATCCACCGACTGCCAGCATCCCTGTCGTGAGTGTCATTCTGGCGAACGTGCTCGTGGGATCTTCGTGCCGCGCCACTCCACATCCGGAAGTGCAAACCGAACGATAGAGCGCCGGCAACCATCAGCACCGCGGTCACGGTCTCATAGATCGCAGAGTGGTAGTAGCCGAGACTCGTGGACTGTGGCGAGAATCCACCCGTATCAAACGCAGCGAAGAAGATCATGAGAGCGTGGAACACCGACCTCACGGGGTCGAAGCCGAGAACGAAATACCCGACAATCCCGAGAGCAACGACTCCGACGACCATGTGAAGAAGCGACACGGCCCAGATCGCCTTTGCGGTTGACTGCACCGAGGGCAACAACCGATCTTCTCTGCCCTCACCCGCGAACAGCGCCGTGATTCCGCGTCCGGCGAATAGTACGAGCGCGGCGATGATGATTCCCTGACCGCCCAGAAAATGCAGCAGGTGCCTCCAGAAATTGAGTGAGGGCGCAAGATGGTCGAGGTCCTGCACCAGGGCAAGACCGGTTGTCGATAGTCCAGACATTGCATCGAAGTAGGCATCGAGCGGGCTTGCAAAGTGGCCGGACAAGAGGAATGGAACGGAACCGATGAGGGGCACGATGATCCACGTAAGAGCAACTACGACCATGCCGTGGCTCCACCCGAGGTGGTCCTGATCGGTTTGGACCATTCGACGAGGAGCAAGCGACACACGGATCAGCAACGACCCAACGAGTGCGAAGATCCCAGCCATGAGCACGAACGATCCAAGGGGATGCCACTCGGCTCCGATCAGCGCCCACAGCATCGGGAGGGTCGACGCGCCTGCCACGACGAGCATGATCCTGCCAAGGGCCGCTCCTATGGTCCTGAAGTCATCGGCGGCTGGTCGAATCAGCATGGAACTAGAAGAGCCAGAGGGCGACGAAGGCAAGCCCGATGCTGATCACCGCGAGGACGAGAACCGTCATGGCCTCGAAAGCGAAGAGCCGTACGCTGTTACCTGGATTCGGCATCCACGACGGCAACGACGGTTTCCGCGTCATATTCACTCGGTATCCCCAGCGAAGAACAGCTCCTGGACGTTGCTGATAGATGCGGTACGGCTTGTAACCACAAGTCGATCACCTGGATTCACGGTTGTCTGGCCGTGAGGCACGAAAACATCATCACCCCGCTCGATAGCAACCAGTAGCGCTGAATCAGGAAGGTCAATGTCCTGGACGGCCATGGGTTCGAACGTGGAGCCCACTTCGAACTCCGAAACTGAGAGCTTCCCGTGAGCAAGCAGCGTGTTGGACTCGAGCTGGTACACCTTGAGATCGCGCTCGATGACATCAACCATGAGATCAGTGACGGCCACGGTGTTGACTCCAAGCGCCGAGAACGTCGGTGAATTGGCCGGGTCGTTCAGCCTGGCAAGCACGTTCTGTGCACCGAGAGTCAAGGCGAGCTGGGACGCGACGAGATTCACGTCGTCTTTCCCGGTGACAGCGAAGACCCAGTCGGAGCGGTGGACGTCGGCACGCCTGAGAAGTCCCACGTCTGTCCCATCACCTTCGAAGACGATGACACCCGTCGCACCAACGACCTTCATGGCGAGGTCGTGGTTGGTCTCGATCACCGAAACCATGTGGCCATCACGTGCGAGTTTTCGGGCGAGATACGATCCGACCTTTCCGCCACCGATGATCAGCGTTCTCATGTGTGCTCCGTGGCATCGACGACGAGATACTTGCCGACTCGTTGTGTGATCCCATGTTTGGCCGCAGCGACAACCAGATCGCGCTCACGCAGAAGGAAGAGATCGTCAGGAATGAAGGTCCGACCTTCCCTTCGAACGGCTGCAACGCGGAGGCTCCCGTCAACCTCGAAATCGGATACGGCGAGAGCGTCGCCTTGGGGTCCGATGATCATCTCGACGATCTCGACGTCGCCCGCCGAGAATGTCACATGGAACGCGAACTCCTGCTCAACGATCTGTTCGTGGAACACGCGAGAAATCAGATGAGCGCCTGCAACATATCGCACGTCAAGCGCTCTATACGAATCGGCGCGCGCTGGATCGTCAAGTCGGGCAATCGTCCGTGGAACACCAAAGACTTCCTTCGCGACCTGTACGGCCATCAGATTTGCATTGTCATTGTTCGTCACGGCGACGAACGCGTCTGCAAATTCGATCTCCGCCTTTCGAAGTGTCTTGACGTCATACGGCAGCCCGATCTCTGTCCGGCCGTTGAAAGCAGCCCCGAGCCGAGCGAGCCTGGTTTGGTCCTCCGCCACGACAGACACGTCGTGGCCATCCTCCGAGAGTGACTGCGCGAGATCGGATCCGACCCTTCCGCAACCAGCGATAACAACCAGCATGTAAACGAGGCTAACCCTCAACCCGTCGACAGGCGTGAATCAACACCGGATCCGGGTACGCGGTCAGTACCCTGCCGGCCGATGAGAACTCGATTCCGAATCGCAGCCACCGGTCTCGCTCTAGCGCTGGGTGCAACCGCATGCACCTCAGCGGGCGCCACCGGGGTCTCCACGCCGACGGTCCCTGCCACGACGACAACAACAACGACGACGACGACAACAACAACAACAACCCTGCCTCCCACGACCACAACGACGATCCCCCTTGCCACGGTGCTTGTCGTCGGTGACGTGCCTTCGGACCTGGCTGTGGCGGTCGGCACGTTCCTCTCGGTAGTACAGGATCCGCGCAACGATTCCTCAGTCCTCGACGTGAACCTCGTCGCTCACCACGCAGACGTCGCAGGCACGCTCGACGATCAATACTCGGGCACAGCCGAGACGCAGGCGCTTGACATCGGAGGATCCGTTGGCGTAGTCACCCTCGACAACGGGGATCTGCTCGTCTTAGCCGACGAAGGCAAGGGATGGACCGTTGTCGGATCCCACCTGGCATCCGTTGGTTCAGACCCCTGGTTCGGTGAGAGTCCGCGACGGGTCCTCATACTCGGCTCTGACGCCCGCCCCGGATTCAAGGCAACAGTCTCCCGAATGGATTCGATACACGTTTTGACCGCTGTGCCTTCCCAGGGTGAGGGAACGATTCTCGGCTGGCCGCGCGACACGTGGGTTGTGACTCCGTTCGGTGAGATGCGAGTCAACGCGCTCACCACTTCAGGTCGAGGCCCCGATCCATTGTTCACCTTCTTCACCGAGAGGTGGAAAATCCCTCTCGATGGGTACATCGTCACAGCCTTCTCCGGCTTTGAGAGACTCATCAGCGCTGCCGTCGGTCGTCTCCTGATCTCCCTGCCGACGTCCATACCGGTGCAGCCCTGGTGGGCGGCGTTCTCATCGGGAGATCAGGCGCTGACTCCCACCCGGACGCTCGACTTCGCACGCACACGCAAGGGGGTCCCCGGCGGGGACTTCGCACGGTCCTGGCATCAGGGATTGATCATGCTCGCTGTGCTGACGATGCTCCAACAAGGCTCCATCGAGGATGTACCCGTTCTCATTGGAGAGCTGGTCAAATTCACAGACACGAACCTCACGGCCACCGACCTCGTGCAACTCGGTGCCGCGGCGTTCTACATGGATGTCGGCGAGATCACCAACGAGGTGCTCCCCGGTCGGCTCGGCCGCGCGGGGAACGGAGCTTCGGTGGTTTTCCTCGACCCCGAAGCAGATGACATCATCGCGGATGTCATCGAGGACGGAACCCGCGATGACGGGTGACACGCGCATCATGGATTCCGCTCCACCTCTCGCTGATCGCGGTACACAACTGACGACGGGGTCCCCGATGCCGATGTACAGCGAAGAGCACTTCGAACGGATCGCGACATCGGACCCCGACGATCCTGACCGATACATAGGGCTGTGCGTTGCCCAGAACCTTCTGATGTGGGATCTGCTCGAGCATCAACTGAACCGGAATCGAGATGTCAAGCCCAAGTCCGTCGCCTACGACGCGATGATCGGATCACAGGAGTTCCGGAAGCAGATCGCGGCGTTCATGTTCGATCACGTGTGGAGACGGCCGGTCGATGCCGAACAGGTCATCACCCTGGCGGGTGCGGGAAGCGTCCTCGAGACGCTCTTCTATGTCATCGCTGATCCTGGAGAGGGGGTGCTGATACCTACGCCGAGTTATGCGGGATACTGGGCAGATCTCGAAACCCGGGATGCGCTCACTGTGGTTCCGGTTCACACATCGAGCAAACAAGGATTTCGCCTGACTCCGGCCTTGCTCGAGAAGGCCTACCAGGACGCGACGATTCCGATTCCGGCGCTCATGCTGACGAACCCGGACAACCCGACTGGTCGCATCATGCCGTCAGACGATCTCAGGGATGCCGTCGACTGGGCGAGGTCGCACGGCCTGCACATCGTCGTGAACGAGATCTATGCGCTATCGGTACACGGCGACCGCCCGTTCACACCTGTCGGATCCGTGATCGAGAACCTTGCAGCCGACGTGCACGAGGTCTGGGGTTTCGGCAAGGACTTCGCCATGAGTGGTGTGCGCTGCGGTGTCATGACTTCGAACAATGCCGATGTGCTCAAGGCGATCGGTGAACTTGCATACTGGTCTGTCGTGTCCGGCGACACTCAGCATCTGCTCGCTGAGATGCTTTCGGACACCGATTGGACCGTGAGGTTTCTTGCAGAGATGCGCTCGCGGATCCGACAGTCCTATCGCGCGACCATCGATGCACTCGATGCCGCGGCCATACCGTATGTAGATGGTGATGCAGGTATCTTCCTCCTGACTGATATGCGATCGTTCATGGATGCACCCACGTGGGAGTCCGAGGACCGCCTCTGGCGCCGGATCCTCGAGGATGCCAACGTGAACCTGACACCTGGATCGGCTTGTCATGTCGGCGAACCGGGCTTCATGCGCATCTGCTTCGCCACTGAACCACCCGAGGTCGTATCTCGTGCCATCGAACGAATCGCGACGGTGATTGGATAGTCGATGCCCACGGCCCGACCGCTTGTCGACCGAGACTCCCGCTCGAGAAGACCGATCAATCATGGCTTGAGCAGCGCCGAAGGCTCGAACGTCGCTCGCGACGTCGCCCTGACTGTGATCCGACCCAAGCCGGGCAAGTCGACTCCGCGTTCGACGACAACGGTGACCGTCCGTGTGTTCCACGATCGGTCGACAGGGCAGATACACCGCACCAGCCTATTTCGGTTCGCAGACGCAAAACGTGCAGCCTCCTGGGTCGGCGTGCCTTTCGCTCCGAACGGCCGGAATGTCACGGGCGCGGCTGCAAGCGCGGCGGCATCGGCAGCACCGGCCGCCTGTACATAGGCTGCGATGCCGGCTCCGACAGCGCCGACAGCCACAACAAGCACCAACACGAGCACGATCAGCCCGGCACCGAGCACCAACGAGCCACGTTCACCGCTCAACTCGCATCGTCGATGTGGCCTGGAGATCGAGGCTGAAACCGCCGAAGATCGGCGCGGCGATCGTATGCCTGATCGATACGGAGACGACCGCCTTATCGCCGACATTCGCGGGTCGCCTGACCGATATGCGAGCAGTCGTGCCTGCCCGTCCGAGCGCGGAGCGAACCGCCGCGGCGGCCCGACGCGTGTCGGGTGAAGCCGCGGCCTCGCGAGCGCCCTCTCTCGCCGCGTGGACGAGCTGAATCTCTGACCGCGCGAGCACGGCAACCTCCACGATGCCGAGAAGGACGACGAGCACGAGAGGGAGAACAAGTGCGAACTCGACGACCACCGAGGCTCGCTCACTGGTCATGCCCTGTCCGCAATCGAAATGACCTTCTGCATGACGGAATTGAAGAACGACGGGAGCATGTCGGTAGTGGACGCCCACGAGATCAGAGCGAGGGCGACAATCGCGGCGGCTACGAGAACAAGGGCGTACTCAGCTGTGGCCTGGCCAACCTCGGATAGAACGATTCGGATTCTTTCGTGCATACGGTCTCCTAGGTTCTGCGACATCCGGCCGCGGCGGCGGGAAGTAACAGGCGGGTGTTCAAAGACCGAGTTTCGATAGACCGGACATGAGCGGGGGAACCACAGCAAGCATCACGAATCCGGGGAGAATCAAGAATGCGAGAGGGAACAACATCTTCACAGGGAGTTTTGACAGCCGCTCCCGCGCCGCCGCAGCGGAGGCTCTTCTTCTGTCTCTCGCCAAGGCGTTGAGTGGTCCGGCAAGTGGCATACCCGAATGCTCTGACGCAGCCGCCACACTGAACATCGACCGAAGATCGCTTGATTCGAGCCTCGGCCGACGTCCTGTGCTGACGCTGCGCAGGGCGCTGCGGATCTCACCGCTGATCGATCCATCGATCTGCTCCGCTGTCAGCGCCGCGGCATTTCGGAAGGGGAGGCCGGCGGAAACCCCAAGTCCGACGAGTTCAACAGCTGCGAGACCATTCTCCGCGGTCCGCCGCGCTTGTCTGTGCGCCTCACGTATCCGCCGGTATTGAAACACCAAGAACGCCGAAGCTACCAGCGCAACCGCAAGCAGCGGATGGAGCACAAGTGCAGACAGGACCACGCCGGCCGCAAGTGCTCGGGTCGACGATCCGAACATGATTGCGATAGCTGCGATCGTCACGACGGGGAGAGTCACCACGTTGACCTCGACGCGACGCTGAAGACGATGGCGGTACCGGCGGTTTGAAGCGCAAAACCGGCAATCATCGGTAGGACGATCAGCGCACCACCCGGCGCAGGAACCCCACGAATCGCTACCAATCCGAGAGACACAGCCATGGGCACCACTCCGACGACGATCGCAGACAGTTTCACCTGGGCAAGGGACACCCTCCGTTCGCGTTTCAGCTCGGCCACGTCGTCTGCCTGGTCGGCCAGTACTTCGAGGGCAGCGGAGACAGCCGCTCCGGTGTGCTCGGAGAACGAACAGATCCCACGGAACGCCAAACCGTTCGCTGGGAGTGCCGGCAAAAGGGCATCCCCGACGCCGACCATGGGTTGGCCGAGAGCAGCAAGCCTCCTGGCTTTCTCGGGAACCGCGCTCACGGAGGCATCGGCTACGGCTGATCGGATCGTCGCACCCGCGGCGACTCTGCCGGCCAACAAGCGCAGAAGCTCTCCTTCATCCACGCGACCGTCGTCGCGCTTCGTCCAACGTACGATCGCACTTGCTCCGGCAACCGCCAGCACAGCCCCCACGGCGAAGGAAAGCGGGGCGAAGGACAGCGCCACTGTGCCTACCGCCACCGCCAGCGGAAGTCGGAAATGGATCGCGATCGCCGCGAGGACCGCTAGGAGCACCGATGCACCTCGTCGAAGCCATCCGGCGTGAGTCGGTGGACCGACTCGATACGCCGGGTCGATTCACGCCTGGAAACGAACACAACGAGGTCGACCGCGGCTGCGATCTGGCGACCAAGGGCAACTTCAGGAACTCGCTCAGGAGCCATTGCGGCGAGCATCGCCAGACGGTCGAGAGCCTCAGCCGGGCCGTTCGCGTGGATCGTCGACATGGATCCGGCGTGGCCGGTGCTGAGAGCCTGAATCATGTCGAGAGCCTCTGGTCCTCTGACCTCGCCAACGATGATTCGATCTGGTCGAAGTCTGAGCGCATGCCGGAGCAAGGATCTCATCGTCACCTCCCCGGCACCTTCGACATTCGCCGGGTGCGATTCGAGCCGGATCACGTGTCCTTTGATGGCTAGCTCCGCAGCTTCTTCGATCGTGACAATTCGGTCGGTATCGCCGACGGATGCCGCCAGTGCGTTCAAGACCGTCGTCTTCCCCGCTCCCGTGGCGCCTGCGACGAGAATGTTGTCTCGTTCGTGCACAGCGGTGACCAGAATCTCTGCACCCTCGGAGGAGATGGCACCGAGTTCCACGAGTGCGTCAAGGTCACCAACCACTGGTGAGAATCGACGGATCGCCACGACCGGGCCGTCGACTGAAGCCGGCGGGATGATCGCATGCAGTCGTGATCCATCAGCCAGGCGCGCGTCAACGGCAGGTGATGCCGCATCGATACGCAGACCGAGCGGGGTGATCAACCTTCGCACAAGAGCGATCAGCTCTTCAGGCGAACGGAAAGTCACGTCCGATCGCTCCAGTCGGCCAGACCTCTCGATCCAGATCTCATCGAAGGAATTCACGAGCACATCGCTCACGGTGTCGTCATTGACGAGGCGTTCGAGTGGCCCGAGCCCAATGATCGCGCTGATCGCAGTCTCTATCTCACCGGTACGCGCCAGTGGGGCAATGCTCGGTTGCAGTTCGGTCGCGGCCCGTCGCAGTGCTGGACGGTTCAGAGGAACGTTCGACGACACAAGAGAGGCTACAAGGCGATCGACGGATCCCATCTACAACTCCCAGACATCACGAAACGCTCTCACCCAGCGATCGCGCGAAGGCGGACGTACCCCTCCAAGCAGAGACTTGACCGTCGCGACTCGAGGAACAGGGAGAACCTGGTGGTTGCGCGGTTCGCGAGCCAACAGACGCGTTCGCTGATACACAACTGCACCTGCACCGTCGAGAGTCGGTGTGAATGGCTCGGGCAGCAGAGGAAGCAGTGCCGTCGCGTTGGCACTCACGTCCGTTGAAGGCGAACACCGAAGGACAACGTTTGGCCACCGACGGACGAGCTCAGACACGATCTCCTCGGCATCCTCCGGTTGTACTCCGCCGTTGCGGAGTACTGCCGGACCGCTTCTGGCCGGTTCCAACTGGTCGAGGGTCGGACCATGCTCCACGAGATCAGCGAGGGAGAACGGCCCGCCGTAAGGCGGTCCGAACGGGTCGAGGTCGATAGCGAGGGCGGTATCGACCGCTGCTGCAGCGCCGAGAGGCCCAACAATGCCAAGCATCGAATCGAGCGGTGACCACAGAGCGAGAACCGACAAATCTACCTCCGAGAGCGGAGGGGAAGCATGATCAACGTACGATGCGTGGAAGCTCGGTTCAAGGGGTGTGGATTCCTTGCCGATACCTGATCTGGAGTACCGTACACCCATGACCGAAGCAGCCTTCTTTGATCTTGACAAGACGATCATCGCCGGATCGTCGACCCTTGCTTTTGGCAAACCGCTCTATCGAGCGGGATTCCTGGGTAAGGGCCACCTCCTACGATTGGGTATCGGCCGCTTTGTATACATGTTCTTTGGGGCTGACGAGGATGCGCTCGAGCGAGCGAGAGATGGGATGCTCGATCTCGTGTCCGGATGGCACAAGACTGAGATCGATGCGATCGTCGCCCAGACCCTCGACGACGTGATCGAGCCTCTCGTGTTCGCAGAGGCGCTGTTCCTCATCGATGAACACACCCGATCAGGCCGCAAGGTGTACGTGGTATCGGCAAGTCCGGAGGAGTTCGTGACGCCCATCGCCAGGATGGTCGGAATCGACAACGTCATCGCAACGAAGATCCGCACAGACGGACTTGGTCGATACGTACCGGAGCTCGAACGGTACGTGATGGGTCCTGCGAAGGCAGATGCCATCAGAGAGGTAGCTATTCGGGACGGGATCGACCTCGAGGGATCGTATGCCTACACCGACAGCTTCACCGACATGCCCATGCTCGAGGCAGTCGGTCATCCCGTTGCCGTGAATCCTGAAAAGGAACTCAAGGAGGCCGCGACGGAGAACGAGTGGCCGGTGATCGAGTTTCAGCGTCCCGTCAGCCTTCAGCCGAGAGTCCAGCCGCCACCGAAACGGGTGTGGATCCCCGTCGCTGCAGGGGCCACCGCGGCGGCTGTGGCAGTCGCCGTCAGCCGATGGAAATCCGGAGACGGTAGACGGTAGACGGCCAGAGATTAGCAGCCTATTCGGCGCCTGTGCTCTGCGTCCTTGGCTCCGTGTCCTTCGCTGCAATTCCCTGTTCACGCGCTGTCTCGATCTTCTCGGTGGTCAGCTGTGGCGCAGCCCACAGGAAGACAGCAAACAGTGCCACAGCGGATACGAAGTACGGCAGCCGCAGCGCCATCACCCGATCCAAGCCGGATGCCTCTGCGCCGATCACGATGAGACCGCCGATCGCTAGACCGATTGGCATCATGCCCCAAGCGAAGAACCGATATACGGAATTGACCCTACCGAGTAAATGGTCGGGGATGATCGTCTGGCGAAGCGAAACCGTGATGACGTTCCAAAGAACTGCGGTGAACGAGAAGAAGAAGAACATCACCCACGCCATGACCCAGTAACTCGATAGGCCGATGACGAGCGTCGCTACCGCCCCGCCGATGAGCGTGAAGTAGAGCGACGTGCCGCTGCCAAACTTCTCCGAGACTTTCGGGGCAAACACCGAACCGAGAACCCCACCAGCCGCGCCGGCCATCATCAGGACGGCGAAGGTAGCCGTCGTGACATCCAACACCTCCTGGGCGAAGAGCACCAGCGTTGCAAAGGTGAGAGAGAACAGGCCGTTCATCAGGCCAAGGATGATCGCCATCGGGCGAAGCAGGGCATGCGACCAGAGCCACTTGACGCCTTCTTTGATCTCATCCCAGAAACCTGGACGCTCCCCGCCGTTCTCCGATGCGGGGTGATCAATCTTGAAGACACCGCTGAGGGCGAATATCAGTGCGGCGGCTATCGCAAACGTGCCTGCGTCGAAGAAGAACGGCAGAGCAAACGCGACACCGATCAGAACACTTCCGAGCGGAGGACCGACGAATTGGTTCATCACCATCTCGGCACCCCAGAGGCGACTGTTCGCTTTCTCGAGTCCCTCGGGCTCAACGATCGCCGGTAGGATCGTTTGGGCTGCATTGTCGTACAGCACTTCAGCAAAACCAAAAAGCAGGGCGGAAACGAGGAGTGTGGTGTACACCACCGTATTCGGTGTGCCGATACCTCCCGAAGCGACATCGCCGGGTGACGGAAGCATATCCTGGTTCAGATACACGACCGCAGCCACGGCGAGCGTGAGAACGGTCCGAAACACCGAGGTGAACGTCATGATCTTCCGCCGGTCGACCCGATCCGTGATCACGCCGGCGGGCAACGTGAAAATGAGCCAAGGGATGCGTTGAGCGATCGCAATCAAGGCGATCAGAAGGGCGTTCCTCGTAACGGCCGAAGCCAGCCACGGGTAGGCGATCCCCGCTACACCGTCCCCGAGATTCGATGTGACACTTGCAGTCCAGAGCTTCCAGTAGTTCGCACCGAGAGAGATCTTCTTCTTGGTCTTCTTCTCGCTTTGTTCAGCTGTGTCAGTCATCGAGGTCCTTCTCGGATGGAAACGCTGGGTGGTCTGTCGGGTAGACGCCGGCCAGGAATCCGAAGACGGTGTCCCCGGCCCGAGGCAGTGCGATGAAATCTTCGGCCAGTTCCATGATGCGTTCGGAGAATTCGACAGCCCTATCCATCGGGATCCGAGCCACGCGGGACGTGAACATCGGCAGTGGCTCGCCCTCAGCCCTGCGCATCCCACGCAACGCATCGTTGATGAACCACATCGGGTCGTCCGGCTTCGGTTCCTTCTCGAACAGGATCGTCCTGCCGGTTCGGCCGTAGTACTTCTCGGTCATGGCCCGTACCTTGTTCGTACGCACGACACGGATCATGCCCGATTCCTCGAGCACCTTGGCGTGATACCCGACGGTGCCTTTTGGTTTCTCGAGCGCAACAGCCAGCTGAGTAACCGTTGCTGCGCGTTCCATGAGTAGGTTCAGGATGTGTATCCGTGTGTCGTCAGCGACTGCCTTGAGCTGAGCAGTCGTTGAAACGACAACCACATCCTGGATTTCGTAATCGAGTTCGTGGCGATCGGTTTCTGCCGGTTCGTGTTCGGGAGCTGTCACGGTACATATGGTCGAAGAATCCCGACCATTTGTCAAGCCCGTCATTCTCTGGGCTGATAACCGGACTCAGTGCGGTCTGGAACCCTGGGTTCACGAGTCTTCGTTTGCGAAGGTCCACCAGGCGAGGGCGGCGAGGGCGGCGAGGGCGAACACGCCCGCACCTATCAGCCACCAGGTGGAACTGTCGATGGAGCGGCCCGGAAGCCGGGCCGGCTCGTCGGCCACGACCAGAGGGTCGACCCCGATTTCTGTGAGCGTTACAGATTCTGATCGAGAGGACGCTCCATCGGACTCGATTCCGTCGAACACAAGAGCCCAGTCCTCTGCGGTCGGGAAGTTGACGAGTCCGCCCCACATGTCCGTGTCGATGAATACCAACGCTGTGGGCGGAAGCTCTTCGTACGCGGAGAAGGGCCTCACGAGAACGGCCTCGAAGGCACGATCCACTTCGATCGTGATCTGAACGGTAAGCCCTGCCTCGTCGGACACTGCTTTCCCCTCAACCGGGCCGAACGGCGACGAAAGCGCGACTATTGCAATGATGGCGAGGAAGTACGGCACGAGCGCAAGCGTAGAGCGGTCGCTTCTACTGGTACGGTTCTTACACGGCTCACCATCTCACTACGCTCCCGGTTCACGGCAAGGAAGATGATGACCACCAAGCGCACGCTTCTCGACAAGGTGTGGGACCAGCATGTCGTCCACACCCATGTGGATAGGCCCGACCTGATCTACATCGATCTGCACCTCGTGCACGAAGTGACGTCTCCCCAGGCATTCGAATCTCTGAACGCCGCAGGCAGAACCGTTCGCCGTCCAGAGCTGACCCTTGCGACCATCGATCATGCTGTTCCAACAACACCGAGGGACGAGGGAATCGATGATCCCATGTCCGTTACGCAGATCGCGACGCTCGAGAAGAACGCGTCAGACAACCAGATAACGCTTTTCGGCCTCGATGACATACGCCAGGGAGTCGTCCATGTGATCGGACCCGAACAGGGTGCAACCCAACCGGGCATGACGATCGTGTGCGGTGACTCCCACACCGCGACCCACGGAGCATTCGGAGCCCTCGCCTTCGGCATCGGAACGTCTGAAGTCGAGCATGTTCTCGCTACCCAGACGCTCCTTCAGAAGAAGCCGAAGTCGATGGCCGTGACCGTGGATGGTGTCCTGCCGTACGGAGTAACCGCAAAGGACATCATCCTCGCGATCATCGCGAAGATCGGAACCGCCGGAGCGGCAGGTCATGTGATCGAGTATCGCGGTTCGACCATCGAGCAGCTATCGATGGAGGGCAGGATGACGATCTGCAATATGTCGATCGAGGCCGGCGCACGGGCGGGGATGATCGCTCCAGACGAGACAACGATCGAGTACCTGAGAGGGCGTCCGATGGCGCCAGAAGGTGCCGAATGGGTCAAAGCGGTCGCGGCGTGGGACGAGTTGTACACCGATGAGGGTGCTGCATTCGACATGGAAGTCATCCTCGATGCTTCAGGGCTGGAGCCCTACGTCTCGTGGGGTACGAACCCCGGCCAGACGCTGCCCATCTCGGCATCCATTCCGGGTCCTGGCGACTTCAGCGACCCGATCGACAAGGACACAACCATGCGAGCGCTCGAGTACATGCAGCTCGAGGAGGGCATGAAGATCACGGACATCGAAATCGACAAAGTGTTCATCGGTTCATGCACCAATGGGCGCATCGAAGATCTCCGGGCAGCCGCCGGAGCCCTCGTCGGCCAAACGATCGCGGAGACCGTCACAGGCATCGTCGTCGCGGGATCCGGACTCGTGAAGCTGCAGGCAGAGAACGAGGGTCTGCACGAGATATTCATGGCGTCAGGCCTCGAGTGGCGGGAGCCCGGATGCTCCATGTGTCTTGCGATGAATCCCGATGTGCTCCTGCCGGGTGAGAGATGCGCCTCGACATCGAACCGGAATTTCGAAGGACGCCAGGGTCGGGGAGGGCTCACTCATCTGGTCTCCCCAGAGATGGCAGCCGCTGCCGCAATCCACGGACACTTCGTCGATGTCAGGGAGATGACGTGATGGAACCTGTTGTCACGATCACCGGCCGCGCTGCTCCACTTCCGCTCGCAAATGTCGACACGGACCAGATCATCCCGAAACAGTTCCTCAAGAGGGTAGAACGGTCTGGCTTCGGTGAGTTCCTCTTCTACGACTGGGCTCGGGACCATGAGGGCGAGCCAGATCCCGAGTTCGTCCTGAACAAGTCTGCGTACCAGAGCACTGTTGTGCTCGTCGCCGGCCCGAACTTCGGCTCAGGATCGTCGCGAGAACATGCTCCCTGGGCTCTTCAGGACCGGGGTTTCAAAGCGATCATTGCACCGTCATTCGCGGACATCTTCTACAGCAACTGCACCAAAGTGGGTCTTCTGCCGATCGTGTTGGCCCCTAACGAAGTCGCGGAGCTGACCGATGTGGCGAATGACGAGACGAACGAAGTGACTGTCAACCTCGAGCAGCAGACGGTTACAGCGACCGGTTTCACGGCCTCTTTCGAAATAGACGCTTTCACGAAGCACTGCCTTCTCGAGGGCCTCGACGAGATCGCATTGACGCTCGGCAGGGTCGATGAAATCGATACGTACGAGGATGGACGGGCGGGCTATCTACCGACAGTGTCGGCGAACCGCAATCCGTAGACAGCCATGGATTGGGTCGCGGACCATGACAACCAACGTTCGTGGCCACGGCACTAGCGTTCGCTCATGTACACGCGACAGGAACAGGCGCAGGCCATCATCGATCAGAAGGCCAGGCGAATGGCCTCCCGGATGCTGGGACGCCAGGCGACCACCGGTGCCGACTTCGCTGAGGCGCTGACCGTGGAACGGATCGACCTGGTGGCGCAGATCCCAGACGACCAGGCGCTGAAGGCGCTCGGACGTAACACCGCCGGACCCAGGAACGGTTTGTACGTGCTCCATCATCCCGATGGTTACACCGTGTACCAGCAGCACAACGGCGAACCGTACGAGATGTTCCGTGGACTCGGCTTCGATGCTGCGCGGGACACTGCGATCGACTGTCTGGTGATGCTCAACGGGATTCCGTTCAAGATCGAGTAGGCGGAGCCGTCTACACGCCGAGAAACACACGATCTCCAAGCACGATCTCCACGGGTCTTGTTGCGTGGTCCGCCGCAACGATGAACCCTCTGCGGCCGTCGTCGAGGTCGTCGAGGGCATCGTTGATGTCGGCAATGGGCGCGACCCTGTCAAGACCGAGCATGAAACTCGTGAACTCGACGCAGGGAGCGGCGACTCGTGGACGCTCAAGCAGTAACTCGCCTTCGGAGGTCTCCACGACGAGGCCCTGATCGAGATCGTTGAGCCACAAGGCATCTCCCTCGACGATCACGTTCTCTCCGGCGATTCCCACCGGTGCGTTGCCAAACCGTTCCGCCATGGCGGCGTAGTGACCGGTGAACCCGATCGACAGAGGTCTTCGACCGCCGCCTCTTCGGGCTGGATGCACCTTGTTGTGGGCATCAACCACCCATGCACCCTCGTGCCAGCCAAGCATCCCCAAGGCATCGACAGAGGCCCTCTGCACAGGGAGGATCCCATCGGGGAGGTAGGCGGTCCCCCTGATCTTGATAGGGACTCGTTGTATCTGGAGTCTGACGATCTCACCCACGGGCTCACCCTTGTGCATCGGCCCGATCCTCCATGACTTCGTTGAGTAGGTCGGGCCTGTCTGTGATTATCCCGTCGACACCCAGGTCGAGGAACTTCTCCATCTCGTGACGCTCGTTCACGGTCCACAGATGGATCTGTTTCCCTGCCCGATGCACCGCGTTGATGAGACGTTTGTCTGCCGCGATTCCCCTGGTCTTGTACGGAAGTTGATAGGCATCGGCCTTCGCTGGGATCCCGCGCCCGATGCGCGAAGTTGCGTACATCGCTATCGAGTCCCTCGGTCCCGCAGAGGTGGGCACCCTGCCCTTCGTGATCCTCCGGAACTTCGCGATTCGCTTGTCCGAAAACGATCCCACCAACACGGTGTCCTCCCTTCCCATCTTCTGGATGACCTCAGCAACAGCCCATTCGACCCCGCCGGCTTTGAGATCGATGTTCAAGCACAGGTCCGGATACCTGTCGAAGGTATCGTCGAGTCGCGAAATCCCAACACCGGTGCCGCGCAGCGGGAAGGACTCTCCGTCGGGGCTGAAGTTGTAGGCAGCATCAAGATGCTGGAGATCCTCCCAGCGCCAATCCGCCACCTTTCCGACGCCGTTCGTGCACCGCTCGAGCGTGTCGTCGTGAAATACGACAACGGCGCCGTCCGCCGTCACCTGGATGTCGGTCTCGACGTACCGATATCCGAAATCCTCAACGGCGCGGTCGAACGCGTGCCATGTGTTTTCCGGCCACAATATCCGGCTGCCCCGGTGGGCGAACCTGATGGGATGTTCGTGGTCGAAGTAGTGATGGGAGGACATGACGATGCGACTCCTACAGGACGACGCCGCGCTTGATGACCTTGGCGATGAGGTCTCCATCCGGCCGATACGCGAGATGATCGTAGGACGGCGCATCGAGGACGACCAGGTCGGCAAGCATGCCGGGAGCGAGCACGCCGCGATCGTGCAATCCAAGAGAAAGCGCACCACCGCGGGTTGCTGCCCAGATCGACTCTGCGGGCGTCAGTCCCGCGGTGACGGCTGCGAGCGAGATGATGAACGGCATCGTCTCAACGTAGGCGGTGCCAGGGTTGCAGTCCGTTGCGATTGCGACCGTTACTCCTGCATCCCAGAAGCGGCGTCCGTCGGGGGCCGGATCGCGCATCGAGTACGACACTCCCGGCAGCAGACCCGCAACCGTGCCTGTTCGAGCGAGTGCCGCGAGATCATCATCGGTGGCATGATCGAGATGGTCTGCGGCAACCGCACCGACCTCTGCAGCCAATGCTGCGCCTCCCGTATGGCCAAGCTGCTCGACGTGGAGACGAACGCCGAGATCACGGGATTTCGCCGCATCGGCGATCCGGCGGGTCTCGTCAACGGTGAACGCAGCGTCGTCACAGAACACATCGACGTACGCCACCCGTTCCGCAACTGCATCCATCATCTCGCCGACGACCAGATCCACATATGAACCACGGTCGTCGGTGTATTCAGGAGCCATGACGTGGGCTCCGAGGAACGTGGGGATCGTGTCGATCGGGAGCACGTTGCAGATCTGGTCGATCGCATCCAGCATCTTGACCTCGGTAGGGATGTCGAGCCCGTAACCGGTCTTGATCTCGATCGTGGTGGTACCACTACCCAGCATCCGCGCAATGCGAGGAAGCGAAGCCTCGACGAGTTCATCGACTGTTGCTGCGCGCGTGACACGGACGGTTGAGTAGATGCCACCCCCGGAGCCGAGTATCTCTTCGTATGTTGCTCCTTCCAGGCGCATTGTGAATTCGTGTGATCGATCACCCGCGAACACCGCATGTGTATGGGAGTCGACGAATCCAGGCAGTACCGCTCCCCCATGCGCGCTATGTGACTCGTATGGTCGGTACTCGGATGGGACATCGACTTCCGGACCGACCCAAACGATGCTCTCACCATCTATCGCCACCGCTGCATCATCTATCACGCCGAGCAACCCACCGTGCTGTTCGTCATTGGTCACGAGCTGCCCGATGTCTGTGACGAGAAGATTCACGACCGCGTCCTACTGATCCAACATCGGGATGTTGACGCCGCGTTCACGGGCGATCTCGATCGCACGGTCATATCCCGCATCGGCGTGACGAATGACACCCATACCCGGATCATTGGTGAGGACCCTCTCGATACGAAGTGCGGCCTCATCGGTCCCATCGGCGACCACCTGGGCTCCGGCATGGATCGACTTCCCGATGCCAACGCCGCCCCCGTGATGCACCGCGACCCACGCGGCACCCGATGCCGTGTTCAGGAGGGCGTTGAGGATCGGCCAGTCGGCAACAGCGTCTGAGCCGTCGGCCATCGCCTCGGTTTCGCGGTACGGGGAGGCCACCGAGCCAGAATCGAGATGGTCGCGGCCGATCACGATGGGGGCTTTCACCTCACCGGAACGCACCAGCTCGTTGAATGCAAGCCCGGCCCTGTGCCGTTCGCCGTAGCCGAGCCAGCAGATACGGGCAGGCAGACCCTGGAACTCGATCCGCTCTTCCGCCATATCGAGCCATCGATTGAGTGACTCGTTGTCTGGGAAGAGCTCGCGGAGTGCGTCGTCGGTCACTTTGATGTCCGCAGGGTCACCCGAAAGGGCCAGCCAACGGAATGGGCCGAGACCTTCGCAGAACAAATCCCTGATGTAGGCAGGGACGAAACCTGGATAGGCGAAGGCATTCTCGAAACCACCCTCGACAGCCTCACCTCTCAGATTGTTCCCGTAGTCGAAGACTTCCGCACCGACCTCCTGGAACCCGACCATCGCCTCACAATGTGTTGCCATGGACTCTCTTGCCTTGATGACGTACTCCTCCGGCTCCTCGACCCGCAGTGCATCGGCCTCGGTGGTCGTCATGCCGGCTGGAACGTATCCGTTGAGCGGATCGTGAGCGGACGTCTGATCTGTAACGATGTCGATGCCGAGATCCCGCGAAAGCAGCTCAGGGAAGACATCAGCTGCGTTCCCGACGACCGCGATCGAAACCGCTTCGCCTGCTTCTTTCGCTGCAAGTGCTCGCTCGACGGCGGCATCGAGATTCGGTGCGAACTCGTCGAGGTACCGGGTGTCGAGCCTCTTGCGGATCCGGTCAGGATCCACATCGACAGCGAGGCACACACCCTCGTTCATCGTGACGGCCAGGGGCTGGGCACCACCCATTCCGCCGAGTCCCGCGGTGAGGGTGACCGTGCCCTTGAGTGTCCCACCGAAGAGCTTCTCTGCGATCGCTACGAACGTCTGATAGGTGCCCTGGAGAATCCCCTGGGTACCGATGTAGATCCATGACCCTGCGGTCATCTGCCCATACATCATGAGTCCAGCATCTTCGAGGTCCCAGAAGTTCTGCCATGTCGCCCAGTCCGGCACGAGGTTGGAGTTCGCGATGAGCACCCTCGGTGCCATCTCGTGAGTGCGGAATCGGCCCACAGGTTTGCCCGATTGCACGAGCAGTGTCTCGTCCGATTCGAGTTCGGTGAGGGATCGCACGATCGCGTCGAATGCCTCCCAGTTGCGGGCAGCCTTGCCCCTGCCGCCGTACACGATCAGCTCCTCTGGCATCTCGGCAACCTCAGGATCGAGGTTGTTGAGAAGAGCCCGCAGAACTGCTTCCTGCAGCCAGCCCTTGGTGTTGAGCTCCGTACCGTGGGGCGCCGTGACGGTACGCGGGCCCGTGCCGTACGCGAACGCCTGGTTCGTGGTATCCGGCATCACGCCTCCTCGATGTCGCTGAACGCCCCGGATTCGATGAGTTCCGCGATCCTCGCGATGTCTGGTCCGGGAGGTCTGTCAGTGGTGAGAGGCGGGCACACGGACCGGACGATGTCTCTCACCACGGACGTCCCCGTTCCCGGCTGGGCCGAGCGTTGTTCGACGCCTTGAGCGGCGCACATGAGCTCGACAGCGATCACCCTTGCGGTGTTCGTGAGGATCACGTCGAGCTTTCGCGCGGCACCCCACCCCATTGACACATGGTCCTCCTGCATGCCGGATGTCGGAATCGACTCGACCGAGGCGGGATGGGAGAGCACACGGTTCTCCGCAACGATCGCTGCTGCTGTGTATTGGGTGATCATGTACCCCGAAGAGATGCCAGGGTTCGTCGCCAGAAACGGGGTGAGCCCTGATGACCGATGGGGGTCGAGCATGCGATCGACGCGTCGTTCAGATATGGACCCCAGTTCCGTCACGGCTATCGCAAGAAAGTCGAGTACGAATGCGAGGGGCTGACCATGGAAGTTGCCTCCGGAAACCACCTCACCGTCTTGAGGGAACACGATCGGATTGTCGACAACAGCACCGAGCTCACGATTGAACACTGCAGTCGCATGGTCGATCGTGTCCCGAACGGCGCCGTGGACTTGCGGGGCACAGCGGAGACTGTATGCGTCCTGCACCTTGTGGGCGAAGTCATCATGATGGGACTGGTCAATCGCGGAATCCTCGAGCATGGCGTGGATCCTCGCAGCTGAGATCGCCTGGCCAGGGTGGGGGCGCAGGTCGTGGATCCTCTTTTCGAACGGACGGGAAGACCCCATGAGGGCTTCAACGCTGAGTGCTGCCGCTGCATCGGTTGTATCCACGAGCCGGCGTGCCTTGTGGATGGCGAGACATCCGTGGGCGAGCATCCCCTCGGTCCCGTTCAGAAGACTCAGCCCCTCCTTCGGTAGGAGTCCCGGCGATTCGATCCCGGCAGCCTCGAGCACCGGCCCCGCCGGCACGCCAACGCCATCGACCAGAATCTCCCCCTCTCCTATGACGGGCAGCGCGAGGTGCGCGAAGGGAGCAAGGTCACCGGAAGCACCGACCGAGCCCTGCGATGGAACGGCAGGAAGAATGTCCTTGTCGAGCAGCACAAGCAGGTACCGAACAATGTCCGGCCGAACCCCTGAGTGACCTTGCGCAAGCGTGCGGGCACGACACAGCAGCATCGCCCGGACGGTGGCGCGATCGACATACGCACCGACGCCTGCTGCGTGTGAGCGAAGCAGGTCGTACTGGAGATCGGTTGCCTCGGCGCCGTGGATACGGGTGTTGGCAAGTGCTCCGAAGCCGGTCGTGATGCCGTAGACGGTCTCGTCGTTCGCAACGACGCGTTCGACGAGGGCCCTCGCCGGCTCCATGCGTTCGTCGAGATCGTTGCCGGCTACAGCGGACGATTCCCCTGTGGCAACAGCAACAACGTCCTCGACGGTGAGTGGCGATCCATCTACGACGACGGTCATGCGATCTCCTCGATGTGTCCACGGTGATCCGACTACTCAAGGCTAGACAGCACTCAGGCACCAGGGAGACGGGCCGTCGCGGTTGTTTTCGCATCGATTAGGTGCCAGTTATCCCACCGTTATCCAACCGTCTCGTATCTTGTTCCCAGGCTTGACCAGAAGTGGAAGCATCGCCGATTTGCGTGATGGATGAAAGGAACACGATGAGGATTCATCGAAGATTGCTCGGGATCGTCGCCGGAGCGATACTTGTGGGAGTGCTTCCGAGCGCTGCCGCAGCCCATACGACCGAGGCCATCGCCGACACAGGCGGCATGTCGCTCTCCCTCAACGTTCTGGGTGCACCGGTGGTGGTCGGTGTGACGCTCGACGCCTTTGGCAACATCATAGAAGTGGTCATCACCGACGGTGCCAGCGGCGATGCCGGGTTCGGGCGAACCAGGTCTGGCGAGCACAAGGTCCAGTTCACGAGGGACTCCGCGGATGGCTCGACTGTCATCAACGTCAAGGCGAAGAACTCGAAGCTGAGCGTGAAACTGAGGACATCGAACCTCAGCGACGTGCTCGGTACACACGTCTGGACCGGAGACATATTCGGGTCGGGTACCGCCACCAAGGTGACATTCATGATCGGAACACCAAACGGTCCGTACGCGGAGATCACCTCTGTGAGCGTCGACGATACCACGCCCGCATATAGGATCGATGGTCCCTATACCGAGAGGGACGACGACGATGACGAGGACGAGGACGAGTACGAATCCAAGGCGAGGATCACCTTCTTCTCGGAGGATGGGTTCAAGAAGACACTGAAGATCGAGGTCGAGACTCACTTCGGTGACGATGACGACGATGATGACGATCACGACGGTACCTACACGAAGCTCAAGGTCGAGCTCACCGGCAGGGACCAGAGCACACTCACCGGCGACGATGCCCTCGGCGAGCACACATGGACGGGCCTGCTGTGCGACGAGACGCCCGCTGCGGTCACGTACATGGTGTCGACGGACGGCGTACGCATAGTCGAAAATGGTGTGGAGGTTGCTGAAGGAGTACGGGCCGATGTCGATCAGGACGATGACGGATTCACGGTCAGGTTCACCGACTCCAATGGCGACGATGGTGCCTACCTCAAGGTCGAACTCGAGGACGAGCACGGCACACTCGAGCTGAAGGTCAAGTCCAGAACGACGACATCATGCGATGATGATGACGACGACGACGACCATGACGAGTACGACGACGATGACGACGACCATGACGATGATCACAGCAGTTCATCCCATGACGACGACGAAGACGAAGATGACGAAGACGACGACTGACCCGCAGTCGATGCAGAGACGGCTCTCCCTTCGGAGGGCCGTCTCTGCTGTCGCCATCATGACCGTTCTGGTCGTTGTGTCGGCTTGTACATCGACCGACGACGCGAATTCGGGCGATGATTCGAGCTCGCCGACCACGTCGCAGGTAGAGGACTCAGCAACCACCACGGTCGCTGTCGATGCACGGGTCTTGCTCGCAAGCGCACTCGACCGCTACGAGAACGGCTACCGCTTCGAAGCTGTTGCCAAGGTTGGCGACGAAGAAGCAGCGACGATCACCGGATTCGTGATCGGTGAGAGCGCTCAGATGGACGTCACATCGGGAGACGGAACGGTCACCTACGTGATCACACCGGACGCATCCTGGATCCGCGTCGACGATGGTGATTGGGTCGAGGTCGAAGCCGATGGACCGATCGAGCCACCGCTCGATGCCCTCGCAGCGCCGGACACGATCACGATCGTCGCCACGAACGACGATGGCATCGTTGCACTTGGCGCGTATGACGGGGCGAACTTCGGCTCTGACGGCACAGTCGAACTCAACCTTCGTTTTGCCGACGGTCTGTTGGTCGCGGCTTCCTATACGACAGGCGACGCGTCGGTGAGCACATCGTTTGCAGCGTTGGACGGCGAGACGATCGAGGACCCGACGGCATCCGGCCAGTAGCCCGATTGCTCTGGCAGGAATCGCCCGCGGAGACATCGGGAATCTACGGCGCTGCCCACCCGGGGCACCAGGCCTCGGCACCACCGGCACAGAACTCGGTCGTGCCTCCGATCATCGTCATCAGGATCTCGACATCAGGCAGAGCAGACGAAGGGACCGCGAGGAGGTCATCCGAGAGCACGACGAGGTCCGCGTACTTTCCGGGTGTCAACGACCCGACGACATCTTCCTGACGGATCGCATAGGCGGAACCTGTGGTCATCATGGCGAGGCCCTGCTCGACATTGACACCCCCGCCTGCCATCCAATCCGGCGGTTCACAGATCGTCCCGTCCGCATCGACCTTCCCCCTGGTAACGAGACCGAACAGATCGGAGATGGGGCTGATCGGTGTCAACCATGGATCGTCCCCGTGCCATGCGACAACCAGGCCGGGGTTTGCAGCGAGAATCTCACCGGGCCGGTCACCATTCTCCCTGTAGAAATCGGTCCATGGCAGGTCACCGTTGCACGCCTCGGAGGAACCGAACAGGACAGGGACAAGGCCGAGCTCGCTGTATCGGCCGATGGTGTCCTCGGTGGCGAACACGTTGTGATCGATGCGGTGCCTGAGAGGATTCTCACCATCCGAAAGGACGACGGCGTACGCATCCTGGACCTGTGCGATTGCGAGATCGCCCTGCGCGTGAATGGCTATCTGATAGCCGGCGTCGTCGGCATCCCTGATGAACGACGCGAGCGTGTCGAGGTCGTGGAACGGTGGAGCAGCGTCAACACCCTCGAGGAACGGTTCGCTCATACCGAGAGGGCCGCAGCCTCCCCCGTCGGAAAAGATCTTTACTCCCGCGACCCTGAGCCGATCTGAGAAGACTGCGTCTGGCTCGAAGGCCTCGTACCAGAGTCCCTGGTCAACACCGCAAAAGTCGGTCCGATCGAGATACATGCTCGTGCGAACGCGAAGGACGCCGGAGCGATCGGCTTCGATGAACCGCTCGGGCCATTCGGCCTCGACGGACGCATCGGCGAGTGACGTGATCCCGTTCTCGAGGGCGAGGGACTGCCCTGCCTCGATCCCCCCCATGTCAGTGAGGATGTGCGTGTGGGCATCTACGAAACCGGGGCTGACGGCGCGCCCATCCAGGTCGATGACAACAGTGTCGGGTCCTTCATATGATGCGATCTCCGAAGCCGAACCAACCGCGACGATCAATTCCCCCGTTATCGCTATCGCCTCGACCGTGCCGATGGCGGGGTCCATCGTGATGATCGGACCGCCGATAAAGATCAGGTCGGCCGGATCCTTGGTCTCAGCTTCTGTCGTGGAGGTAGTACTCTCAACGGGCTCGGCTGTGGTAGATGTGGCCGGCTGTGCCGTTGTCACCGTGGTGGTAACCACGTCAGTTGTCACCGTGGTGGCAACGACGTCGTCCCCGCTCGAGCATGCGGCGAGAAACAGAACAGCCACGACCAATCCGAGTGTTCTCGCCGACATCTGTCGAAAGCTACCAGATACTTCCTGCGGAAACAGGTGCAATCCCCGTACCTGACAGTCAGGCATGTCGTCTCGACGATGCGCTCGAATTCGCGGTCGTGCTCAGCGGACGAGAGCGCCCGGGTTTCAGGGTTTCGTCGAGGGAGCCAGATCATCCATCTCTAGTTGCAAACCCGGCAACGGACTGCTTCGGACAACCTCGCAAACCGTGGCCTCGACAGACGAGTCCGATTCCAACTTCTTCCTCGGCAGACGGAGGGCCATCAGGGCACCGAACAATGCCACTATGCCGCCGGCGAGAATCGCCCCTTGGAAACCACGCAGCGTCCCCTTGTCATAGATCTGCCGAAGTTCCGCCTTCTGCTCCGCGGGGAGATCTGCGAGATCTTCTGCGAGCCGACCGGCATCTGCCGACACGAAGGGCCGTTCCACCACCGCTGCGATCTGCTCCTTGACGTCACTAGGAATAATCGGCGACGCCTGGACCTGGTTGCCGAGAGAAGTGAGAGCGACGCTGAGGACCACCGTTCCTATTACCGCCGTACCAAGCGCCATACCTAGATTCTGGGCCGTGCCCTGAAGTCCCGATGCTTCGCTCGCCTCGTCTTGATCGACTCCAGACAGAATCAAGTTCGGGAGCTGGCCGACAACGAGTCCGATCGCCACACCTCCAATGAGCAGGCCGAGAGCCAGGTCCGTTCCCCGGCTTGCGCCGTCGAGCGATCTCGCCAGCACATATCCACCGATGAAGAGAAGGACGAGTCCTGCCTGGATGATGTACTTCGGGTAGATCTTTCGACCCAGACGTGGCGTCAGGGTCGATGTCGCCAACACGCCTATCGAAAGCGGAAGCAGCGTGAGGCCGGTTTGGAATGCGTCGAAACCGAGCACGGACTGCGCGAACACAGGGATGAGGAACAGAAGCCCTGCTTGGGCGAAGGTTTGGGTGGCAAGTATCGGGAGACCTGCGCTGATCGCTCGATGCTTGAAGATCGACGGGTGGACAAGGGCGGGTTTCCCCGCGGTCTCCCGACGTCCGACCCACCATACGAACGTTCCGACGACGGCCAGCCCAACAAAGATGAAGGAGATGACCAGTGGATCGCTCCAGCCGAAAGTACTGGTTCGGAGAATTCCGTAGACGAATAGGCCGAGCCCCGTCGCCGACAGAGCAACACCGACGAAGTCCAGACGCGGTTTCGGTATGACGGCAGGTGCATTGATGAGTAGACCAGAAGTGAGCAGGACGATGACAACGATGATCGCCTCACCTGCGAATGCGACGCGCCAGCTGAGGTTGGCCGTTAGCCATCCACCGATCAAGGGCCCGAACGCCGCGCCGGCTGCCGCAACACCGAACAGTGTTCCGTACGCAGAGGCGCGTTTGGTCCCTGTGAAGTTCGCTCGAACGAGCGTATTGATCGCCGGCACGATCAGGGCAGAACCGAGACCTTCGAGAACAGACCAACCCAAGATGATGAATCCGATATTCGGGGCAAGTGCGGTGATGATGGTCCCGACACCGTAGATGACGAGGCCGATGCGGAAGGCCCGTTTGGACCCCCAGATATCCCCGAGCTTTCCTCCGGTCAGCATGAAGGCTGCCATCGTGAGGGTGTACAGCGTGATCGCTGTTTGAACCTCTCCAACGGTGGTACCGAGATCCTCGACGAGCGCAGAGATCGAGACGTTCATGATCGTCGTATCGATGACATATATGAACATCGCCGCGGAC
The DNA here is from genome assembly GCA_036985855.1 of Acidimicrobiia bacterium. Classification (GTDB taxonomy): domain Bacteria; phylum Actinomycetota; class Acidimicrobiia; order Spongiisociales; family UBA5794; genus B3-G11. Next base: position 3,046 of record BTQL01000002.1, on the reverse strand, counting down.
AGAATGGCGAGAACGATGGTTGCCTTGTTTGTGGTTGAGGTCCGGTCCTGATCGGTCACGGATGGCACAATAGCTGCCATGTCGGTCCCTACCTCGAGCCGGACGGCCTGAGACAGCATGGATAGGCCTCGCGACCCGACGATGCAAGAATGCATGCGAGATGGAGTACGAGCACACGCAGTACGGATATCTGGGTCTTGGGACCGCCGTGTTCCTTGCGGTCGTCATAGGTTCCTCGCTACCCGAGACGTTCGGGAACGACCCGATCGTTGGATACGTGATCCTCGCTTCAATGGTGGCCATCGTTGTCCTCACGTTGTGGTTCAGCCGGCTAGAGGTGAAGGTGAGCAGCGGCGTTGTCACGGCATTATTCGGTTTCGGCAAGCCAAACAGGGTGATTCAACTGTCCGATGTCACAGCCGCACGACAGGTTCGCAATCGCTGGATCCAAGGATGGGGCGTCCGCAAGATATCGCGCGGCTGGATGTACAACGTTTGGGGACTCGACGCGGTCGAGCTCGAGTTGACCGACGGAACCGTGTTCCGAATCGGGACGGACGAGCCAGACAAACTCCACACAGTCATCGCGATCCAGACGAGTCGGTGACAACCGACTACGCCAGGGAATGGCTCCGTTCCGCTCAGGTTGTCATGTGATGTTCAAGGCATCCCTCAGCACGGCAACGCTCTCGCGTTCCACACGGAACCACGCCCATTTGCCGCGCTGTTCCCTGGTCACGAGCCCTGCTTCTGTCAGCAGGGAGAGGTGATGGCTCACCGTTGGTTGGCTGCGTCCCAACGCCTCAGGTAGATCGCACGCACACATCTCACCACCGGGTGCATTGGCAACGAGGCTCAATATTCGCAGCCTGATCGGGTCGGCCAACAACTTGAAGGCTGCCGCGACTTGCTCAGCGTCAGACGGAGTGATGGGCTCGGTCAGCACCGGTTCGCAACAGCTCTCGATCATCTTCGGTCTCATCCGACCATCCTATCAACATATTGACGTATACCGATGTGACTGCTACGCTCGTCCACAGATCGACAATCATCGATATGAAGGAGTGTTCATGTCCACGGACAGAATCCTCGAGAAGGTGCAACAACGGTATGCAGAGGCGGCAACCGCGGTCGAAACATCGTGTTGTGGAAGCGACCGCGGTGACATGAGCGCATCGGACGCATTCAAGACGTCAGATCCAGACACGTTCGGCTCACTGCTCTACCAAGCCGGCGACCTCGCCGACCTTCCCGAAGGGGCAGCCCTTGCCTCGCTCGGTTGTGGGAATCCAACAGCAGTCGCGGAGCTCCAACCAGGTGAGATCGTCCTCGATCTCGGCTCCGGAGCGGGCATCGACGTTCTCCTGTCGGCCAAGAGAGTAGGCCCTGAAGGTTTCGCTTTCGGGATCGACATGACCGACGAGATGCTCGATCTCGCCCGCAAGCACCAGGAGGAGGCAGGCGCTACGAACGTCGAGTTCCGCAAGGGCGTCATGGAGAACATCCCACTCGACAACTCATCAGTCGACGTAGTCATCTCCAACTGCGTGATCAACCTGTCCGCTGACAAACCTGCGGTGCTGTCCGAAATGTTCCGTGTACTCAAACCGGGCGGACGCATCGGCATATCAGACGTTGTCTCCGAAAATGATTTGACCGACAGTGACCGTCTCGAGCGCGGAAGCTGGGTGGGGTGTATCGCAGGGGCACTGAGTTTCGACGAATACCGCCGGGGACTCGAATCGGTTGGTTTCACGAACGTATCGGTCGAGCCGACTCACAACGTCGCAGACGGCATGCACTCGGCCATCATCAAGGCGTCAAAGGATCGCTAGACGGTCCCAGGGCGCTTGACGGTCGCAATCGCAGTCGCCCCACCGGTCGCGGTTAGGGTGGCTCGATGGACAGTTCCGCGCCCGAGTCGTTCGAATCCTTTCGTCGCTCGTTCTCCTATGGAAAACGGAACGATCTCAACTTCAAGTTCTTCAAGAGCATGTCGGACGACGACGTCGCTTCCATGCTCCAAACACTGCTGGATGGGCTCGGCGATGCATATGACACAGGTGACGTCCTGCCGCTCATCGAGGCAGCGTATGAGGCGCAAGTTGCCGGTTACTCCCCTGCCCCTGGCGCTCCACCTCCGAAATACATGTACGACGACGGGCCGTTCACACCGCTCGGGACAACGGTCACGGAAGCTCGCGTTGGTCTGTTGACAACATCGGGGCACTTCGTTGCAGGCGACGATCCAGAGCCCTTCGGAGAAGTGGCGATGACCCAGAAGGACGCCGTGGCAAGGATCTCCGAATTCCTCCGTGAAACGCCCGTATTGTCCGAGATCCCCTCGGACACACCGACGTCCGACCTGCGCGTACGCCACGGGGGATACGATATTCGGTCTGCGTCGAGGGATCCGAATGTCACATTCCCGATCGACAGGCTGCGAGAGGCTCGCCAAGATGGACGCTTGAGGAGCCTCCCCGACACGTTCTTCTCGTTCCCTGGGGCGACATCCCACGGCAGACTCCGCCAGGTCCTGCCGGACTGGGTGGAGCGACTGCATGGCCAGGACATCGACGTCCTGCTTCTCGTACCTGTCTGACCGGTGTGCCATGTGTCGGTCGGGCACGTCGCAAGAGCGGTCGAAGAATCCGGTATCCCAACGGTCACGATCATGGTCAAGGCATTCGAACACAGGGCAACGGAGCTGAAGATTCCGAGGACGATCATCGTCAAGCATCCGATGGGTCGTCCACTTGGAGCTGCGGGCGACAGCGAGCGACAGCGCGACGTTGTCGACGCTGCGCTCGCACTTCTCGAATCAGCCGCAACGAATGCTACAGTCGTTGAGCTTCCTGGGACATACCGCCCCCGGCCGCGCTCCCAGAACAATCCAGATCGGAAGGCGTAACGATGACAACAACCAATCTCGACAAGCTCAGCCTGGGCTTTGGCATAATCAACATCTGATTTTCTATCCTGTATGGCCTTTTCAGCCGCCTGTTTTGCTTTCAGCGCCTCCGCTTCGTCCAGGTCCCTGGCACGA
>BTQL01000001.1:0-102038 GCA_036985855.1 Acidimicrobiia bacterium | reverse complement strand
CACGAAAGATGGCGTGCCGGCCAAGGTAGCAAGCGTCGAATATGACCCCAACCGGAACGCACGTATCGCACTGCTGCACTACGTCGACAGCGAGAAGCGCTACATCCTTGCGCCTGTCGGCATCAAGGTCGGCGACGTGCTCGAGTCCGGTCCGAAGTCGGAGATTCGTCCAGGGAACGCTCTGCCGCTACGGAATATCCCGACAGGTACGATCGTGCACGCTGTTGAGCTTCGCCCGGGCGGTGGGGCCAAGATGGCTCGATCCGCCGGCACCTCTGTACAGCTGATGTCCAAAGAGAGCAAGATCGCCCTGTTGCGCCTCCCATCCGGCGAGATGCGTCAGGTCAACCTCGACAGCCGTGCAACGGTCGGTCAGGTCGGTAATACCGAAGCTGAACTGGTCAAGATCGGCAAGGCGGGTCGTAACCGCTGGAAGGGCAAACGTCCACAATCCCGTGGCGTTGCCATGAACCCTGTGGATCACCCTCTCGGTGGTGGTGAAGGTCGTAGCTCAGGTGGTCGTCACCCGGTCAGCCCTTGGGGCAAGCCTGAGCGTAAAACCCGCAAGAAGAACAAAACGAGTAACCAGTACATCGTGCGTCGTCGTACGAAGAAGGGTAAGAGGTAGGCCATGGCGAGAAGCCTGAGAAAGGGGCCGTTCGTCGATGAGCACCTGCTGGTGAAAGTCGAAAAGGCGAACGCAAGCGGTGACAAACGTGTCATTCGCACATGGAGCCGTCGGTCGACAGTGATTCCCGAGATGGTCGGTCTCACGATCGCTGTGCACGACGGGCGCAAGCACGTCCCCGTGTACATCAGCGAATCGATGGTCGGTCACAAGTTGGGCGAATTTGCCCCAACCCGGACGTTCCGTGGTCACATGACCGACAAGTCTGTGAGGCAGCGATGAACGCACGCGCCCAGGCCAAACACGTTCGCCAGTCGCCGTACAAGGTGCGACGCGTGCTTGACCTCGTTCGCGGCCTCCCCGTGGATGAGGCACTCGTAGTGCTCGAGTTCACCAACCGGAAGGCTGCGCCAACGATCAAGAAGGTACTCGACTCCGCAATCGCTAACGCCGAGCACAACTTCGCTCTCGACGCCGATGAGCTCTACGTTCAAGAGGCATATGCGGATGAAGGACCGACACTCAAGCGATGGCGTCCTCGTGCGCGCGGTCGTGCAACGAGGATTCGCAAGCGTACGAGCCATATCACGATCGTTGTAGCAGACCAGGAAGAGGTCGCCTGATGGGGCAGAAATCACATCCTTACGGCCTGCGTCTCGGAATCGTCACCGATTGGAAGTCGCGCTGGTATTCCGAAAAGGACTACGCCGCCCAGGTTGCAGAGGATCACCACATCCGCAAGTACCTGAAGGGTGAACTGAAGCGCGGTGCGATTTCGAGGATCGATATCGAGCGCATCGGTGGCAGCAAGGTTCAGATCGATGTCCACACCGGTCGTCCCGGCGTTGTTATCGGACGCGGCGGTTCTGAGGCCGAACGTCTCCGTGCCGGCCTCGAGGACCTCTCCGGCCGCAGAGTCAAATTCAATGTCATAGAAGTTCATAACCCTGAGCTCGATGCGACGCTGCTTGCACGCAGCGTCGCGGACCAGCTCGAGGGTCGTGTCTCTTTCCGTCGTGCACTCAAACGCACCGTTGCTACCGCGCTGAAGGCAGGCGCTGAGGGTGTCCGCGTCCAGGCATCAGGTCGTCTCGGTGGCGCCGACATGGGTCGCCGCGAGTGGTATCTGGAGGGTCGTGTCCCGCTGCACACGTTACGTGCGGACATCGACTTCGGCCAGGCAACCGCAGAGACAACCGTTGGTGCTATTGGTATCAAGGTGTGGGTCTACAAGGGCGACATCATGAAGAAGTTCAGTTCGTCAGAAAAGGCTGCGGCTGAGGCTCGAATGGCTTCCGGCCGTCCTGCAGACCGGAAGCACCGTAAGTCCGTCAAGTCTCGTGCTGAGGCTGCCGCCGGTCACAAAGAGAAGCGGATCATCGAGGCTGGCGGTGGCAAGCGCCTGATCGAGGCTGGTGGTGGCAAGAGGGTTACCGCAGCGGACGGCAAGGCAGATCTGGCCGAAGCGCGGGCAGCTGTCGAAGAACCGGCCACAGCCGACAAGGCGGAGGCAACAGGTGACGAGGCCATCCCTGAGCAAGTCGCTGAGGTAGTTGCAGAGGTCGGCGGAGAGCCGAAGTCTGAAAGCAAGGACGAGAGCGTTGAGCTGTCGGACGCCAGCGAACCGAAGACCGAAGACTCAGACAACGCCGACGATGCTTCGGCTGGTGCAGATGGTGCGTCTTCTGGTGCCGACGATGCTTCGGCTGGTGCAGATGGTGCGTCTTCTGGTGCCGACGATACCTCGGCCGGCGCCGAGGTCGCAGTTTCTGACGAAACTGACGAGGGAGGCGATGTCTGATGCTCATGCCAAAGCGCACGAAGTATCGCAAGGTCCAGACTGGGCGGCTCAAGGGCAACGCCAAGGGTGGCACGAAGGTGTCATTCGGAGAATATGGTCTCCAGGCTCAGGAGCGTGGCTGGCTCACGTCGCGTCAGATCGAAGCCGCTCGTATTGCGATGACTCGAAAGATCAAGCGCGGTGGAAAGGTCTGGATCACGGTTTTCCCCGATAAGCCGATCACTGAGAAGCCTGCGGAAACACGCATGGGTTCGGGTAAGGGCAACCCTGAGTACTGGGTTGCTGTCATCAAGCCCGGCCGCGTCATGTTCGAGATGTCCGGTGTCGACGAGGAGCTTGCTCGCGAGGCACTCCGCCTCGCGGCACACAAGCTTCCGGTCAAGACCAAGTTTGTTAAGAGGGAGGTCGTATGAACGCCTCGGAGCTTCGCAAGCTGAACTACAAGGAGCTCGGTGAGATGCTCGACGAGTCGAAGGAAGAACTCTTCAACCTTCGCTTCCAACATGTCACCAATCAGCTCGACAACACATCAAGGATCAAGCAGGTCAAACGGGACGTCGCCCGCGTCGCAACCGTGATGCGTGAGCAGGAGCTCGCGGCCTGGCAATCACAGCAGGAGGAGGCATAGATGGAACGCGCACGCCGCAAGGCCCGCGTCGGAGTCGTGGTTTCCGACAGCCGTGACAAGACCGTCACCGTCGAGGTACGGGACCAGAAGCGTCACGCACGCTACGGAAAGACCATTCCCATCCGAAAGAAGTACCACGCACACGACGAGGCAAACGACGCCAACGTTGGCGACACCGTTCGCATCGTCGAGACCCGTCCGCTCTCCAAGTCGAAGAGGTGGCGTGTCGAAGAGGTCGTGGAGCGTGCTCGATGATTCAGCAGGAATCGCGCCTCAAGGTTGCAGACAACTCCGGCGCACGCGAGGTCTTGACGATCCGCGTACTCGGTGGGTCGGGCCGCAGATACGCCGCGGTCGGCGACGTGATCGTTGCAACTGTGAAGGATGCCACGCCCGGCGGAAGCGTCAAAAAGGGCGAGGTGGTCAAAGCAGTGGTCGTTCGTACCCGGAAGGAGACACGGCGCGAGGATGGCTCGTACATTCGTTTCGATGAGAACGCTTGCGTGCTCATCGACGACCAGAGTCAGCCTCGTGGTACCCGAATCTTTGGACCGGTTGGTCGTGAGCTGCGAGACAAGAAGTTCATGCGCATCGTATCCCTCGCACCGGAGGTGCTGTGATGAAGCTGCGTAGTGGAGACACAGTCATGGTCATCTCCGGCAAGGATGCCGGCAAGGAGTCCAAGGTCGCCAAGGTGCTCCCGAAGGTCAACAGGATCATCGTCGAGGGTGTTGCTACTGCAAAGCGTCACCAAAGACCTTCAGGAGATCTCAACACGGGCGGCATCATCGATAAGGACATGCCGATCAACGCATCGAACGTGATGATCGTCTGCAAGGAGTGCGGCCCCACAAAGATCGGTGCCCGAATCGATGACGAAGGTACGAAGTTCAGGGTATGCAGGAAATGCGGGAGTGATCTCTGATGGCACCACGTCTCAAGGACCAATACAACGGCGAGATCCGCGATCAGCTCCAGAAGGAGCTCGGTCTCGACAACGTGATGCAAGTTCCGCGTCTCAGCAAGATCGTCGTCAATATGGGTGCCGGTGATGCTGCGGCTGACGCAAAGCTGATCAACGGTGTGGTTGAGGATCTACGGATCATCACTGGCCAGCAGCCGAAGGTCAACAGGGCACGTAAGTCGGTCTCGAACTTCAAGATCCGCGAGGGCCAAGCAATCGGTGCCTCCGTGACGCTTCGCGGTGAACGTATGTGGGAGTTCCTTGATAGGCTCATTGCTCTTGCGATTCCTCGCATCCGAGATTTTCGTGGAATGAGCCCGAAAGGGTTCGACGGTCGCGGGAACTACAGCTTCGGTGTAACCGAGCAGCTGATCTTTCCCGAGATCGACTATGACAAAGTCATGAAGGTCCGCGGTATGGACATCACCATGGTGACCACCGCGGAGACCGATGCCCAGGGGGATGCCCTCCTGAGTGCGTTCGGGTTCCCGTTCCGTCGACAGCAGGTAGGTGTCTGATGGCGAAGACTTCAAAGATCGCCAAGAACAACAAGCGCAAACAGCTCGTCGACCGCTACGCGGAACGACGTGCCGAGCTCATCATCATCATCAAGGACCCAGAGGCGACATACGAGGACAAGCGTGAGGCTTACGTCAAAATCGCAAAGATGCCTCGCGACGCAAGCGCGACGCGCTACCGCAACCGGTGCGTGGTGAGTGGCAGACCACGCGGCTATTTCCGCAAATTCGGTATATCGCGTATCGCCCTGAGGGATATGGCCCATCTTGGTGAGCTTCCCGGAATCAGAAAGGCGTCGTGGTAGTCATGTATACAGATCCCATTGCTGACATGCTGACCAGGATCCGGAATGCCAATACGGCGCTTCATCCGTCCACGGCGATGCCATCGTCCAAGCTCAAGGAAGAGATCGCTCGGATCCTTTCCGAGGAGGGTTACATCGATAGTTGGAAGACCCAGGATGGTGAGGTCGGCACTGAACTCGTCGTAGAGCTTCGATATGACTCCGAAAGGCAGCGGGTGCTCAGGGGCATCCAGCGCATCTCGAAACCTGGTAGGCGTGTTTATGCGGGTGCGACCGACATCGGTCGGGTCCGGGGCGGCCTCGGTGTTTCGATCGTATCGACTTCGTCAGGCGTCATGACTGACCGCGATGCCCGTCGCCGCAATGTCGGCGGCGAGGTCCTTTGCAAGGTGTGGTGACATGAGTCGTATTGGAAATAGTCCGATCAGCCTGCCGGCAGGTGTCGAGGTGAAGGTGAATGCCAATGACGTCGTGGTGAAGGGTCCGAAGGGCTCGCTCACCCAGGCGATCAGCGCCACAATCGCCGTTGCAGTCGACGACGGCATTTTGACCGTTGCACGAGAGAACGATGAGCGTGAGAACCGAGCTCTGCATGGGCTCACGCGGGCGCTCATCAACAACATGGTGATTGGTGTGACCGATGGGTATACGAAGGAACTGACGGCCGTGGGTGTTGGCTATCGCGCTGCACTCAAGGGCAACACGCTTGAGCTACTGGTCGGCTTCTCCCATCCCGTAAGCATCGATGCCCCAGAGGGCATCACGTTCGAAGTACCTGAACCGACGAAGATAATCGTCAGTGGTATCGACAAGCAGAAGGTTGGCCAGGTCGCTGCCGACATTCGGGCGGTCCGGCCCCCTGAGCCCTACAAGGGCAAAGGAATCCGGTACTCAGATGAGTACGTGCGACGCAAGGCCGGTAAGGCAGGAGTCTCCGTATGAGGGGTACCCGTACAGACGCACGCCGTCGCAGGCACTTCAGGGTTCGCAAGTCGGTGGATGGCACAGCTTCCAAGCCCCGCCTCGCGGTTTTTCGAAGCAACAAGCACATTTACGCACAGGTCATCGATGACGAGAGCGGTCGTACGATCGCATCCGCCTCTTCGAAGGAGTCGGCTGTGAAGGGGAAGACCCTCACGGTGGACACCGCGACAGAGGTGGGCGCGCTCGTCGGTGCTCGTGCCAAAGACGCTGGCGTTTCCAGGGTTGCGTTCGACCGTGGTGGTTTCAAGTACCACGGCCGAATCAGGGCACTCGCAGATGCAGCCCGTGAATCCGGCCTCGAGTTCTAGGAGCGAGCGATGACTACTGAACAAAGCAAAACGACGGTCAGCAAACAACCGGCATCGGCGCCCCGGAAGGGCGAGCCAAAGGGATCAGCACCACAAGCCGGCAAACCCCAGGACCGCAACCGCGGTCGTGCCGGAGGGGGCGCTGGTGGTGGCGGTGACCGCGGCCGGGGTCGAGGTCGCGACCGTCGCGACCGTCGCGACCGTCGGGAACGGGACGTTCCCGAGTTCGACGAGCGCGTGATCACGATCAACCGGGTGTCCAAGGTTGTCAAGGGCGGACGCAGATTCTCCTTTACGGCACTTGTGGCAGTTGGCGACGGCAAGGGTCGCGTTGGTGTCGGATACGGCAAGGCCAAGGAAGTGCCCGCTGCGATCCAAAAGGCGTTCGAACTTGCCCGCAACGATATGTTCGATGTACCGATGGCAGGTCAAACAATCATCCACGAGATCATCGGTGTACAAGGTGCAAGTCGGGTGCTCTTGAAGCCGGCCGCACCTGGTACCGGTGTTATCGCCGGAGGGGCGGTACGCCAGATACTGGAGGCCGCCGGCGTCAACAATGTGCTTGCCAAGTCGCTCGGTTCTCCCACGCACATCAACGTTGCCAAGGCAACGGTTGATGCGTTGAAGAGCCAGATGCGCCCCGACCAGGTTGCAAAAGCTCGCGGAAAGCGCGCAGAGGAGATCTTTCCTCCGGCGCTACTCGCTGCATACAACTCATCCGAACTTGCACGGACGAAAGTGTGATCATGGCCGACAAACTCAAGATCACGCTTCGGCGTAGCCTCATCGGCGAGAAACCGAAGACGCGTGCCACCGTGAAGGGCCTGGGTCTTTCAAGGATCAACTCAACCGTCGAACAGCCGGACAATCCGAGCATTCGCGGCATGGTCTTCCGCGCCAAGCACTTGCTTGAAGTGGAGGAAATCTGATGAAACTCCATCATCTGCGGCCTCCTGAAGGCTCGAAGAAGCGAAAGATTCGCGTGGGTCGAGGCGAAGCCGGCCGGCGTGGAAAGACGGCCGGTCGAGGTACCAAGGGTCTCAAGGCTCGCAGCAAGGTCCGTCAGGGCTTCGAGGGTGGCCAGACGCCTCTGCAACGACGAATCCCGAAACTGAAGGGCTTCAACAACCCGAACCGTGTCGAGTACACGGTGATAAACGTGGAACGTCTTTCGGGCTTCGATGCCGGCGCGACCGTTACCCCTGGTGACCTGCGCGACGCGGGTCTCGTGAAACAGCGCGGCAGGGTCAAGGTTCTTGGCCAGGGCGATCTCGGTGTAGCTCTCACCGTGAAGGCGCATGCCTTCTCGATTGGAGCCGCTGACAAGATCAAAGCCGCCGGGGGATCGATCGAGCTGATCGAGGAGTAGCGAGAGGAGAGTTGCTTGCAAGGACACGGGCTCGGTTGTACGCGTTCAACGCACGACGACCGTACCCTGCAGCTCGCGGCCCCCATCTCGTGAACGCAATTCCATTACACAACACCATTAACTGACACCCAGGACTTACATGCTCACCGCCTTCAGGAACGCCTTCAGGATCCACGATCTGCGTAACAAGCTCCTGTTTACGTTGTTCATCTTCACGCTCTACCGCCTCGGTGCGACCATTCCGGTTCCCGGGGTCGACCTGCAAGCTGTCCGCGACTTCGCAAACCAAGCGCAGCAGTCCGGGTTCGTTGGGCTCTTGAATCTCTTCTCAGGCGGTGCGCTGACGCAGTTGTCGATCTTTGCGCTTGGCATCATGCCTTACATCACTGCCTCGATCATCCTTCAATTGCTCACGGTTGTGATCCCGAAACTGCAGGCACTGCAAGAGGAAGGTGAGCACGGACGGAAGGTCATCACCCAGTGGACTCGATACACCACGGTCATCCTTGCCCTGTTGCAGTCGACCGGCTTCGCCTATCTGTTCCATAGCGGACAGTTCACCGGTGGGCTTGATCTCATCCCTAACTTCACGCCGAGGAACGTCGTGATCATCGTTGTTACGATGACGGCAGGCACGGCTCTGCTGATGTGGATGGGCGAGCTGATCACGCAACGAGGTATCGGCAACGGTATGTCGCTGTTGATCTTCATCTCGATTGTCAGCCAGATCCCGAGTCAACTGGCGATCCTGAACGCGAACTCGCAGTCCTATCAGTTCATCGTCATCCTCGCGACGATGATCGCTCTCACCGTCGGGATCATATTCATCGAACAGGGTCAGAGACGGATCCCCGTCCAGTTCTCGAAGCGCGTCCGCGGTCGGAAGGTCATGGGCGGGCAGTCCACGTACATTCCGCTGAAGGTCAACATGGCGGGCGTCATCCCGGTCATCTTCGCAACCTCGATCATGTACTTTCCCACGCTGGCCGCATCTGCCCTACCATCGACGGGGTGGGGCATGGCGGTGCGTGATTGGATCGATCAGAACATGCTCTCGACCTCAGGTATCGGCTTCTCGCCGAGCCTCTGGTACATCGCTCTCCTTGCGCTGCTTGTTGTGTTCTTCACGTACTTCTACACGGCGATCCAGTTCGATCCAGAGCGCCAAGCCGATATGATCCAGCGCCAGGGTGGTTTCATCCCGGGTATCCGCCCAGGTCGCGCGACGGTTGAGTATCTCAGCTATGTGCTTGCCCGCATCACCATGCCGGGTGCAGCGTATCTCGCCCTCGTGACGGTTCTGCCATCGATCCTCGGCTGGTTCTGGGGTGTTCCCGTGGGCCTCTCCGGCGTTTCGATCATCATTGTTGCCGGTGTCGCCCTCGAGACCGCCAAGCAAATCGAGAGCCAGTTGACAATGCGCAACTATGAGGGTTTCCTCAGCTAGTGCCGGGACGGAACTAACCAGCAGGGAACAGATGCTCGGTACGCTGTGTCACGAACGGTGATCTAGACGGGAGAAACTGATGGCAAGAAGGATCCTTCTGCTCGGACCTCCGGGTGCCGGCAAGGGCACGCAGGCAACGATGATCGCGAACGCCCTGCATGTTCCGCATATCTCAACGGGTGACATGCTCAGGGACGCAGTGCGAGCTGGTACGGATCTTGGGAAGAAGGCTGAGTCTGTCATGGCGTCTGGAGAGCTCGTCTCGGATCAACTCGTCGTGGCGATAGTCGACGAGCGATTGTCTGAGCGCGATGCCCGTTGCGGCTACTTACTCGACGGGTTCCCGCGGAACGTTGCCCAGGCAGACGCGTTGAATGACTCCGTTGTCAACGCGATCAGCACTGTTGTACTTCTCGATGTCGGTACCGAAGAGGTGGTCACGCGTCTGGTTCAGCGCGCCAAGGAACAGAGCCGCGCAGATGACAACGAGGAGGCGATTCGGCGTCGACTTGAAGTGTATGAAGCTGAGACCGCGCCACTCGTCGACTTCTATGGACAGTCCGTGCTGGTCGTAGACGGTGTTGGGCAAGTCGACGAGGTGTTCTCGAGGATCATGCTCGCTCTCGCAAAGTCATAGTGCGGCGATGACCGGTACGCGTGTCATCACGAAGAAGACTGCTGCTGACTTCGAAAAGATGAAGATCGCGGGTCAGTGCGTCGCTGCGATGCACGCGGCCGTGCGCGAGGTCGCTGCCCCAGGCGTCAGAACAGATCACCTCGACGCGGTCGCTCGCGAAATACTCGATAGATATGGGTGCCGTTCTTCGTTCCTTGGGTATGGCAGCCCGCAGAATCCGTTTCCCGGTGTTCTCTGCACATCTCCGAACTCGGTCATCGTGCATGGAATCCCTGGTGACCACACACTCCGCGATGGGGACGTCATCTCGATCGATGCCGGTGCGATCTATGAGGGTTGGCACGGAGATGCGGCGTTTACGATGGCGATCGGCGATGTTGCAGATGACGTGCAGAACCTGCTCGACGTAACCGAGCGCGCGCTGTGGGCAGGTCTCGAACAAGCTAAAGCAGGGAATCGGCTCGGCGACATCGGTGCGGCCGTCGAGGCTGCTGCTGATGCGCACGACATCGGCGTCGTGCGAGACTATGTCGGGCATGGCATCGGCCGCCAGATGCACGAGGCACCTTCAGTGCCGAACTATGGAAAACAGGGAAAAGGACTTCGTATCAAGACGGGTATGGCGTTCGCTATCGAGCCGATGTTCAACCTCGGCTCCGAGCAGTCCGTCGTCCTCGACGACAAATGGACGGTTGTCACAGCAGACGGCTCGTTCTCCGCCCACTTCGAGCACACGGTTCTGATAACGGAAGAGGGAAGCATCGTGAGTACGCTTGCCGAACCCCTGCTGATCTGACGATCGTCATCGGCATTCGGCCATTCGCTCCCATTTCCTTCGCAATTCCTGGGCCGATGCTTTGCAAGGACTGACCCGCTTCCTACGCTCAAGGCCGTGACCGAACTTCCTCCGAATCTGCAGAAGTGGCTGCCCTGGGTCGTGGCGGGACTGTTGGCATTGGCCGTTGGGTTGGTGCTGATCACACGTTCGGGTGGGGAGGATCTCGTTATCGGTGAGCCCACAACGACGAGCGTTGAGAACACTTCGACGGTTGCCGAAACCACTACGACGGTTCCAGACACGACCACTACCGAGACTCCGGAGACAACCACAAGTGCTCCGTTGGAGACCACAACTACTACGAAACCAGTCGAGACGACTACAACCACCCTGCCCGGGACGGTTGGACTGACGAGAGCGGGTATTCAAGCCGGTGACACGTGGGTGCCCTTCTCTGAGAACGATGAGATCTCGATCGCGGCCGTCGCCGCGGTTCTCGGAGCGCCCACCCACGACTCAGGATGGATCGATGCGTTCTCCTCACCGTATGGCGTGTGCCCCGCTCCGGTGGTTCGCGGCGTGCACTGGGACGATCTCGTTTTGCTGTTCACCCAGGCCGACACGGACTTTTGGACGGCGGGTGTCCCTCATTTCTATGCCTTCACTTACACGGGCACTACACCTGAGCTGTTTACCATGAAGGGCATCGGCATCGGATCCTCCCTTCAAATGCTCGATACTGCCTACGGCGGACCAGACCTGGTCATCGATGAGGCCTGGTTTGATCCGTCTGTCGGTTTCTGGTCATACAAACTGGCGCCATGGACGGGGCTGTGGGGATTCGCCACGGGCCGAACACCCGCGCATGTCGTCACGTCGATCAACGGAGGCCAGGGCTGCGGCGAGTGATCCAGGCGCCAGACGAGAATCTGCTCAGGCGTAGCGCGCGATGATCTGGCCGGCCGCGTCATGGATGTCGGTCGCGGTCATGGTTGATGCGTCGAGGGACGGGCTGTAGACCTGGCCAGGTCTGGTTATGAACACGCCGGCGCATCCAGACGCCATTGCCCCGGCGACATCCCAGTCGTGTGCTGCGACCATCACGAGGTCCGACGTCGCCACACCGAGTTTCTGTGCCGCAGCTCGGTACACGGAAGAATGCGGTTTGAATCGACGGACCATGTCAACGGACATGACCGCATCGAATAGGTCGGCGATCCCTGCGTTTTCGAGCTGAGTCTCGGCGGTTCCTTGCGGTGAGTTCGTCAGCGCAGCGACCGTGAAACCCGTTCCGTGTAAGCGGTCGAGACCCTGGGCGACATCCTCGTGCGGTGGAAGCGTTGCGAGGATTCCCCTGATCCTCTTCATGTCGTCTTCGGTGGTGTCAGCTCCGTGGATCGCTGTGGTGGTCTCGAGGGCCGCGGCTGCGAGGTCGGTGAACGGGTGGTATCGATCCAACACTGATGACACGAACGTGAGTCGCAGCAATTCAGAGAACCACGTCGACACATCTGGCTGGTTTCCGAAGCGTTCGGAGAACCAGATCCGGACGGGGCCGAGATCGAGAAGAGTCTCGTTGACGTCGAACACGATGATCGGCTGCATGATTCGACGGTACAGGAGTTTGACTGCCTTGGTTCTTCGCGTATGGTTGGTGCAGCGCCTCGCGAGAAGGTGTTGAGGATCCTGGAGGGACCATGAAACGAATCGCACCGATCGTGTTTGCGGCAGCACTCGTTCTCTCTGCATGTCAATCGGCATCCGAGACCATCGCGGAACAGCTCGCAGAACAAGTTGAAGGGGTCGAGAATGTCGACTTCGACACCGACACCGGAACGGTCAAAATCGAGACCGACTCGGGATTGCTGTCGGTCGGTGGCGGAGAGCTTCCCGGCGACTTCCCAATTCCGGTACCCGACGGTGGCGATGTCTTGAGCGTGTTCACTTCCGACGGCCAGGCGGCAGCAACGCTGACCTATCCTGCCGAGCGCTACGAAGAGTTGGTAGCGTTCTATGACGAGTGGACCAGCGGTCAACCCGATGAGTGGGTTTCAGAAACGGCCACCATCGACGCGGGCGGCCAGACCATGCGTTCGTCGAGTTGGTACGGCAACATAGCCGAGGTCGATGCCGGGGTCTTCGTCACGGACTGTGTCGATATCACTGGTAGCTCCGAATTCAACGCAGCATGTGTGAACGTGACGGTGGGTTAGCCTCGCAGTGTCCTGCGTTACGACATTGCGGTTAGTGCGGACCCGCGATACACTGCCACAAGCAGTCCGGGTTCGGGCTGTGATTTCTTGTGAACAAATGACGTCGTTGATATCGACGGACTGCCATCCCCCCTCAGGCCAAGCCTGGGTTTAACTTGGCCTCTGAAGATGTAGATGTCAATCACCTGGGACTTCCGACGAATTCCCCGGTGCTTGGCGGCACGATGTCCCGACGAAGTACCGAGGCAGGATCACGGTCTATGAAAGTCTCAGCCTCAGCTAAGAAGATGTGCGAGAAGTGTCGGATAATCCGGCGGCATGGCCGCGTTCGCGTGATCTGTGAGAATCCTCGCCACAAGCAGCGTCAGGGGTAAGTAGAGAATGGCACGCATTGCTGGAGTTGACCTCCCGAGGGACAAAAGGATCGAGATCGGTCTCACCTATGTCTTCGGGATCGGGAGATCGAGAGCGAATCAGACCCTCGATGCGCTTGATATTGACTACAACACGAAAGTTCGCGATCTCACCGATGCGGAGGTCCTTCGAATCCGCCAGTTCATCGATTCCAACTACAAGATCGAGGGAGACCTTCGTCGTGAAGTCGCGCAGAACATCAAGCGAAAGATCGAGATCGGCTGTTATCAGGGAATCCGCCACCGCAAGGGTCTCCCGGTGCGTGGTCAACGGACTCACACGAATGCCCGCACCCGCAAGGGCAGACGTGTAGCGATCGCAGGTAAGAAGAAGGTCACCAAGTAATGGCCACATCAGACAAGCAGCCAGAGGCAAGCGCGCCCGAAACAGAGGCTCCCGAGGCGCCGGCTCCGGAGGCATCTGCTCCGGAGGCATCTGCAACAGAGGCGCCGGCTCCGGAGGCATCTGCTTCCGAGACTGCTGCAACAGAGGCATCTGCTTCGGAGGCATCTGCAACAGAGGCGCCGGCTCCGGAGGCATCTGCTCCGGAGGCATCTGCTCGGGAGGCATCTGCTTCCGAGACTGCTGCAACAGAGGCGCCGGCTCCGGAGGCATCTGCTCGGGAGGCATCTGCTCCCGAGACTGCCGCAACAGAGACGCCGGCTCCTGAAGCACCAGCCACTTCCGCGGATTCAGTCGACGCGCTGGCTGCAGCTGCGGGGGGGCGTCGCCGACGTGGGAAGAAGATGATCTCTCACGGTCAGATGCACATCAAGGCCACGTTCAACAACACGATTCTCACGATCACGGATCAGGATGGCAAGGTTGCTGCTTGGACGTCGGGCGGTTCGGTCGGGTTCAAGGGCTCTCGCAAGTCAACGCCGTACGCAGCCCAGGTTGCTGCCGAACAGGCTGCTCGTAAGGCAGGCGAGATGGGAATCCGAAAGCTCGATGTCATTGTCAGGGGCTCGGGATCCGGTCGCGAGACAGCCATCCGCACCCTCCAGAACATGGGCATCGAGATCACGGGCATCAAAGACGTGACGCCGGTACCTCACAACGGATGCCGTCCCAAGAAGCGGAAGGGTCGTTAACGATGGCTCGATATACCGGACCCAGGACGAAGGTGAGCCGCCGCGCTCGCCAACTCCTCGACGAGAACAAAGCGAAATACTTCGATCGCAGACCGTACCCGCCGGGGCAGCATGGTCGTGGTCGCATTCGTGAGTCCCAGTACCAGATTCAGCTCCGCGAGAAGCAGAAGCTGAAGTTCATGTACGGCGTGCTCGAGAAGCAGTTTCGCAAGTACTACAAGAACGCTGCAAAGGCGTCGGGAATCACCGGCACGAGCTTGCTCGTAATCCTCGAGACCCGTCTCGACAACGTTGTCTACCGTTCCGGACTTGCGAGCACGCGCCCTCAGGCCCGCCAGCTCGTCAACCACGGACACTTCCTTGTCAACGACAAGAAGGTGGATATCCCGTCGTACCAGGTGCGCGCGGGTGATGTGGTAACGGTCAAGGAACGAAGCAGCAGCATTCTCCCCATCCAGCACGCGATCGACACCGTCGGTCGAACTGTTCCTGAATGGATCGAGGTCAACCCAGGTGATCGCAAGATCACCATTGACTCGCTCCCATCGCGCGAACAGATCGATACCGACATCAAAGAACAACTCATTGTCGAGCTCTACTCCAAGTAGAACGACGAGGCCGAACCACGAACACAGGAGCGAATGTGCTCATCACCCAGCGCCCCACAATCGAAGAGGAACCGCTAACCGACGACCGATCCAAGTTCGTCGTCGAGCCCCTCGAGCCAGGCTTTGGCCACACGCTCGGGAACACGATGCGCCGCACACTGTTGTCGCGCATCCCAGGAGCCGCGATCACATCGGTTCGCATCGATGGCGTCCAGCATGAGTTCTC
The DNA here is from genome assembly GCA_036985855.1 of Acidimicrobiia bacterium. Classification (GTDB taxonomy): domain Bacteria; phylum Actinomycetota; class Acidimicrobiia; order Spongiisociales; family UBA5794; genus B3-G11. The sequence goes on along the minus strand of BTQL01000001.1, from coordinate 87,113 downwards.
CACGATCGACGGTGTCGTGGAGGATGTTGTCGACTTCATCCTGAACCTGAAACAGGTCGTGCTCCGAATCGAGTCAGACGAACAGCAGACCCTCTATCTGTCCTCCAAGGGTAAGGGAGAGGTCACTGCCGGCGATCTCAATGCTCCGGCAGGTGTCGAAATCGCAAACCCCGGTCTCCATCTTGCGACTCTCTCTGCGTCGGGCAAGCTCGAAGTCGAGCTCACCGCCGAGCGTGGTGTTGGTTACCGCAGTGCAGACAAGAATATGAAGAGCGAGACGATCGGCGTCATCCCGATCGACTCGATCTTCTCGCCAGTCCGGAAGGTTTCGTATCGCATCGGCACAACGCAGGTTGGTCAGCGAACGGACTTTGACAGCCTGGTGCTGGATGTTGAAACCGACGGTTCTGTGACTCCGGCTGAGGCGATGTCCTCCGCCGGCGGTACGCTGAGGAACCTTTTCGAACTCATCTCTGAGATGGATGATTACGACGCGCTCGTCCCTGACGAGCTTGCGCCAGTCGAACCTTCCGGCCAGGAGCATCTTGATCTCCCCATCGAAGCGCTCGACCTTTCCGAGCGTCCCCGTAACTGCTTGCGCCGCGCCCAGGTGCAGTCCGTCGGTGAGCTGATCGAGAAGACCGAAGAGGATCTTCTCAACATCACCAATTTCGGTCAGAAGTCACTCGAAGAGGTTGTTGCCAAGCTCGACGAGCTCGGCTTCTCGCTGAAGAACTACGCAGATGTTGAGGGGAGCATTGCCTGATGCCGCGCCCCAAGAGAGGTAAGCGTCTCGGCGGCTCGCCTTCGCATCAGCGCAAGATCCTTGCGAATCTGACGGCTGATCTGATCGAGCATGAGCAGATCACGACGACTCACGCAAAGGCGAAGGTACTTCGCCCCTACGCTGAGAAGATGATCACGAAGGCTCGTCGTGGTGATCTTCACGCCCGTCGCACGGTGCTCAAGAAGATCAACAACAGCGATGCTGTGACGAAACTGTTCGACGATGTTGCGCCACGGTACGTAGACCGCCCTGGTGGCTACCTGCGGATCGTGAAGCTCGGCCCCCGTCGAGGAGACGGTGCCGAGATGGCGAAAGTCGAACTGGTCTAGTAACAAGCATTCTGGCGTCCGACGGGGCAACATACCGCCGTGAGGGGCACCAGAACTGTCCAAAAGGGGTGATCTCTGTGGGCGTCGTTTTCAGTCGGCTGCTCCAGACCATCAAGCTCGAACGTGATGCGTTCGTGTGGATGGACTTCAATGACCGCGCAACCGGAGACGCGGCGATTCTGGTCGCCATCACACAGGTCCTCATTGCCCTCGGCCTCGGTACATCGTTGCTCGCGATGCTCAATCCGCTCACGCTGATACAGGTGCTGCTGGGCGCCCTCTTCACGTGGGTTGTCTACTCGGGAGCCGTGTATCTGATCAGCCGGTTCCTCTTCGACGCGTCGGGCCAGTACGCCATCTATCTACGAATCACGGGATTCGCATATCCAACCTTGCTCCTTGTGATATTCACCGCACTCATCGTGCCGAATGCGTTGGTTGCATTCGTCCTCGGAGGTGCATGGTTTGTGGTTATCGTTGCAAACGGACTCACGTACACGGTCGACATGTCGCTACAGAAGGCCGTCGTGGCGGCGGTTGGTGGTCTCATACTGATGGTGATCGCACAGGCCATCTTCGGGTCAATCAGGGGTTTCTGACGGTGCCGACCTATCGCCTCGACCTTGCATACAACGGCGAGGGGTTCTTCGGATATGCCAAACAACCGAATGTCCGAACGGTTCAAGGCGAGATAGAGAAGGTACTCGCGCCATATACCGGGGATGCCGCGACCGTTGTTGCCGGCCGTACGGACAAGGGCGTGCACGCCTCCGAGCAGGTCGTCTCGTTCATATGTGAAGAACTCGACGCTGGTCGCGTGATCAGATCGCTCAATACGCAGCTCGCCCCCGAGATCGCCGCTCGCCGACTCGTCGAGGTCCCTGACGAGTTCCATGCACGCTTCTCTGCCACAGGCAGGGCGTATCGATATTGCATCAACAATTCAGTTGTGCATGATCCTCTCTCCGCAGGAACGACCTGGACGTACGGTGAGCACCTTGACGTGGATGCGATGAATGATGCGATCATGCCACTGGTCGGCGAACACGACTTCATGGCGTTCTGCCGCAAACAGGAAGGGCTATCAACAGAGCGTGAAGTGTTCTGGGCTTGGTGGCGGCGCGTCGACACCAAGGTCGAACTCTCCATTGGGGCGAATGCATTCTGCCACCAGATGGTGCGATCGATCGTCGGGGTCAGCATTGAAGTCGGGCGAGGAAGCATCCCACCTGATGCTGTTCCGGGCATTCTGGTTTCGGCAGAACGGCATCGGTCGGCGGGCGCTGCGCCTGCTCATGGGCTGGTTCTCGTTGCCATCGCCTATGACTACGAGCCGTTGCCTCGGCCGTCCTGGGTACCGAAGACCTCGTAACCTTTCAAACCATCGAGAATTTGGGTGATGTGATCGTGAGACCGTGTTTCGACCGTGATGTGGATCTTCACAGTTCCGAACTCTCTGTCTGTGCCCTCCCTGTGATGATCGACACTGAGCACGTTGCCCCCGAGGGATCCAATGGTTTCGAGGACCTCTGCCAGCCGTCCGGGTTGATCTGGCACCGTTACCCAGAACGATGCGAACCGCCCGCGGCTCTGGAGACCATGGCGCAAAAGCCCGTCGAGGACCAGGAGGTCGATGTTCCCTCCCGAGAGCACGGCAACGGTCCTTCCCTTCGGAGCCACGACTTCGTTCAACAAGGCTGCGAGCGTGACTGCTCCGGACGGCTCAACGAGATACTTCGCTCGTTCCAGCAACAGCGCAACTGATTCGGTGGTCTGCTGATCGGTGACAGTGACGATGTCATCCACGAATTCCTCGATCATCCGGAAGCACGTCTGAGAAGGTCGCGACACCGCGATACCGTCGGCAACCGTCGGTTGTGGTTCGATCTCGATGGCCTCGCCCGTCGCTCGTGCTCTGATGTAGGTGGGCACCGCCTCGCTTTCGACACCTACGATCCGTATCGATGGTTTCAGATGCTTGAGTGCAAGACCCGCACCGGAGATCAGACCTCCGCCGCCGACAGGCATGAGAACCGTCTCGACTTCTGGGGTCTGCTCGAGCAGCTCTATCCCAAGTGTTCCTTGCCCTGAGATGATCCTCGGATCGTCATATGGGTGGATGAGCTCTGCACCAGTCTCGTTGCTGAAGCGCTGAGCGTGATCTGTTGCTTCAGCGAGATTGGAACCTTGCAGGATGACTGTTGCACCATATGCCCTTGTTGCTTCGACCTTTGGAATCGCTGCACCTTCGGGCATGAAGACGGTTGCTCCGATTCCCAGCTCTGCTGCTCCCAGGGCGACACCCTGGGCGTGGTTACCTGCGGACGCGGCGACGACACCCATCGCCCTCTGCGCATCATCTAGCTGGGAGAGAGCATTCATGGCACCGCGAATCTTGAATGAGCCGGTTCGTTGGAGATTCTCTGCTTTGAGCCAGATGTCGGCGCCGAGCATTCGGGAGAACGACAGGGAAGGCAGCGTTGGTGTTTCGAGCACGACGGAGGCACCCCGCAATCGGGCTGCCTCAATATCGGCGAACGTGATGAGTTTCGGCACGATTCCTCCCGTCGGAAGGTTAATCCTGAGTGGTTGCGCAGTTGGTTGGCCATAACGGCGCGGAACCGATACCATACGGATTCGCTCCCAGCCGGGGGTCTTTTCCTGACGCCGTTTACCGGGACAGTTATTTCATGAAGGCACAGCTGCAGAGAACGTTTTCGCCAAAACCTGGCGATATCGAGCGCTCGTGGTACGTCGTTGATGCCGCAGATGCTCCGCTTGGCAGGCTTTCGTCCGAAATCGCACAGATTTTGCGTGGCAAGAGCAAACCGACGTATGCGCCCCATGTAGATGGTGGCGACTTCGTCATCATCGTCAACGCTGACAAGGTGTACGTATCCGGCAACAAGGAGACGGACAAGATCTACTTCAGTCACTCCGGTTATCCCGGTGGTCTCCGAGCAGAGCCGCTCGAGAAGGTGCGCAGAGATCATCCTGAGCGGATCATCGAGTCTGCAGTGCGAGGCATGCTCCCGAAGAATCGCCTCGGTCGTCAGATGATCAGGAAGCTCAAAGTGTATGCCGGTCCGGAGCATCCACACCAGGCACAGAGCCCCGAAATCCTGGAACTCGAATATCGAAAGGCCGAAGCCTGATGGCAAAACCAAAGCCACTCACCCAAACGACCGGTCGTCGTAAGACTTCCGTTGCTCGTGTCCGCATTTATGACGGTACGGGTGAGTACACGCTCAACGGTCGGACGATGGACGATTATTTCACCGATCCGGAACTGCGTCGTCGTGCGCACGAGGCGTTCAAGGTCACAGATCTCGAGGGTCGCTACGACATCAACGCAACGCTCCATGGCGGTGGCACAACGGGGCAGAGCGATGCGCTTCGTCTCGGCATCGCTCGCGCGCTGATCGAACTCGATCCTGAGCTTCGTTCCGCTCTCAAGAAAGAGGGCATGCTCACTCGCGACTCCCGCAAGGTCGAGCGCAAGAAGTACGGCTTGCGCAAGGCACGCAGGGCTCCGCAGTTCACCAAGCGTTAGTCTGGGGCCCCAACCGGACTCACTGTCGACCGGGGATCGCATTGCATGGGAACTGAACAGGAACGTCTCTTCGGAACTGACGGGATTCGCGGAAGCGCGAACTCCGAGCTGACTCCAGACATCGCGTTCGATCTCGCCCGTGCCGCTGGAGAGCAGGTTTCGGGCCACGTAGTCATCGGTCGCGATACGAGGAGATCTGGACCGATGTTGGTGTCTGCGGTCTCCTCCGGGTTCAACTCGGTCGGAATCGATGTTGTCGATCTCGGCATCATCCCGACGGGTGCCGTGTCGCGGCTTGCAAGGGACACCGCAGCAACCTATGGCGTCGTGGTCTCTGCTTCGCACAACCCGGCGGAGGACAACGGCATCAAGTTTTTTGCACGGGACGGCGCAAAGATCGACGATGACACCGAGAACGCAATCGAGCGCAGGTACTTCGACGATCGCCCGTATTCGAGGGCTGTCGCCGGCAACATCGGTATCCAGACTGTGATGTCCGATGCGATCGAGCGATATGCAGAAAAGGTCAGCAAGACGGTGTCTTACTCGATGCAGGGTCTCGAATTCGTCATCGACACAGCCAACGGTGCTGCATTCGCCGCCGCCCCGTATCTATTCAACAAAGTAGGCGCGACCGTCAGGGTGATCGCCGATACACCCGACGGGATGAACATCAACGATGGTGTTGGTGCAACTCATCCCGAAGCCATCACGAGGGCTGCGAAAGGGAAGATCGGCCTTGCCTTCGACGGCGACGCGGATCGCCTCATCGCCGTCGACGAGGACGGACGGATAGTCGATGGCGACGTCATCATGGCGATTTTCGCAAAGTGGCAACTCGAGCGGGGAAAGCTCGACAAGAACACAGTCGTTGCGACCGTCATGTCGAACCTCGGATTCATCCAAGCGATGGAACGTCTTGGCATCGAGGTGATCATCACACCGGTCGGTGACCGCCATGTCGTCGATGCGATGCGTAGGTCCAGTGCCGTCGTCGGCGGCGAGCAGTCTGGACACATCCTCCTCGAGGATCGATCGACGGGCGATGGGCTTCGCACTGCGCTTCGCCTCATGGAGGTCATTGCATCGACCGGCAAGGAACTCAGAGAGCTGCGAACAGTGATGTCTGGCCTGCCCCAGGTACTGACGAACGTCAAAGTCGGCTCGAAGAACGGCTGGGAACAGAACACCATCATCGCCAAGGCAACCGCTGATGCCGAGCGTGAGCTGGGCAACCGCGGCAGGATTCTCGTTCGGGCTTCTGGCACCGAACCACTCATCAGGGTCATGGTCGAGGCACCGACCGAGTCAGAAGCCACAACCGTCGCCGACACGATCGCAGATGTTGTTACGTCGGAGCTCGCGTAGTCCCGAAGCTGCTTTGCGACGTGGGTTCGCTGCGGAACGCCTCACCGATGTCTGTCGCGAAGCGCAACTGTTCTCGCGTCAGGGGCAGTCTGCAAGGGCGGACAAGGCCTGGCAAACCTGGGCCCGTCTCTGGGGGCCGGGGGATACGAGTTGCGTGAGAAACGTTTTCCGAATGGGTTGCATGTTGTCGAACGCTGCGGCACAGGGTGCGTGTAGTCCGTCTTCAACATCGAACGCGATCTCTGTCGGGATATGCCGCACGGTACGAGTGATAGGAGCGACGACGATCCAATCCAGAACGGCGATGGCCTCGCTTCTCGTGACGACGAGCACGGGTCGGCGCTTGCTCTCGGATTCAGCCCACCAGATGTCACCCTGCGCGGGAGTCACCAGGGCTCCTCGTTGATCATCGCGATCGTTGCGCTGTCCGCCCAACCGATCTCCGCTTCGGACTGGGGCACTCTCTTGTAGCCGTCGACGATCGCATCGGCTGTGTGCTGTCGGACGTGGTTGTCGATGAGTGTTCGTAAGCCCTTGCGGACGGCATCCGATCTTGACTCCACGACGCCATCGGCAATGAGCTCATCGACGAGCGAAACCAAACGGTCGTCGACTCGAGTCACGAACTGCGTCATGCGATTAGCATAGCGATTCGCAATGCGTAGGTACAGCGGATTGCGGGCATCAACCATCATTTGTTCAAGACATCGAATGTAGTCGCGGGTTGGAAGAGTGTCGGTCGTCCCTCCTAAACCCTGTTTCGTTCTACTCTGGGTGTCACAACAGAACCTGACACGGAGATGCATTCTTCACAGCGCCAGACCTCGCTCAGCGAGGCGACGAGGAAGAGGGAGTATCGAATTGTTCGGCGGATGCCCTCTCGGCCGCTCACGGTCGTGACGAGTCGGATCAGAACCCGGGAGTGATCTCGGAAACAGAGTCCAACTCGATGTGAGTGGGGAAACCCAACCGTCCGCATCTCCATGTCACCAGACGAAGGGAGATCGCGCGTGTGCGGGATCATGGGATACGTAGGGCCACAGGAAGCTGGTCCGATTCTGATCGATGGCCTCAAGAGGCTCGAGTATCGCGGGTACGACTCTGCAGGCATTGCCGTCAGTAACGGAGACATCCGGGTTCGGAAGGCCGAAGGCAAGATCGCCAATCTCGAGGCCCTGCTCGAAGGAGATCTGCCAGCCGGGAATATCGGCATCGGGCATACGCGATGGGCAACCCACGGTGCGCCAACGGATGCTAATGCGCATCCTCACACGGATCCGTCAGGCGAGTTCGTTGTTGTCCACAACGGGATCATCGAGAACTTCCAGGACATCAGGGATGAGCTGGCCGGCAACGGGGCCGAGTTCGCATCCGAGACGGATTCCGAGCTCCTCGCCCATCTGGTTGCTCGGGAATATGACAGGGACCTCGTTGAGGCAGTTCGCAAGACGGTTGCGTTGTCAGAGGGCGCTTACGCAATGGTCGTGATGTCCAAACGTGAGCCGGAGAAGATTGTCGCGGTTCGCAAGATCAGCCCGCTCGTCGTGGGACTTGGCGACGGAGAGACCTACCTGGCCTCTGACATTCCAGCGATCCTCCACCGCACCCGTAACTTTCTGATCATCGAGGATGACGAGTTGGTGATCGTCACAGCCGAAGGCGCCACCGTAGAGACGATCGGTGGCGAGTCGATCAACCGCGATGTCACACACATCGATTGGGATGCCCAACAGGCCGAGAAAGGTGGATACGAGCACTTCATGCTCAAGGAGATCCACGAACAACCAGAGGTGATCTCCGAGACGCTTCGTGGGAGGCTCAGGGCTGACGGAACGGTCGGGCTCGAGGGCGTTCAGTTCGACGATGCATACATCGCAGAGCTCGACCGTGTGTGGATCACCGCCTGTGGAACCGCATATCATGCTGGCCTGATCGGTCAGGAGATCTTTCGTCGTGTTCTCAGGCTGCCGGCAAACGTCGAATACGCTCATGAGCTCCGATACGCAGATCCGATCATTGGTCCGAGCGAGCTGATGATCGCGATCTCCCAATCCGGTGAGACTGCCGACACATTGGCAGCGGCGCGTATTGCGCCCGAGCACGGTTCGCGCATGCTTGCGATCACCAATGTCGTGGGGTCGACGCTCTCGCGTTACGCAGACGACATCCTGTACACGCGAGCAGGGCCTGAGATCTCGGTCGCCTCCACGAAGGCTTACATGGCGATGTTGATCGGCCAGTACCTGCTTGCACTTCGTCTTGGCGCAGCGAGGGGAACAGTTGACGAGCGACAGGCGCAGGCGGTTGCACATGGTCTGCACCAGTTGCCGGGAGCGATCGCGGAGGTTCTCAACCGCGAGTACGAGTCCATCGCGGCGTCCGAGGCGATCGTCGACGCCGAGGATGTCTACTTCATCGGTCGTGGACTCGACTACGCCATTGCGATGGAAGGGTCGTTGAAGCTCAAGGAGATCTCATATCTCCACTCTGAGGCGATGCCTGCCGGCGAGCTGAAACACGGGACGCTTGCCCTGATCACCGATGGTGTTCCGGTGGTCGTGGTCCTCACCCAGCGATCTGTGTATGACAAAACGATCTCAGCCGTCCAGGAGGTCAAGGCTCGCGGCGGAAAGATCATTGCCGTTGCGTACGACACAGACACCGAGATTCACAAATACGCAGACACGGTGATGCGAATCCCGGAGATGGACGACTTGCTCGCTCCGGTCGCGGCGGTCGTACCGCTGCAGCTGCTCGCATATCACGTTGCCCGTCTGCGCGGTCACGACATCGATCAGCCAAGGAATCTCGCGAAGAGCGTGACGGTTGAGTAGGCGATAGACCGTTGACGGTAGTCAGCGAGCTGTTCCGTCTACCGTGAGCGAGCCGCAGCAAGCGAACGGCGCACTGCCTACCCTCCGGACATGGAAATCGTCGGACTGGGAATCGACCTGACGGACGTGGCAAGGGTGCGTCGGCTGCTGGAGAAAGACGCCGAGGGTTTCAGGCGGCGGTGCTTTACCGACCATGAATGGGAGTATGCACACCGGTTTGTCGATCCCTCTGAGCGTCTTGCTGCTCGGTTCGCTGGAAAGGAAGCCGTGATGAAAAGCCTCTTCACCGGCTGGCGTCGGATCCCGTGGACCCATGTCGAGATCGCTGGGGGTGGTCCTCCGCGGGTGAACTTGTATGGCAGGGCCCAGGAGCGCGCGGCCATGCTTGGAGTTGTCGACATCAAGATCACGATCACACACACCCGCAGCGACGCGATGGTGTTCGTGGTGTCTCAGAAGGAGCACACCTGATGGAGCCTGTGCTCTCTGTTGCGGAGATGCGCAGAGTTGATGCGGAGACAACTGCAGATATCGACAGGCTCATGGAGGCTGCAGGAAACGGCATTGCGCTGACCGCGGCAAGGATGGGTGTCGGATACGGGAGCCGTGTACACGTCATTGCCGGGAAAGGAAACAACGGTGGTGACGGGTATGTCGCTGCGCGATATCTCGCCAGGCGTGGCGCCACCGTCACGGTCCACCGTGTCGGAGTACCAGCGGACGAAACTCCTTCCCACCGCGCGATGCTGTCGGTCGCGGCGTCTGGTGTTCTCGTGAAGGATATCGGTCCGCCCGAGCCGGGAGACCTTCTCATCGATGCCTTCGTCGGAACTGGTTTCAGCGGCGACCTTCCGAGTGAGGTCGCAGCATGGACACATGTTTCCTACCGGGTGCTTGCCGTAGACGTTCCTTCCGGTATCGATGGCGACACTGGGTTCGCCTCCGGGAGTGTGTTCAAAGCCGATCGCACGGCTACGTTTCACATGTACAAGACCGCTCACTTCGTTGGTGACGGGCCGGATTTGTGCGGAGCAGTCGATCTGTACGACATCGGTCTCGTGGGTGGCGACCCGACCATGTACCACATGACCGACGATGATGTATCGGTTCCCGAGAGGGCTCGGACGACACACAAGTGGTCGGCTGGAGCGGTGGCAACGATCGGAGGAGTTCCTGGTCTGACGGGTGCGGCGTTGTTCGCCGCCAGGGGAGCTATCGCAGCGGGTGCCGGTGCATCTGTCCTGTTCACAACGGCTGCGACTTCGAGCGAGTACGCCACCGCGGCACCAGATATTCCACAGATGCAGGCGTCCGAAACGAAGTCGTGGAAGAACCACGCATCCGAAGTGCTTTCGCTGCTCGGCCGATTCGACGTTCTCGTGATGGGGCCGGGGCTCGAGCCCGTGGCTAGTGAGTTCGTGGAGCACATCCTCGACGGATTCGATGGTACGGCTGTAGTGGACGCCGGTGCGCTGAACGCCATCCCACATCTCGATGTTCTCGCCCGCCGGACAGCGCCGACGGTTCTGACACCGCACAGCGGAGAGTTCAGGCGTTTGACGGGGATCGACCCAGATCTTCAGGCCGCACAGTGGTTGGCTGAAGAAACAGGCGCGGTCTTGCTGATGAAGGGAAATCCGACGCTCGTCGTTGCAGATACCACGGTCGTTGTCGATTCCGGGGGAGCTGAACTTGCAACCATCGGGACCGGTGACGTTCTCGCAGGCATGATCGCGGCGTTCATCGCCGGAGGCATCGATGCGCCGGCTGCTGCAGCTTCGGCAGCGTATCTCCATGGCATCGCAGGCTCGGACGTTGCTCTGCACAATATGGTCACGCCCCAACGGCTCATCGACGCGGTTTCGTCCCTCGTAGCCGCACGGCGTGCGGTCTGACTACCGTCACCCGTGAGCAGAGACCCGGAGCATCATGCGCCCATCGTGGATTGAGATAGACCTCGGCGCGATCGAGCACAACATCCGCCAGATCAACGCAGAGATAGGCGAAGCTGAGTTATGTGCTGTTGTCAAAGCGGACGCGTATGGGCACGGCGACATACCCGTTGCCGACGCAGCCATCCGGGCTGGTGCGGGGTGGTTGGCCGTTGCGCTGGTCGAGGAGGGGGTCAGGCTCAGAGAAGCGGATATCGATGTACCGATCCTCGTTCTCTCGGAACCCAGTCTTGCTGAGGTGCTTCCGATCGTTACCCATGGGCTCACACCGACTGCGTACCGAACCGAATTCGTCGAGAAGCTTGCTTCTGTCGCGCAGAACGCGACGACTCTGCCATATCCGGTCCACCTCAAGTTGGATACGGGGATGCATCGAGTCGGCGCTTCTCCTGTTGATGCCTTCGAGATCGCTCGCAGAATCGACGGAGATGACCGCCTCGAACTCCAGGGCGTGTTCACGCATTTTTCGGTGGCGGACGAGGATCCTCAGTACACAGACCGGCAGAATCGCGCTCTCGAGAACTTCACCGAGGCGCTCGAGGCTGAAGGGATCGAACCGAAGATCCTGCATGCGGCGAACACAGCGGCGGCATTCGACTTCCCGGAGACGCGCCATGACCTGTGCCGCGTCGGTCTTGGCATTTACGGCATGCGGCCGCATGAGAACAGCGGCATGGGACTCGACCTCAGACCGGCGATGCGTGTAGTGAGCCACGTGGCATACACAAGGGATCTGTCCGCGGGCGCACACCCCTCGTACGGCCGGAGGAGACCGCTGGAAACTGCCGGAAGGGTTGTCACGATCCCGATCGGGTACGCGGACGGAGTGCACCGCATCCTTTCCGAGACAGGATCGGTCCTGATCGGGGGCAGGCGATACCCGTATGCCGGTACGATCACGATGGACATGATCATCGTTGATGTAGGGCAGGACGATGTCAATGTCGACGACGAAGTTGTGCTGATGGGTAAACAAGGCGACGAAGTGATCACACCACACGAGTGGGCAGAACTGCTCGACACGATCACCTACGAAGTCATATGCGATTTCGGGCCGCGCCTCCCTCGCCGCTACGTCGGAGGAACCCGGCATGGCTGACGGGACGATCACATCTGTCGACGGTGTCTCTGTCGGCCACTACACGGACACGGACGCCATGACCGGTGTCACTGCGATCAGCTTCCCTGAACCGAATGTGGGCATCGTCGACGTGCGCGGTGGTGCACCTGGCACACGCGAGCTGGCGATATTTGGGGACGCGATCAAACCGGTGACCGTCAACGCGTTGGTGTTCGCGGGCGGTAGTGCCTTCGGTCTCGCAGCTGCCCAGGGCGTCGTTGAGGAACTCGAGTCCGAAGGCCGGGGCGCCCCCACGCCGACGGGTCCCGTCCCGATCGTTCCGACTGTGATCCTCTACGACCTGATGGTCGGGAAGTCCGATGTCCGTCCGACCGCCGACGATGGGCGCACGGCATACCTCCAGCGATCGACAGATCCGGTTGCGATGGGCTCAGTTGGTGCAGGAACTGGGGCGACCGTTGGCAAACTTGCCGGTATCGAGCATGCCAGCAAGGGCGGCATTGGTTCGGCTTCGGTCTGCGTCGGCGAAGCAACAGTGGGCGCGCTTGTCGCCCTGAACGCCGTCGGTGATGTGTTCTCGCTGTCGGGCGTTCGCCTGACAGGGTCAAGGGAGACCGATCAGCTTGCGCGTCAGAACCCGGGTTTTGCGCAGAGCACGACACTCATCGCTATTGCGACAGACGCAATCCTGGATCGGAATGAGATGCGAAGGATGGCTGTGAGAGCGCACGACGCTCTCGGTGCAACCATCCGCCCGGCGCACACGCGGTACGACGGAGACACCGCGTTCGTCGTATCCAACGAGGTTCACGAGGCCGCCGTCGACGGTATTGTCGAGGCAGCGTTCGAAGTTGTCGCATCCTCGATCATGGCAGCCATCGAGTGGGCTGGCGCACGATGACCCCCGACATCGATACGATCGGAACCCTCGACGCCCTGGCCACAATCGCACACGACTGCACAGCATGCTCACTCGCCGAGAGTCGCACCAATGTCGTGTTCGGTGCCGGATCAGGCACTGCTGACGTGCTCATTGTCGGTGAAGGACCAGGGCAGCAGGAAGATGAGAAAGGTCTGCCTTTCGTCGGACTCTCCGGGCAGCTGCTCGACACGTTGCTTGGTGAGATCGAGCTGCAACGAAAAGACGTATACATAGCGAATGTCGTCAAGTGTCGCCCGCCGCGCAACAGAGATCCGCGTCCCGATGAGATCGATTCGTGCAAGGGGTATCTCAAGCGTCAGATCGAACTGATCGATCCGATTGTCGTGCTCACTCTTGGGAACTTCTCGACGAAGCTACTCCTCAACACCACCACGGGGATCACGCGAATGCGCGGGAGGGCGTACGAGTGGTGGGGACGCTTCCTCGTGCCGACATTTCATCCAGCGGCTGCCCTCCGCGGCGGTGAGCGAGTCACGAATGACATCAGGGCAGATCTTGGTCTCGTGCGCAACGTCATTGACGGTAATCTCGAGTACATCGATGAACGTTGAAACCAGCACCGCATCCCCAGACGAGACGCTTGCGCTTGGCCGCAGATTCGCCGCTTTGCTCACCGCAGGTGACATAGTCGTGCTCTCGGGTCGGCTCGGTGCAGGCAAGACGTTGTTCGCATCGGGTGTTGCGAACGGCCTCGGGATAAGTGCCCAGATCACGAGTCCCACGTTTCTCATCGAGAAGGTGTACCGAGATGGATTCCTTCCATTGATTCACGCAGACGTATACCGGCTCGGCTCGGTCGGAGAGTTCGAAGATCTGGAGCTAGCGGACGATGGTCGGGATGGTGCGGTGCTCATCGAGTGGGGGGACACGATCGAGGACAGCCTTCCGATGGATCATCTTGTCATCCACTTCGACATAGAGGGCGACCAGCGTTCCATCAGCTTCCAGCCACACGGCGCCTGGGTCAACAGAGACCTTGGAGTGCTCGTATGAAGATCCTCGCTATCGACACTGCGACACCGGCGTCATCGGTTGCGATCGGTGAGGACGAGGCGCTCCGTGGCCTCTCGGTCAATGTTGATCGTCGAGGTCACGTCAAGTTCTTGATACCTGCCATCGACTTCTGCCTTGCCCAAGCAGACTGGGCGGCACGCGATATCGATCTCGTCGCGGTGGACGTCGGGCCCGGTCCATACACGGGCCTCCGTTCGGGTATATCGACGGCCCAGGCGTTCGCGGCCGCGATCGGCGCTCCGATGGCGACAGTCTCGTCCCTGACCACGATCGCATTGCGGGCTGCAACCGGACGCAGGCGGATCTGGCCTGTTGTCGACATGCGTAGGGGCCAGATCGCAGTTGCCCCGTTCACGCCATTACCCGGCGGCGTTGCACCGGACGGCGATCCAGAGGTGGTCAGTCCGGAGGACTTCAAAGCGATGCTCGAGTGCGAGGTCGACGATGCTCTTGTGGTCGGTGACTGGCAGTCGGCCCCCGATCTGATGTGGACAGGGCTTCACAGAGTTCGCAGGGGGAGGCCGAGGTATCCCTCAGCCGAGACGATCCTGGAGATCGCGTTGATGAAGGCCAGGCATGGCAAGACATCTGGACCGGATGATGTGAGACCGTTGTACATGCGCGATCCAGACACCCAGATCAATTGGGAGGCGTTCAGGTCTGAGGGGGCGTGGCCCGCATGACGACGAACATCAGAGAGATGACCCGTGCCGACATTCCCTCTGTTGCGGCGATCGAGGCTGAAGTGTACGACCAGCCTTGGTCTCCTCGTGTGTTCTTCGACGAGCTTGCCATGGAGAACCGTGGATATGTCGTCGTGACGAACGGAGATGCAGGCGTCGTTGGTTACGGCGGACTTCTCGTCGTTGATGAGGACGCACACATCACGACGCTCGCCGTTGCCCCTGAGGCGCGAGGAAGACAGCTCGGCAAGAGGCTGATGCTTGCGCTCGTAGATGAGGCTCTTTCGGTTGGGGCGAGACATCTCACCCTTGAGGTTCGTCTGTCGAATTCCTCCGCTCAGGGCCTCTATGAGCTTTTCGGCTTTGCTCCCGTCGGGAGACGGAAGAACTACTACAAAGACGAGGATGCACTTGTCATGTGGGCAACCGACATCGACGCCGTCGACTATGCGACCAGGATCGCCTCGATCCGATCAGCCGTTGGAGGTGAGCGGCCATGAGCGGTCCGCTGGTTCTCGGATTCGAGACGAGCTGTGATGAGACAGGTGTGGCGGTCATCGAGGGTCTTTCGACACGTAGCTCGGTGCTTGCGAGCCAGATCGACGATCACGCCCGATTCGGAGGAGTTGTGCCAGAGGTCGCTGCGCGCGCACATGTGGAAGCGATTCGGCCGCTGACCCATCAAGCGATCACGCAAGCGGGCATCCATCCGAACGATATCGATGCCGTTGCGGTCACTCAGGGTCCCGGGCTCATTGGCCCTCTCATGGTTGGTTACTCCTTCGCGAAGTCTTTCGCCTACGCACTTGGAAAGCCCTTTTACGGCATCGATCACATGGAGGGTCACCTCTTCGCTCCGCGCCTCTCGTTTGGCGACTACGAACCACCTGCTGTCGTGATCCTCGCGAGCGGCGGGCACAGCCAGATCGTTCATGTCAAGGCATGGGGGGACTATGAGGTGCTTGGTGGGACGATCGACGATGCAGCAGGCGAGGCGTTCGACAAACTCGCCAGGTTCATGGGCCTCGGGTATCCGGGTGGACCCGCAATAGACCGGGATTCCGAAGGTGGAGATCCAGAGGCAGTCAACTTCCCTCGGGCGCTACGTGATCGGCCGTTCGACTTCTCGTTTTCCGGACTCAAGACTTCCGTTGTCAGGTATCTGGAGAAGGCTCGTGATGCAGGCGAGCTTCCGTCTCGATCGGACGTGTCCGCATCGATCCAGGAAGCTATCGTCGACGTGCTCGTTGACAAGACGTTCAACGCCGTTGAAGCGACAGGAGTCGAGGTCGTCGGAGGGGGTGGAGGCGTGCTCGCCAATCGGCGGCTTCGCGACCGGCTCGCAGAGGAGGCGGCCAGAAGGGGAGTCGGGTTGTTCATCCCCGA
This sequence comes from Acidimicrobiia bacterium, assembly GCA_036985855.1. Lineage (GTDB taxonomy): Bacteria > Actinomycetota > Acidimicrobiia > Spongiisociales > UBA5794 > B3-G11. The sequence continues at coordinate 71,183 of BTQL01000001.1, read as the reverse complement.
ACCTGAGCTGTGTACGGACAATGGTGCGATGATCGCCAGCGTTGCGGTCAACAAGATCGTCGACGGTATCCCAGGCGATGAACTCGTCGGGGACGTCAAACCGGGCCTGCGGCTGGACGCGTGAACGGTGCGATTCGCCTCGGGAAGTTTGCAGGAGTCGATGTTGTCGCAGACGCCTCGGCATTCCTGCTCGCCCTGCTGTTCGGCGGGGCCATGTTCATTTATCTCGGTCAAGCCGTCCCGGATGCATCGGATGAGGCCGTCGGCGCGTTCGCTGCCCTTGCCGCGGTTGGAGTCGTCGGGGGCGTTTTCCTGCACGAATCCAGTCACGTTGTCATTGCACTGAGGCGAGGGCTGGCGGTTCGGTCCATCCGTCTGTACATGTTCGGTGGTTATTCGGTGATCGATGGCGTTCCAACGCCTCGCACGGAATTCCTTGTTTCGATCGCAGGACCGATCTCGTCTGTGCTCATTGGTTTGCTGCTCTTGGCCGGCCCGTACGGTCTGGGAGCAGAAAACCTTGTTGGTGCGACGCTGTGGGCGCTCGGTATCGCGAACATCGCAATCGGAGTATTCAATCTGTTGCCGGGGTTTCCGTTGGATGGCGGACGTATCGTCCGCAGCATCCTTGCAAGAGGTGGGAGAGATCGAGTGAGGGCGACCAGGGTCGTGACGACAATCGGTCGCGTGCTTGGTTTTGCCGTTGTAGGTGTCGGTGTGTTCCTTCTTGCGATGAGAAATGCGACCGGCCTCTTCTGGATCGTCGCCGGGCTGTTTCTTGCGACGGCAGCGGTTTCGGCCGGCCGTAGGGAGGAGCTGAGCGCGGCCTTCGACGGGATGTTTGTGGCCGATGTCATGCGTGAGACACATGACGCCATATCGGGAGACGCGACGATCGTGGAGGTTCTCGATCTCTATGCGATGGGTCCGCGTTTGCGGTCCCTGCCCGTCGAGATGTCGGGGAGGGTTGTCGGCGTGCTGGGACAGGGTGAAATCGACTCCGTCTCACCCAGTCGGTGGCCCTCGGTTCGGGCCCGAGCGTTGATGCGCCAGATCGGTCCGGCAGATGTCGTGGACGCAAGCGCTCCGCTCGAGAGCCTGCTGCTTCGCCCAGCAGGACTAAGTGGCCGAGCCGTCGTGGTGAATGATGGGATCGTCGTCGGCATCATCGAGGGCATGGATCTGTCTTCGGCACTATCGAAATGAGAGAGACGGCTCACCGTCCACAGGCGGCACACGGCTCGGCGTGAGCTGAAAACTATCACCAGTGAACTGTTCTGGCACTCTCGTCAAGAGAGTGCCAGAGTTCGCTATCCTTGGCACTCGTAAGTACCGACTGCTAACTCGAAACAAGGAGAGTCGGATGGATTTGAAGCCTTTGGGCGACCGCATCGTGGTCAAGCCTCAGGACGAGGAAGAGAGCCGCACTGCAAGTGGCCTAGTGATTCCGGATACGGCCAAGGAGAAGCCCCAGCTGGGTGAAGTCCTTGCGGTCGGACCGGGTGAGTTCAAGGACGGGGAACGTATCCCTGTCGATGTCAGTGTCGGAGACGTCGTCTTCTATTCGAAGTATGGCGGCACCGAGGTGAAGCACAACGGCGAGGATCTCTTGATTCTCTCCAGCCGTGACGTGCTCGCCATCTTGGGCTAGAAGGGGATACCAACATGGCAGCCAAGGAAATACATTTCAATGATGAGGCCCGCCGTGGCCTTCGGACGGGCGTGGACAAGCTCGCCGACACGGTCAAGGTCACGCTCGGCCCCAAGGGTCGGAACGTTGTCCTCGAGAAGAAGTGGGGCGCTCCCACGATCACGAACGACGGTGTGACGATCGCCAAGGAGATCGAGCTCGACGACCCATTCGAGAACATGGGTGCTCAGCTTGCCAAGGAGGTCGCGAACAAGACTAACGACGTCGCCGGTGACGGAACAACCACTGCAACGGTCCTCGCTCAGGCGATGGTGACCGACGGGCTTCGCCTTGTGACCGCCGGCGCGAATCCGATGGAGATGCGACGGGGTATCGAGGAAGCGGTTGACGCTGTTGTCGCTGCGATCGAAGATCTCGCCACACCGATCGGCTCGAAGGATCGCGATTCGATCGCCTACGTCGCAGCCAATTCGGCAGCGGATGCGGAGATCGGTGGCAACATCGCCGACGCGTTGCGGAAGGTCGGCAATGAGGGTGTGATCACTGTCGAGGACTCGCAGACCTTCGGCGTTGAGCTCGAGTTCACTGAGGGCATGCAGTTCGACAAGGGCTACATATCTCCCTATTTCATCACTGACCCCGATCGCCAGGAAGCGGTTCTCGAGGATCCGTACATCCTCATAGCGAACCAGAAGATCGGCTCGGTCCAGGACCTGGTTCCTGTTCTCGAGAAGGTGATGCAGACCGGCAAGCCCGTCTTGATCGTCTCAGAGGATGTTGAGGGCGAAGCGCTTGCAACGCTCGTGGTGAACAAGATCCGCGGCACGTTCAACTCCGTGGCTGTCAAGGCTCCAGGGTTCGGCGAACGCCGCAAGGCTCAGCTCCAGGACATCGCCATCCTCACGGGCGCGACGGTCATCTCTGAAGAGGTCGGTCTCAAGCTCGAAAACGTCACGATCGACATGATGGGCACAGCCCGCAAGGTGGTCATCACCAAGGATGACACAACTGTCGTCGAGGGCGCTGGTTCGAAGGCAGATGTCGAGGCGCGTGTCAAGCAGATTCGACAGGAGATCGAGAACTCCGACTCTGACTGGGATCGCGAGAAGCTCGCCGAGCGTCTCGCCAAGCTCAGCGGCGGTGTTGCCGTCATCAAGGTCGGTGCCGCAACCGAGGTTGAGCTCAAGGAGAAGAAGCACCGCATCGAGGATGCTATTCAGGCGACTCGTGCTGCCGTCGACGAAGGCATCGTCCCCGGTGGTGGCGTTGCCTTGCTTCGGAGCCAGAGTGCGATCGACAAGCTTCGCGGCAAGAGCGATGACTGGAAGGCCGGTCGTCAGATCGTGCGCCGCGCGCTCGAGTCTCCGATTCGTCAGATCTCGATCAATGCCGGCTACGAAGGCGGCGTGGTCGTTGACAAGGTCAAGAACGAGCACGAAGGCAACGAGGGTTTCAACGCCGCCACAGGCGAATACGAAGACCTCTTTGTTGCTGGCGTGATCGATCCTGCCAAGGTGACTCGCTCGACGCTTCAGAATGCAGCTTCTATCGCTGCGCTGATTGTCACGACCGAGGCACTAGTTGCTGAGATTCCTGAGGATGCTCCGGCTATGCCGGGTGGCGGTCACGAACACGGCGGAGGCATGGACTTCTAACGGTCCACCAAACGATGGGAGACGGGCGCCGAGAGGCGCCCGTCTCTCTTTCCGGGTCGTACATTGCCGGTTCACCGTCACGGCGGTGCCGACTGTGAAACGCCAACGGTCAACTGACAGACGGCGCCCCATCGATCTTTGCGTAGGCGGCGTCCACGATTTGCTCCTCCAGGGAGCCCAGTGCTCTCGCCAGAGCAAGCTCCTCCCCAATGACGGGGATACTCGGATCAATGGGGTTGCGTTTAGCTCTCCCCGTCGCATTGAAGTGCTCCCCGCGTAGATCGAGAACAGCGTGGACGAGCGTCGTGGTCTCGTCTTCGTCGATTCCGATTTCGATGGTGATGTGCTTGTGCATCCGACCTCCTGTGGTGGGTCTTGTTCAATGATGGACCCAGCGAAGCGCTGTGGGAAGGGGATACCTCCCAGACGGTACCAGTGGCTGTCTGCCGATGAAGACACCAGCCAGTTCGTCTAGTGTCCGTTTCTACGGCTACCGATCGGATGTGGCGATGGAGCATGAACGAGGGATGTTGGATCTCGAGAGCCTCGCGGTTCGGGTCGAGGCCGGTGATGTCGACACGGTGATCGTCGCCTTCACCGACCACTACGGTCGGGTCCAAGGCAAGCGGTTCGATGCGGCGCACTTCGTCGACGATGGCGCCGAAGCCGGTACCCACGCATGTGACTATCTGTTTGCGGTCGACATGGAGATGGTTCCCGTTCCTGGTTACACATACGCCAACTGGGAACTCGGATACGGCGACTTTCACATGGTGCCCGACATGTCGACCATGCGTATCGCAGACTGGCTCCCCGGTACAGCGATCGTGCTGTGTGATCTGGTCGACAACACGACCCACGAATATGTCCCGGTTGCACCGAGGTCGATCCTGCGGAGGCAGATCGAGAGGCTCGAGTCTCGCGGTATGACGGCGAAAGCCGCGTCTGAGCTCGAGTACTACATGTACGAGGAGTCATACAGGGAAGCAGCGGACAAAGGATTCAACGATCTGACGTCTGTCGGTTGGTACAGCGAGGACTACCACATCATGCAGGGAGGGCGCGAGGAGTTCTACAACGGTGCAGTCCGGCGCCATCTCTCGGCTTCAGGTATCCCGGTCGAGAATTCAAAAGGTGAATTCGGTCGAGGCCAGCATGAGATGAACATCAAGTACTCCGAGATCCTCGAGATGGCCGACCGCCACACGATCATGAAACTGCTCATGAAGGACATCGCAGACCAGCTCGGTATCAGCGTCACTTTCATGGCGAAACCCGAGGCAGACCAGGCAGGTTCGAGTTGCCATATCCACCTCAGCCTGTGGTGCGACGGCCAGAATGCCTTCGTTGGCGAGGGCGAGATCGGGCCGATTCGCTGTTCGGACACGTTCACCGCCTTTCTCGGTGGGTGGATGACCCACGCCCTCGAAGTGATGCCTTTCTACGCACCAACGGTGAACTCATACAAGCGCTACAAGGAGGCTTCCTGGGCGCCGACGAACATCGCATGGAGCTACGACAACCGAACTGCCGGATTTCGAGTCGTCGGTGCGGGGCCGAGCCTGCGAATCGAATGCAGGATCCCCGGCGGAGACGTCAACCCATACCTCGCCTACGCGGCAGCCCTTGCCTCGGGCATCGATGGCATCGAGCGAGGGATCGATGCACCGGAGATGTTCACAGGGGACGTATATGCCGCTCAGGATCTGCCGAGCGTTCCCGGGACGCTCGCCGCAGCGATCTCGCCCTTCGCGTCGAGCGACTTCGTCGGTGAGGCATTCTCACGGGATGTTCAGAATCATTACGCCCACTTCTATGCGGTGGAGGCTGCCGCGTACGACGCGGCAGTGACGGACTGGGAGCGTGCACGGTATTTCGACCGCATCTAGTGAGAGCGGTCCTTCGACTGGAAAACGGAGAAGAATATGAGCCGTCTGGCCAACAAGGTTGCCCTCATCACCGGTGCGGGCAGCGGAATCGGGTATGAATCCGCAAGGCTGTTCGCACAAGAGGGCGCGAAGGTCGTCTGTGTCGACCTGGATGAATCGACTGCGAGCGCAACCGCCGGGGCAATCAATGATGCCGGCGGCGACGCGATCGCCGTTCGGGCTGACGTGTCGTCCGCCGCCGATTCCGAGGCAATGGTGCGAGCCGCAATCGACGAATATGGCGGACTCAGCGTGATGTTCAACAACGCAGGGATCATGCACAGCGACGACGGCGACTCTCAATCCACATCTGAAGCCATCTGGGATTTGACGATGAACGTGAACGCAAAAGGCGTGTTCCTTGGATGCAAGTACGGTATTCCTGCGATCAAGGAGACGGGTGGAGGTTCGATCATCAATACGGCGTCCTTCGTCGCACATCTTGGCGCCGCAACACCCCAGATTGCTTACACGGCTTCGAAGGGTGCCGTACTCGCCCTGACCCGCGAGCTGGCGGTTGTCCACGCAAGAGAAGGAGTCAGAGTCAACGCTCTCTGTCCCGGACCACTCCGTACTGAGCTGCTCATGAAGTTCCTCGATACGGAGGAGAAGAAGCAGCGCAGGCTGGTGCACGTTCCGATGGGCCGGTTCGGGCTTGCTGAGGAGATGGCCAAGTCCGCGTTGTTCCTTGCCTCTGATGACTCGTCCTACGTCACGGGGAGCGAGTTCCTCGTCGATGGTGGCATCACCGCCGCATATGTGACTCCGGAGTGATGCAATGAACGAGGGATACGAAGGGTTACTGATCAATGGCGAGCGAGTTGAAGCCCAGGATGGGACAGTGGGAAGTGTTCATGACCCATCGACGGGTTCCGCGATCACCTCAGTTGCGCTTGGAGGGGCAGACGATGTCGACAAGGCAGTGAGGGCCGCAGTGGGTCGGTTCCATTCGGCTCCCTGGCGCACCATGCCTCCAGTCGAGCGAGGCAGGACCCTTGGTAGAATCGCTGAGGGAATCTCTGCAAACCGCGAGGTCCTTGCAGCCGCGGAGTCATCAAATGTTGGCAAACCGATCGGTGCGGCTCTCGGCGAGATAGATGCGGCGGCGGATACCTTCCGTTTTTACTCTGGCGCAGTTGACAAGATCCACGGTCAGACGATCCCGGGTAAGACTGACGGGACGCTGATGACGTTCCGTGAACCGCTCGGAGTCGTTGGACTGATCGTTCCGTGGAATTTTCCCCTGCTCATCCTTTCGTGGAAGGTCGCTCCTGCGTTGGCCATGGGGAACACGATCGTTGCCAAGCCTGCTGGCGTCACGCCTCTGACAGCCCTGATGCTTGGAGACCTCGCTCTTGAAGCCGGTCTCCCGCCCGGAGCGCTCAATGTCGTTCCGGGACCCGGGTCGTTGGTCGGGTCGGCGATCGTCAGGCACCGAGACGTACGGAAGATCTCGTTCACCGGATCGACCGAGATCGGCGCCGGCGTCATGCGCGATGCAGCCGACGGCATCAAGCGGGTCTCACTCGAACTGGGGGGCAAGTCTGCATCGATCGTGTTCGGTGACGCGGATCTGCATGACGCAGTTGAGTCCTCGATATGGGCGGTGTTCGACAACGCAGGTCAGGACTGCTGCGCTCGCAGCAGAATTCTCGTTCAGCAATCGGTGTTCGAGGACTTTGTGGAGTCGTTCACCGATCGGACCGACCGGCTAGCCGTTGGCAGACCATCCGACGATGAAACAGATATGGGGCCGCTCATCACGCCATCGCACCGGGCGTCGGTCGAGGATCACATGCAACGCGCAGAAGACGAAGGCGCTGAACGTGTCTGTGGAGGGGAGCGACTCGGCGGAGCGCTCGCCGGTGGAAACTTCCTGACTCCGTCAGTGTTCGTCAACGTTCACACCGGCATGTCGATCATGCGTGAGGAGGTATTTGGTCCCGTTGTCGGAATCATGCCATTTGCCGACGAGGACGAGGCGATTTCGATCGCCAATGATTCCGACTACGGGCTCTCGGGATCGATCTGGACTCGTGACATCGGCCGCGCACTGCGAGTATCGCGAGCGTTCGAAACCGGAATGATCTCGATCAATTCGAGCTCGAGCGTGCACATAGAGGCGCCGTTCGGTGGGATGAAACGCAGCGGCATAGGTCGCGAACAAGGGATGGCGGCGCTTGACCACTACAGCGAGTACAAGACGGTCTTCGTCGCGAACAACTGATATGCGTATTGGACTGCTCCTGTGTGACCACGTTTCCGATGAGTACAACCAGATTGCAGGCGACTACGACGAGATGTTCGCTTCGATGTTGGAGGGCAGGGATGTCGACCTCAGTGCCTACGACATCCGCAACGGTCGGTTACCGGTGAATCCCACCGAGTGCGATGGGTATCTCATCTCAGGATCAAGGGCGTCGGTGTACGAGGATGAACGGTGGATCAGGGATCTCGAGGCGTTCGTGAGGGTTTCTGTCGATGCATCGGTCCCGATCTTCGGTATCTGTTTCGGTTTGCAGGTGATGGCGACCGCCCTCGGAGGTTCGGTTGAGAAGTCCCGTCTTGGCTGGGGAGTTGGTGTTCATGCGATGACCGTGGCAGAGAGCCGTCCATGGATGGCTCCGTTCCACGAGACAGTGTCTCTGGTCACGAGCCATCAGGATCAGGTTACGCAGCTACCCACCGATGCGGTCGTGCTGGGTTCGAGTGACCACTGTGACAACTTCCTCGTCGAGTTCGCAACCGGATACGTTGGCATTCAGGGACACCCAGAGTTCGCGGCGCCGTTCATGAAGGCGATCTATTCGGACCGACGAGACCAGCTTGGTGGATTGGCAGAGCAAGCCATTGCGTCGCTGGATTCTCCAACGGACACGTCGGTCGTGGTCGATTGGGTGTTGGCGATCTTCAGCCAGATGTGATTTCGATCGCGAGGTCAGTAACGAAACTCGTCTCGCGATTGTGTTCATGTGTCGAGGGAATTCATGCATCTGACACCTGAATCAGTCAAGCCCATGAATTCGGATCTGCGATATGCTTTCGTGGGATTCGAACACAGGGACGAGCTGGTTGAGTTCCTCATCGTTCAGGATCAGGGTGATCGTGGGAAAACCCTTCCTCTGGCCAACAGCCCAATGCCCGATGTCCGGAAGTACCCTTGCCGCTGTGGGGGCAAGGGCTACCACGATCTCTCTGATGTCCTCGATCGATGCCACATCGATCATCGTGAGCCGAACCGACCATTGAGCGTGCCTGAGTGCTTGGGCCCGTAGTTGTGTTGAGAACCTGTCAGACACCTTGAGCACGAAAAGCACGATGACGGTGACCACGATCGCGAGACCCCAGAATCCCGTGCCTGCAGCCATTCCGATCGCCGCCACGGACCACAGGCCTGCAGCCGTGGTGAGGCCCTGGACGTTCACGCCCTGACGGAAGATGAGTCCTGCACCGAGAAAGCCGATGCCGGTGACGATTTGGGCTGCGACTCTGGATGTGTCCGCCCCTGGGAAGGCCTCGATCGATAGCACCGTGAACAGGGCGGAACCGGCTGCGACGAGCGCGTACGTTCTCAGCCCCGCATCTTTGTTGGATTGCTGACGTTCGAGTCCGAGGATGACTCCGAGGGCCGCAGCAATCAGAACTCGGAAGCCGCCAACTACCGCGAGCGTGTCGGTGAATTCCTGGAACCAATTGGACACGTCGGGCATCGTTTAACGGTAGTCGAGTGGCTGGGCACGCCAACCGCGAAACCATGGGATGGCGGACATCGGATAGCCGAATGTTTGTATGCCCACCTCCGGATCTCGGACACGGTCATCCGAGATTCCCGTTCAGGATGGATTCGGGAGACTTTCACCTGTCTCGAGCAGGGTTTTCATGCCAGACACGATGTAGGGGAACCCGTTCACGAAGTGTTCATGTGTTCTGCTTCCCACAGGCGTGTCATACAGCACAATCGTGAGTTTGCTCGCGCCGTTGAAATCCTCCACACGCCAGATCACGCGTGCAGGCCCCTCGGCGATGAGGTCTGAATCCCACAACGCCTGAAACGTCATGTCGACTGTCTTCAGAGGCTCGATACCCAGGATGGTCCCTTCGGCGGCGACGCTGCCATCGGGGTACGTATACCTGACCTCGGCCCCTTCTTTCCAGGAGGACTCCACTCGAGTGCCGTAGAAGTACTTCTGGGTTCTGTCGCTGTCGACGATGGCTTCCCACACTTCAGGAGGGCCGACATTGATGAAGATCTGGTAGATGTGGTCGGGTGTTCCCTTCGACGTGTCACCGTCGGTTTCGATCTGGGTCAATGCTCTCGTTCTCCGTTCAGAGCCTCACCGCTCATGAATCATCTGGATTGGGGCAGGGCGCATGCAGCGCCTTCGATGGCCGCGGGATAGTTCGTTCTGACATCCGGTATCTGATATCTGAATAGAGGAACATGGGCTTTTCAATAGAGGAACATGGGCTTTCCCATGACGTGCCTGATCTTGGGTCGATACGACTCGGAGTCGTAGAGCTCGTCGACGTCGACACGCTTGACTCCCTCGCTCGTCTCGGTGATGGGGACGTTGGTGTACGTACCGCCTCGCAGCGCAACCATGCGGCCGGCCGAGCCCTCGAGGGCGAGGTCCGCCGCCATGTTGGCATAGTTGGTGGCCACCATGAGGTCGAGAGAGTCAGGTCGCCCGGACCGCATCAGGTAGCCCACCTGCTGGTAGATGATGTTCTCTCCCGTCAGTTCTGTGAGGAGTGACCCCGTGATCGCGCCGATGCCACCGAGCTTGCGGTGACCGTAAGCATCGGCGTCGCCGCTGAGAACCATTTCTCCGTCCGCAAGATGTGCACCTTCAGAGATGGTCATCATCGCGTAGTGCGATGAGTTTCTTCGTTTGTCCTCGACGAGCATGTTGGCAAGCCTCTCCACATCGAATGGAACTTCCGAGATGACCGCTCGGTCCACGCCGGCCAGATAGGCCGTGATCAGGCTGGTCTCGCCCGAGTACCTTCCAAACAGCTCAACGACAGCGATTCGTTCGTGGCTGCCCGTGCTCGTGCGGAGATCGTGGATGAAATCGACGCCCCGCGTGACGGCGGTGGAGAACCCGATGCAGTAGTCCGTTCCGTGGACATCGTTGTCCATCGTCTTTGGAATCGCGATCACCGGAACGCCTTCCTGATGCATCCGAAGCCCGTATGACAGCGTGTCGTCTCCGCCGATCGGAATCAGAACATCTACCGCGAGTGCACTGAGCACTCGAAGAGAGTGGTCGGTGAAGTCGTAGGGACCGTCACCTTTCGCTTGATCCGCGAGGAATTCAGGTACCTCTGCGGGTCGAACCCTCCCCGGATGGAATCGGCTCGTGTGGAGGAACGTTCCACCAGTGCGGTCAATGGTCCGAACGACTCCGGGATCAAGATCGATGGTGTTCTCATTTCGCGAAACCGGATCATCGGGATCGAAATTGAGGAGTCCGCCCCAACCTCTTCGAAACCCGATGACATCGTGACCCTGGTCGGCCACACGGTTGACGACAGCCTTGATGCACGGATTGAGTCCGGGAACGTCGCCCCCACCCGTCAGGATTCCGATTCGCATGGGAGCTCTCCATTCAGTCGCTGCACGAGGTAGACGGTTCGCCCGCTTACGGTAGACCGTGTACGGAGAGCAGCGCCGTTACCGGTCGCCGTCCATGGTCAGGAGATCGTTCCCTCGGCTTGGTGTCGTTCGCGGTGTGACCACCACTCTTGCTCGAGCATCGACCAGATCGTGTGATCGAGCCACTCGGACCCCACCTTCACCTCGTCACGCAGGATTCCCTCCTGGATGAAGCCGAGCTTTTCGGCGATACGGTCCGAAGCGATGTTCCCCACAGCGATCCGGAGCTGCACCTTGTGGAGCCTCATCTCTTCGAAACCCACTTGCATGGCCCTCGTTGTCGCCTCAGCACCGAATCCACGGCCGGTTTCGTCCGATCTGATCCAATAGCCGACCTCACCGATGTGGTTCTGTTGGGACGTTGGCCAGACAGAGACATTTCCAATGTGGCGGTTCGGGTCGTCGATCACTCGGATCGTGAAATCGAAAGCGCGTCCTTCTGCCCACGCACCGACCGATTCACGAATGAATCTCTGGGCCGAGCCCCTGTCGTAACCCTCTGCCCATGGCAGCCATGGCTGGAGATCATCGAGCGACGCTGATACCGCTTCGTGCATCGGTGCGACGTCTCTGCGCCGGAATGGTCGAAGCATCAGGCGTTTCGTGTAGCGCGGTTGGCTGTGTACGTGCGTCGCCATGGAACCCAGCCTATCCGGATAAGCTCGCCCAATGGAGACATGGTCGCTGTTGCAGTCACTTCCCCCGGTTGTTGACGCTCCCGGAGCTGAATACGCAGTGTTGGTTCCATTGTACGAAGACGACAACGGCGAGATTCGGGTCGTCCTGACTAGACGCCCTGATCACATGCCTACCCACCCGGGCGATGTGGTCTTCCCCGGGGGTCACCGTGAAGACGGTGAGGAGCCGATCGATACTGCAAAACGTGAGGCATGGGAGGAGATCAGCCTTCCTCCGGAGAACATTCTCGAGATACTTGGCGCCTTGAAGCCCGTTACCACCAGAAATCGCTCCAAACCTATCGTACCGGTCGTGGCCCGCATCTCCCGACCTGAGGAGTTCATTGCCGATCCAAGGGAAGTTGATGTGATAATCGAACCCACGCTCGCGGAGCTGCTGGATGAGTCTCGATGGATATCTCGCGACTGGTTCGGGCATCAGCTCTGGTTCTTTGAATTCCCTGAAGGCATCCTCTGGGGCGCGACGGCCTTCATGATGCGAGATCTACTGGACTATCTGCGATAACCGGTTCCGGTCGACAGCTCTCAGCATCCGTTTCCGACCGTCATCGGTGAACCGTCTACTGTGGACTGAATGCGCATGCACATGACACCGGAAGAGTTCCGCGAGAACGGGTATGCCGTGATCGACTGGTTGGCTGGCTACATGGAACGAGTCGAAGAACTTCGTGTCCTTCCCGGGGTCGCACCTGGAGATATCGCAGCGATGCTACCGGATCGTGCTCCAGAGGGAAGCGATGGGTTCGCTGCCATTCTTTCTGACCTGGACGAGGTCGTGATGCCGGGCATCACGCACTGGCAGTCACCGAATTGGTTCGCATACTTTCCGGCGAATGTCTCCGGACCGTCGATTCTCGCGGAGCTCGCCGCTTCCGGGCTCGGCCAACAAGGCATGTTGTGGTCGACGTCACCTGCTGCCACAGAGATAGAAACCAGGGTTCTCGACTGGCTCGTCGATCTGATGGGTCTCCCCCAAGGTTGGAAGTCCGCTGGTCCAGGTGGTGGCGTGATCCAGATGAGTGCGTCCGACTCCACTCATGCTGCTCTGGTGGTGGCCAGGCATCAACGGCGTGAGGACGCATCGGCCGAGCGGATGGTCGTGTATGCGTCCAGCCAAGCCCACTCTTCGATTGAAAAGGGGTGCACCGTTGCTGGCATCGGTCACTGTTCCAAGGTGGACGTCGACGAGTCGTTCGCACTGGACCCTGTCGCGCTCGAGGCTGCGATCGCCGACGATGTTGCAAGAGGCCTGCTTCCCGTCGCCGTGGTATCAGCGGTGGGCACAACAGGTACGACGGCTGTCGACCCGATAGGTGCCATCGCGGATATCGCAGAGGCGCACCGATTGTGGCATCACGTCGACGCCGCGTACGCCGGTACCGCGATGATCTGTGACGAGTTCCGGGTGTACCAGCCTGCACTCGCGCGAGTCGATAGCTACACATTCAACCCGCACAAGTGGATGATGGTGAACTTCGACTGCAACGTTCTATGGGTGGCAAACCGCAAGCCGCTCATCGACACGATGAGCATCCTCCCGCCGTACCTCAGGAACGCTGCCTCTGCCGGCGGTGACGTGGTCGACTACAGAGATTGGCATGTGCCGCTCGGGAGGCGGTTTCGCTCGCTGAAACTGTGGTGGGTGCTTCGGTACTACGGAGCGGTAGGCCTCAGGGCCATGGTGAGGGATCATGTCGCCCTTGCGAATCGATTCGCGACATGGGTCGAGATGGATGATCGATTCGAGTTGTTCGCCCCGCATCCCTTCGGGCTCGTGTGTTTCACCCACGTTGGTGGCAATGAAGCGACACGACAGCTTGCCGATGACCTCAACGAGACAGGCGATGTCGCTGTTACGCCTTCACAAATCGGCGATACCTGGTTCATCCGAGTTTCGATCGGACAGACATGCACCGATGGGCGTCACGTCGAAGCGCTCTGGGAACTCATCGACGAGTTGGCCTCGTGAACTCGAATCTCGGTTTCAGTCGGTGACCCAGTCCTCCGGGGCATATCTCGCCCTGCGTTCGGCTTCGATATTCGTCGCGTAGGTTGCTGCCTCGGTGCGCGAAGTCATCTCGAGCTTCGAGAGGATGTGCGAGACGTAGTTCTTGATCGTCTTGTCCGACAGAAACATCTGTTCGGCGATCTGCTTGTTCGACCTGCCCTGTGCGAGAAGGTCAAGGACCTTCCTCTCCTGGAGACTCAACCGATCGAGCTTTCCTGGAGCCTGTCCGCTCGATCGGATTCTGCTTGCGAGGGCGGCGTCGAGCGCGTCGCCGAACTCCTTCTGACCCTGCCCGACCCTTCTCACCGTCTCAACGAGTCCGGCGGAATCGACACGTTTGAGGATGTAACCGGAGGCTCCGGCGTCGAATGCTTCGATCAAAGCATCCTGGTCGGCGTATGAGGTGAGGATGAGTACGCCTGTTGCAGGCCATCGTCTCTTGATCTCGCGACAGACGTCGATCCCCGATCCATCTGGCAGGCGCACGTCCAGAACCACAATATCGGGCAGGTCGAGTCCCACTCGGCGTATCGCCTCGCTCGAGGTACCAGCTTCACCCACGACTTCGAGGTCTTTCGCATTGTCGAAGACGGATTTCAGTCCAGCCCGAACGACATCATGGTCATCAACGAGCACGATGCGGAATGTTCTGTTATCCATGGCTCCAGCATATCGAGAAGCCTGCGGAGCCTCTGGCACCACCTGTGCCTATCGTGAGATGATGCAGGATCCCGATGGTCGGCGTGATGACCTACTACTTCTGATCGAGCGTACGTCGTCCATCGTCGAGCAGGTGGATCTGCAGTCCCTTCTCACGACGACCATCGATACCGCCATCGAGCTGACGAACGCCCGCTACGGCGCCCTTGGTGTGATTGATAGGCACGGTACCATCTCAGAGTTCCACCACAGGGGGGTGTCGTCGTCTGTGGCGGTCGGTATCGGAGATCCACCAGTTGGACGCGGGCTTCTCGGCGACATAACACGCCATGGGGAGGTAGTGCGTGTGGATGATATAACGCAACACTCCGCGTACACCGGCACTCCCTCGGCTCATCCGGACATGTCGTCGTTTCTCGGCGTGCCTGTCATGGTGAGGGACAGGATCTTCGGCAATCTGTACGTCACTGAGAAGCCCGGCGGTTTCGATGAACAAGATGAGCTTGCGATGAAGGCACTCGCGGTTGCCGCGGGAGCTGGAATCGACTCCATTCGCATGGCGCAGGAGTTACGTGACAGCGCCGTCAGGGAAGACCGCGACCGGATCGCGCGCGATGTCCATGATTCGATCATTCAGAACCTGTTCGCTGTCGGCCTCGATCTTCAGGCACGGTCGGTAGCTGCTGCTGATGACGCAGGCATGCGTGCTGCGATGGATGACGCTGCGGTCGCCATCGACGCATCGATTGCCGAACTCCGCAGATTGATCTACGACCTTCATGGTGATCTCCCCAGAAGAGGTTCCCTCGCCGTGGAGATCGAAGAATTGGTCGACAGACTCGGAGGGCCATACGATGTCCCTACTACCGTGTCCGTTCAGGGGAGTGTTCCCGAGCTCGATCTCTCCTTGATCGACGACGTGCTCCAGATCGTGAGGGAGAGCGTTTCGAATGCGATTCGTCACTCAGGTGCAACGGCGATCGAGGTCGCTCTCTCTGCGGATGAGCGTTCACTCTTCCTGGGGGTCACGGACAACGGTCACGGCTTCGACGTCGCCAGCGCACCGTGGGGGCTCGGCCTTGCGAACATGCGTACGAGGGTCAAGCGTGCCGGGGGTGACCTCAACATCGACTCCGATCACGGGCGCGGAACAATCGTCGAGGCTCGAATCCCTGTACTGGGAGCTTCCGATCCGGCTCCTTAGCGTCCCTCTTTGAGATAGGCGTAGATCTTCTGGAGGTTCTCGTCTGAGATCGTGACGTCGTGGTATTCGGGCATCCCCCTGGTGCCTTCTCTCACATCCTCGCTGAAGCTCCCGAAGGATCCGATCTCGTCCACGAGCGTCGGGCCCACCACTGCGCCCTGTCCGTTGAGACCGTGACACGCGGCACACCCATACTTGAAGTAGAGCGCGCCTCCGTCCTTGATCGGGTCGCCGGTCTGCGCGACCGACTCATCGTTGAGACCGAACCCTTCGTAGGGATACGTGCTGTCGATGTACACGATTGGCGTACGGTCATACCGTTCCGGGTCCGTGACGTCCGCGTTCGACACCGGAGCCCTGACGAACACGATCACCATGCCGATGGCGGTGAACACTGCCGCGGATGCGAGCAGCACGCTGATCCACATCGAGCCGTCCTCGCCGGTCGGTGTCTCTACCAGTTGTCCCGCTTTTCCTACACGGACGAGGTAGACGCCTGCAAGGGCGATCAGAAACCACACAGTGGCGATAACGAGAATCACCAACGTGCCATTCACGAACGGGATCTCGACTCCGGATTCCGACCGATACAGTTGCTCGCCGCCCGGTTCGACGGCGATCGTGAAGACGTATGGCTCTACCGGATCGGTTCCGGGCCCAAGATAGACAACGCGCATCTCGCGGTTGTCGTCCGCCCGCTGCTGGTAGATCATCACCGCGGTTCCTGTTTCGTCGGTGATTGCCGTCGCGAGTTCGACTCTGGCCGATTCTCCGGCCATCGATGCTTGGTACGTCAAGGCGACCTCAGCGCCTTCCAAGGGGACTCCGTTCTCAGACAACACAGCTTTGACCTCGACGTTTTGCCCGACAGAGGCCCGTTCAGGGGCACCGACGCTGATCCCGATCTCAGCTGCGTAGGCGGACGTAGCCATGGTCAGTATCGCCAAAACAGCGAAGACCGAGACTGAAACACGCACGATGAACTGGATGTGACGGCAAATCACGATGCACCTCCCCGGTGGAGATCTCCCTGGTCCGGCGACCTCTCTGCCGGTCCGCCGGACAGAGCGACGTCCGCCTCGTGTTTCAGTGGCTGCCCGGTATGGTCGCGGGCAAGCATCTTCTCGTGTTCCTCGGTCATTTCCCACACCGCGAGCATGGGGAAGATCTTGACCGCAACGGTGAGCAGCAACGCGAAGAACGCCAAACCTCCTGCGAAGATCGACCACTCCACGAACGTAGGCGAGTAGCTCGCAGGCTCATACGGCATGAGGGGAACGCGGAGACCCGTCACCACGATGAAGTACCGCTCGAGGAACATCGCTATGTCGACAAGGATCGCAGCCACGATCACGCCTGCGATTGTGCGGGTTTTCGGGATCAACATCAAGACGATGGGCCCGATGAGGCCCCCGATGATGTAGAACCAGAACATGACGGCGAAGTCCTCGACGAACAGTTGACGGAAGGCGAACTCTCCGGCTTCTTCGAGCTTGAATCCTTCGGTCAGGTACTCGTTGATGTTCACGTAGATCATGAACGCACCGAACGCTGCGAGCAGATACCCCAGGTACAGGAAGTGTTGCTCAGTGAGGTACTCCTCCCAGTGGTAGATCCGTCTCAGTACGGCCATGACGAGGATGAGCGTTGCGACGCCGCTGAAGATCGCCCCGGCAACGAACAGCACGCCGAAGATGCTGGTGTTCCATCCAGCGCGCAGGGTCATCGAGAAGATCCACGATACGACTGTGTGCACAGACACCGCAATGGGCATGATGATCAGCATCATGATCGTGATGGCCTTGCCAAGGAACTTGACCTGTTGCGGCAGTGCGTTCCAGTTCAGTGCGAGTGTTCGGTACAGGAAGTTACGTACGACACCGACCTTGTTCGCGAGCCGGTCTCTGTACAGGCCGAGGTCCGGGATCATCGGTGCGTACAGATAAATGACACTTGCCGTCAGGTAGGTCGTGATCGCCATGACGTCCCACATGATCGGGGATTGCCATCGGCCGTATCGGAAGACGTTGAAGATCCTGTCTGGGCGACCCATGTCGATGAGTACGAACGAGGCACCTACCAACAACGAAACGGCCGTGATGAACTCTGCGATCCTCGTGATCGGCGCCCTCCACGTGGCCTTCGATACCCGAAGGATCGCTGAGATCAGTGTTCCTGCATGGCTGATGCCGATGAAGAACACAAACGCCGAGATGTAGAGACCCCACGAGATCCGGTCCCGCATGTCGGTGACGTACAGACCGTTCTGCCACTGTCTCGAATACTGGTAGCCGCTGTTGACCACGATCACGATGAGGAATCCCAACCACAGCCAGTACCGATACGTGGTGACGAGGGTTGGTCTCGTCGTCTTACCGATGAGTCGTTCGCGCCAGTTCGTCATCGAGTCCATGTGACTGATCCCTCGGCTCGTTCGATCCATGGCCACTCCGTTGGCATTCGACCCTCATCCTCAGGATGCCGGCCAACGTCTTCTCCATGACCCGGCAGGTAGTGGACCCTTGGCTGGGTACCGAGGTCTTCCTTGAGCCGATAGGCATTGTTGTCGGAGAGCATGCGAGATGCCTTGACGATCGTGCGGCCGTTCGTTGCGATGTCCTCTTCGAGATCTCCGTACCAGATGGCATCGTTCGGGCATGCCTGGACGCAGAAAGGGAGCGTTCCGTCTCTGACCGTCTCCGTGCAGAAGTCGCACTTGTATACCGTCCCTCGGATCGAGGCGACCTGATGCTCTGGCTGGTAGTCGGCGAGGGCAGCCTCGGGGGGGACTGGCGGGTTACCCCAGTTGAAGAACCGTCGGTCGTACGGGCAGGCTGGCATACAGATGCGGCAGCCGATGCACCGTTCCTGGTCTATGAGAACTGTTCCCTCCGGGGTGGAGAAGGTCGCCCCAACCGGGCATACCTTTACGCACGGTGGGTTCTCGCACTGCATGCAGGGCGTCGGGATGAACTGTGTGCCGCCACCGCCCAGTTCAGCTTCGTAGATCTCGATCCATTGCATCGGCTGGGGAGCGAGATGTCCTTCGATGCAGGCTGAGGTGCACAAAGGTGGGGTTCCCTGGCTCTGGCATCCGTCACACTTCGCCAGGTCGATGATCATCGTCCACTGACGAATCCGGCCGGACTTGGTCCTTGCAGGACCGGCATCTCCAGCCTGGTCTTCCGTGGCCGTTCCTGCGACGACGTCGCGGACGAGTCCGTCCATGACCCGAGGAGATGCCATCAATGGAACCGCACCGAGGGCGCCCATACCGAGATACTTGATTGCACTCCTACGGTCGACGATCTCGACAGGGATCGGCTCTTCATCTCGAGGCGTTGTTTTGCCCCTGACTTTCTCGGGTCTCTTACTCACTCGGTACTCCTGTACATCGGCGGCCGGCCGTTCACTAGCCCATTCCTATCCGTGAAGATGAACGCTGCGTCTCCACGGATAGGAGAGGGTTGTGGCACTATCGCTAGCCGACCTTGACTTCGATCCATTCTTGGTTGGCTGACTGGACGTGGGAGTCGTCATGCCAACCGTCGGGTCCGAGGTCGACGTCCCAGTAGGCGAGGGCGAGCAGTGTCGTTTCACCTACCGTGAACTGTGCGTCGCCTTCGTCTCCGGTTTGCAGTGGGCGAGACATCTCGAAGTACCAGACACCGGGCCCGTCGTCGGTCGGGTTGGAGTGTGTCCATACACCGAGCAGGCTGTTCTCTGCCCCTGCACCGTTGTCGTCTTCACGGGTTTCGGCGTCCGATGCCCATTCGTCGTCGAAGTTGCATGTCGCGTCGTTGCCTGGGTCCTTGCCGTCACCAGCAGGGTTCACAGCGCCACCGGAGTCAACGCCGGATGCACACTCGAGTTCCCAGTGCCAGATGTCGACCAAACCGGTTGAGTCCTCGCCCAGCTCGTCGTCGGCGCCCATGTGTGGGCCACCCGTGTCGATGGGGAACAGCAGTGCGGCTGCACCCGAGAGATGGGCGTCGTCGGCGTTCCAGTTGTAGTCGTCGTCGACGGTGAACAGCGCGTAGATGTTCACATCGTCATACGCCATCTTGATGGTGACGTCCTTGTTCTCGAGCCCGTCGCCCATTTCCTCGACGATCGGTTCGAGTGTCGTAGCGAGACCCGGAACCAGGGCCCAGTCCGAAGGGTCACCATCGACCGTGATCGCGGCCTCTGGAGCAACCAACGAACGTCCCATGGCCGCTTCTTCGGCGGTGGTCGCCACGAGGTCGACTTCGATCCATTCTTGGTTGGCTGACTGGACGTGGGAGTCGTCATGCCAACCGTCGGGTCCGAGGTCGACGTCCCAGTAGGCGAGGGCGAGCAGTGTCGTTTCACCTACCGTGAACTGTGCGTCGCCTTCGTCTCCGGTTTGCAGTGGGCGAGACATCTCGAAGTACCAGACACCGGGCCCGTCGTCGGTCGGGTTGGAGTGTGTCCATACACCGAGCAGGCTGTTCTCTGCCCCTGCACCGTTGTCGTCTTCACGGGTTTCGGCGTCCGATGCCCATTCGTCGTCGAAGTTGCATGTCGCGTCGTTGCCTGGGTCCTTGCCGTCACCAGCAGGGTTCACAGCGCCACCGGAGTCAACGCCGGATGCACACTCGAGTTCCCAGTGCCAGATGTCGACCAAACCGGTTGAGTCCTCGCCCAGCTCGTCGTCGGCGCCCATGTGTGGGCCACCCGTGTCGATGGGGAACAGCAGTGCGGCTGCACCCGAGAGATGGGCGTCGTCGGCGTTCCAGTTGTAGTCGTCGTCGACGGTGAACAGCGCGTAGATGTTCACATCGTCATACGCCATCTTGATGGTGACGTCCTTGTTCTCGAGCCCGTCGCCCATTTCCTCGACGATCGGTTCGAGTGTCGTAGCGAGACCCGGAACCAGGGCCCAGTCCGAAGGGTCACCATCGACCGTGATCGCGGCCTCTGGAGCAACCAACGAACGTCCCATGGCCGCTTCTTCGGGGGGCGCAGGTGCTTCAGTTGTAGTTGGTGGCTCGGTTGCCGGTGGTGCTTCGGTTGTAGTCGATCCGAGCGTTGTTGTCGTTGTTGGTGCCTGCGTCGTTGTGGCGTCCTCGGCTTCGGAACCGGTACACGCAGCAGCGACAAGGGCGAGCACGAACACGACCACGAGCCATCTGCTCTTGGTCCGCATGGAAGTGACCTCCTCGGTCAGTTCGCCACCTTCTTCGTGGCGTCTATATGTCATGCGGACAACGTATGACAATGCGCGGAGCGGGATCAGTGGCGTTTGGACCCTTCGACGTGTCGTTTGGATCGACCTCAGGGATACTTTCGGTCGTCGAGAAAGTGACCTTTGGCCCTATGGTGGGACACTGTGAGCTGTGAACGGCCTCGTTCTAGGTGATGAGTCCGAGACGCATTGCCACGGCGACCGCCTCCGAGCGCCGCTGTACGCCGAGAGAACCGTAGATTGCCCTCAGCTTCGCTTTCGCCGTGGCTTCACTCACCGACAGGGAGTTTGCGATCGATGTGTTGTCCGCACCGTCTGCGAGCAGCTGGAGAATCTGAAGTTGCTCGACGGACATCTCTCCGACCGGACCGGGTGCATCACCGTTGACCAATCGGGCGACAAGAGGACCGGTCACCTCTGCGTGGAAGTAGGGCTTCCCTCCAGCGACCGTCTCTATTGCACGGACGAGTTCATCCTGTCCGACGCTCTTGAGCAGATACCCGGATGCACCGAGCTCGATAGCTCTGCTCACGTATACCGGGTCCCCGTACATGCTCAACATCACGACGGCGACCTCTATCCCTAGCTCCCCGATGGTGCCGAGAACGTCGAGGCCTGTCATGTTCGGCATGCGCACGTCCAGGAGAACCACGTCGATATCGGTCGTCTCGAGGATATCGATCAGCTCATGACCGTCAGATGCGTGGGCAACGATCTCAATGTCATCCGCTTCCGCGAGGAGGAGATCGAGCCCCTCGCGAATGATCCGATGGTCATCGGCGATCGCAAGCCGGATCATTGCCCCTCCGAGCGTTCAATGGGTACCCAGGCAACGAGACGTGTGCCGCCACCTTTGGCGTCGGACACTACGATGCCGCCACCGATCGCTTCGAGTCGGTCCCTTGTAGTCGTGAGTCCGAGTCCTGGCTCTCCCGTGGAGCCGGCTCCGTCGTCCGTCACCTCGATCATCGTCGAGTCTCTTCCTTCCAGCAACCGTACTGTGACATGGTCGGCGTACGCATGTTTGTCGACGTTGGCCAGTGCCTCCTTGGCGGCACGGTACAGCGTTGCACGATGAGCGAGCGGAAGTTCCGTCTCCACATCCGATATGAATTCGATGTCCAGGTTCGTCTCGTCTTCCGCGACCTCGACCAACTCCGCGAGAGCAGATTCCAGATCGATCTCGACGCCGGGTTCATCTCGCAAGCTCGTGAGCTCGGATCGCAACGTGGCGTCGACGTCTCTGACGAGCAGGTCCAGCTTTGTGAGCTCCTCGTCGACTTCGGACCCCCGCTCGACCATCCTCCGACCTGCCTGGAGCCCGAACATGATCCGGTACAGCGGCTGACCGATGTCATCATGAAGTGCTCCTATGATCCTGGTCCGCTCGTCTTCTTGTATCTCGAGGAGCTGGCCGATCAGTCGTTCGGAGCGCGCTATCCGGTTCCGCTCGGCGCGTGCATTCGTAATGGCAGCTGTCGCGAGTGCCACGAGGAGTACGGCGGATCCGATCCCGAGAGCGATCCACACGCCAGCGCGTATGCTGGCCACGGTTGCGACGAGTGTGTCGGCGAGTTCATACACCTCGAACACGATCTCGATACCCTGTCCGCCGCTGTCCACAGGCACGTAGTATTCGCGAAGTTCGCCGAGTCCCCGTTCGTACTCGTTCTCGGGCAGGGTGAGATCTGGCGCCTCCCAGATGAGCTCTCCGCTGAAGGCTGCGAGCAGATCATCGGACATCTCGTAGCTTCTGCCGATGAGTCGTTCCTCGTCCGAGTACACGATCGTGCCCATGTTGTCCCAGATCTTCACGCGGACGATCTCCCGTCCGAGCAGGGACAGCTCGACCTGCTCGTGCAGAAGAGCGATGTCATCCTCGGTGAGCATCTCGCCGGAATAGAGTGCACTCCCTATCTCGTCCACCGCTTCGTGGATCGATGTCGCTCCCGCTTCGAGGACGCGCTCTTCGACGATGTTGGGAATGATCAATCCGAGGGCGATTGTCATGGCGATGGCGACTACGCCCGCTACCGCGGCTGTGGCGCCAACCGGTCCCAGATCGAACCGTCCTCGTTTCCCGACATCGAGGGGAGCTCGTTGTGTCGGTTCCCTCTTGGGCGTTGGCTCCATACATGGAGCTTCGCACCATCGGCGAGGCTGTACCAACTGGCAGCTATTCGCTCCACCGATCGAGCCACCCTACGAACTCGCTCCACCACAGCAGTGCGTTGTCGCGTGTTTCAATCCAGTGCCCTTCGTTTGGGAAGTACAGCAACCGTGTGGGAACACCCTTGGCCTTGAGCAGACCATAGAGCGCGAGGCCTTGAGTGACGACGACGCGGTAGTCGAGTTCTCCATGGATCACGAGTGTGGGCGTGACGATGTCATGGGTGTGAGCCGACGGGCTCCAGCGTTGTACTGCATCCATATCCTCCCACGGGACGCCTCCGATGGCACGCTCCCGCCCTGCCGTGTGGTCGGACGCCCACTGGCCGAGCAGGTCCGTCACGCCGGCGTGACAGATCGATGCGGCGTACCGATCGGTTCGCGTTGTGAGCCACGAAACGAGATAACCGCCGTACGAGCCGCCGGCGATCGCCATGCGATCCTCGTCGATGTACCCGAGTGAGATGAGGTGATCGGTGGCTGCCTCGACGTCGCGGGCGGGCATGTCTCCCCACGATCCACGAATGCTGCGAGCGAACCTATCGCCGAACGATGATGATCCGTGGAAGTTGACAGACGCCACGACGTAACCCGCCGCGGCCATGACCTGCGTGTTCCACCTCCAATGCCAGTTGTCCATGATGCCGTTGTGTGGCCCGCCGTGGACGTTGTGCAGCAAGGGCCATCGCGCAGCGTTGTCGAACTCCGGCGGTACGATGACGAATGCCTGTATCTGGTCACCCTCCGCTCCTTCGAATCGGATTTCTTCCGCCGGTCGCAGATCGAGTTCCGAAAGCAGCTCCGTGTTGAATCCGGATACGACGGTTGTGTGGCCACCGCATGTGAACGCCACCTCAGGCGGCATGTTCGACGATTCGATTCTGTGCCAGAAGCAGTCGACTCCTACGCGAACTCCGTGGTTCGATCCTGTCGACGTCTGGGGAATGGGCGTGCCACCGTCGATGGAGAGTGTGAATATCCGAACCCTGCCATCGTCCTCAGCATGGAAAACGAGTTCGTCGTCCGAGATGAACTCCCAGCCTCCAGCCGAGCGATCCCAGTCAGCGGTGATGACCTGTTCTGTTCCGGTTGCTACATGGTGTGTCACGATGCGAACGAGGTCGGCGTAGTACCCCTGTTCGTATTGGACGCCATAGACGAGGGTCGACCCGTCCGGCGATAGGCGCGGTCGGATCTGCTGTGCTGTGTCTTCGGTTGGCAATCGAACGATGTCGCCTCCTGCCACGGGAACAGTGTGGAGGCGGAATCGAAGCTGATCCCAGGGTTCGTCGAAGTCGTCAAGCGTGAAGACGACGGTTTCACCGTTTGGCGTGATCGCCAGGGATTCGTCCAGGTCGTCGAGGCCGATGAGGCGTTCGAGTCCCGCCGTGAGGTGATGTGTCGTGTCGTCGTCGAGGTCGATACGGAACAGATGATCGATGCTGTCTCCGGCGAGCCACCGTTTCCAATGGCGGTAAACGCGATCCTCGGTGACAATGGCCCTCGGCTTGTCACCACGGGTATCGATCTCTGCCCTTGTCTCATCGACGGTCGGGAATCCTCGCAGCAGTGGTGCCACGACGATCAGGGAGTCGCGACCGGGTACCCATATCACATGACGCGCCCCCAGCGGGAGATCGCTCACTTCTCGCGCCTCGCCGCCTTCGAGCGAAATGACGTATACCTGGGGTTCGTCGTCACCGTGTTTTGCGAGAAACGCGACACGGTTTCCTTCGGGACTCGGCTTGGGAGCTGAAGCGAACCGCTCTGTGGAGGTCAACTGCTTCTTCGTACCGTCGCGGTCGACGAGGTACAGAACGGAATGCGTTTGCTCGTCCTCATCGAATGTGGTGACGGGCACCACGACCGCATTCATGTTCGGAATGTGCTCCGGCTGACCAACACGCTTCAAGTTCCAGAGATCCTCAGAAGTGATCGGGCGCGGCATGCGGCTCCTCCGTGCGTAGACGGTCGTGGGCTAACAGTAGACAAGAAGAGACACCGCTGATGTGCTGAGCCAACGCCTTCCATCTCGAAAAGCGGTGGAGCATTTCGCAAGCTTGCTGCCTTTCGAGCCGGTTGCCGGGACACTCACGAAGCCATCGAGGGTTGGAAGGATGAAGGTTTCGGACTCGAACGGTAGGCAGGGCACTCATCACTCGTCGTTCGTCGCCTGCGTTCCACCCTGATTCCTGAGCAGGCCGACCACGATGCCGTCGGCAACGGCTGTCCAGGATGCATCGATGATGTTGGTGTGCACCCCGACCGATCCCCAGGTGGATCCAACACTCGAGTGCTCCGTCAGGACGCGTACCCTGGCGTTCGTGCCGTCTGAGCTGTCAAGGTCACGAACGCGGTAATCAGTGAGCTTGATCTGATCGACCTCCGGGTACGAGTCGCGGAGGGCTGCGCGCAGCGCACCGTCCATGGCTGCCACAGGACCGTCTCCCTCACTTGTTGAAACGATTCGTTCGCCATCAACAACGACCTTGACCGTGGCTTCAGCGATGACCTCGCCTCCACGGTTTTCTACGAAGACTCTGTACGACTCGAGATCGAAGAAACTCTGGTTCCACCCTGTGACCTCGCGGGCAAGCAGCTCGAATGATCCTCCTGCGGCTTCGTACAGGTAGCCCATGTGCTCCCGCTTCTTGATCTCATCAACGACCGCCTGTGCTTCGTCTGCTGTCAGCGTGAAGCCGGACGCCTCCGCTCTCGCTAGGACAGTCGACCGTCCGGCGAGCTCAGAGACCACCACGCGGGTCGTATTGCCGATCTCGGACGGGCTGAGATGTTCATAGGCATCGGAGCGTCTCGCCAGGGCCGACGTGTGCAGGCCGGCTTTGTGAGTGAACGCTGATACTCCGACGTACGGGAGATGAGGGTCGAGTGTGAGGTTCACGACCTCGGCAATGTGGTGGGACACGTTCGTGAGTCGATCGATACGATCCTGCGGGATCGTTTCGATATCCATCTTGAGGGACAGGTTCGGGATTACGGAACAGAGGTCTGCGTTGCCCGTCCGTTCCCCATAACCATTGATGCAACCCTGCACCTGGTAGACACCGCCCTGGACTGCTGTGAGCGAGTTGCCAACTGCCAGGCCGGAGTCATTGTGGAAGTGGCAACCGAACGTACCGTCCGGCACCTTTTCCGTGACTTCACCGATGATCCGTTCGACTTCGTGGCTGAGGAATCCACCGTTGGTGTCGCACATCACGAGTCTTGAAGCACCGGCGTCGTGGGCAGCCTGGAGCGCTGCCACTGCAAACTCCGGGTCGGATCGGTAGCCGTCGAAGAAATGCTCAGCATCGAAAAATACGTCCCTGCCCCGACCTCTGAAATAGGCAACGGTGTCGCCAACCATCGCTATCGCCTCTTCAGGTGTCGTTCGCAGAGCATGCTCCACGTGATAATCCCACGTCTTGCCGACGAGGCACACGGTGCCCGTCTCGGCTTCGAGAAGCTTCTGAACCTGCGAATCGTCTTCTGGCTTGACTCCGGCCTTTCGGGTTGCGCCGAACGCGACCAACTTGGCTGTGTCGAGAACGAGCTCCGTCTTCACTCGTTTGAAGAACTCGTCCTCTTTCGGGTTGGCTCCCGGCCAGCCACCCTCGATGTAGGTGACTCCAAGCTCGTCGAGTAGGCCGCAGATTGTGAGCTTGTCCCTCACGGTCAGCGAGATCCCCTCCTGCTGGGTGCCGTCCCGCAGCGTGGTGTCATAGATTTCAACGGTCCTTTTCATGGTCCACTCCAATGAGAGAACCCTCCGACTTGCGGAGGGTTCGGCAGCGCACACGTGTGTGACGTGTGCGCTAGGTGATAATGATCGTGGTAGCTGTGGTTTGCATTTCATGGCGAGTATGCCCCCCCCACTCCGAAACGTCAAGACCACTCCCCAGCCAAACCCAGGGTTCAGGACCGGAGTGGGTCCGGTTGTGAGCCCAGAGAACAGATTCTGCAGGAAGGACCCCGGTATGCTCGCCGCATGCAACAGCGGATCTTCTCAGGCGTCCAGCCAACAGGCAACATGCATCTCGGCGGTTACCTCGGCGCTTTCCGGAATTGGGTGCAGCTCCAGGATGCATTTGACACCATCTACTGCATCGTCGACCTGCACGCGATGACTGTCGACTATGACCGTGACGAGCTGGAGAACTCACGGATCGAAACTGCCAAGGTGCTTCTGGCCCTTGGTGTCGATCCAGATCGATCACTGCTCTATACCCAGAGCCAGGTCCCAGGCCATTCAGAACTTGCGTGGATCCTTGCAACGATCATGCCGATGGGCGTGCTGAACCGCATGACCCAGTTCAAGGAAAAGACAGCCGCCGGTGCAGCCTCCAATCTCGGTCTCTATTCGTATCCGGTTCTGATGGCGGCAGACATCCTTCTTCATCATGCGAATCTTGTACCGGTTGGTGACGATCAGCGCCAGCACATCGAGGTAACTCGTGATCTCGCCGAGCGCTTCAACAACAAGTTCGGTGATGTCTTTCCGATTCCGGAGGGATACATCCCCGAGACATCGGCACGAGTGATGTCCTTTGCCGATCCCAGCAAGAAGATGTCGAAGTCCGATCCTCAGATCAAGAGTCGCGTATCACTGCTCGATGATCCCGATGTGATCCGAAAGCGCATTCGTTCCGCTGTGACGGATAGCGATCCGGAAGTGCGGTACGACACTGATGCCAAACCTGGGATCTCGAACCTGCTCGAGATCATGTCCGCCTGCACGGGTGATTCGATCGATTCCATCGTCGACCAGTACAGATCCGGCGGGTATGGCGCCTTCAAGGATGCCGTTGCCGACGCCGTGATCGCCGAGGTCGGCCCCATCAAGAAGCGCTTCGAGGCTTTGAAGGACGGCGATGTCCGCGCCGTATTACATTCGAGCGGGATCAGAGCCAACGAGATGGCCGAGGGATACATGAGCGAGGTTCGCGAAGCGACTGGTATGAGAGGATTCTGATCCCAGCAGACAGTAGGCCCTAGACGGTGCTGCCTACTGGCTTCCGTCTACCCACTACTCTCGGGTCATCGCTGGCGCCTAGTGGAGGTTTGTCTTGGAAATCGAGATCGGCAAGGGGAAGTCAGGTCGTCGAGCCTGGGGATTCGACGACATTGCGATCGTCCCAACGCGGCGGACCAGAGATCCCGAAGACGTCGATCTCTCGTGGGAACTCGACGCGTTCACTTTCGACATACCGATGATGGCGTCGGGGATGGACTCCGCCGTCACACCGCAGACCGCGATTGAGATCGGTCGGCTCGGTGGTCTTGCGACGCTCAACCTCGAAGGTCTCTGGACTCGATACGAGGATCCGATGCCTGTCTATGACGAGATAGCGTCGCTCGACGATCGGAATGCCACCCGGCGCATGCAGGAGCTCTACAACGCCCCGGTCAACCCGGATCTCATCACTCAGCGTGTCAGGGAGATCAAAGATGGTGGCGTCGTTGCGTGTGGCAGTCTCACTCCGCCCACTGTCTCGAGGTACGTCGACTACGCAAAGGCCGGTGGCCTTGACGTGCTCGTTATACAAGGCACTGTGGTGTCTGCCGAGCATGTGTCGTCCCGCGAGGAACCGCTCGACCTCAACTCGTTCATCCGCGAGGTCGAGATGCCCATCATCATCGGTGGCACCGCTTCCTACTCGGGAGCCCTGCATCTGATGAGGACAGGTGCGGTTGGTGTCCTCGTCGGCGTCGGCCCGGGGGCCGCGTGCACTACCCGAGGTGTGCTCGGCATCGGTGTTCCCCAGGCAACTGCGATCGCCGACGCGGCGGCGGCGCGGTCTGCCTATCTCGAGGAGACCGGCCGTTACGTCCACGTCATTGCGGACGGTGGCATGCGCACAGGCGGCGACGTCTCCAAGGCCATAGCGGTTGGCGCAGATGCTGTGATGATCGGTTCACCGATGGCCGCAGCAGCGGAGTCCCCATCGAAGGGTTACCACTGGGGCATGGCGACCTTCCATCCGACACTTCCACGAGGGTCCCGTGTCCGGACGGGAACGCTCGGCACGATCGAGGAGATCCTCGTCGGACCAGCTCATGAGAACGATGGGAGGCGCAACCTCTTCGGTGGCTTGCGCGGATCGATGGCAACCACCGGCTTCGCAACGGTCAAGGAATTCCAGAAGGCAGAGGTCATGGTTGCTCCTGCACTCCAGACCGAGGGCAAGCAACTCCAGCGTTCCCAGGGTGTGGGGATGGGTTGATGGTGGGCCCAAAGGTATCGGGCCATGCATCACAGGGAGACTTCGACCGTGTCCTTGTTGTCGACTTCGGCGCACAGTACGCACAGCTGATCGCTCGGCGGATACGGGAAGCTCGCGTGTTCTCGGAGATCGTTCCAAGGGACATCACTGCCAACGAGATCATGGAAAAGGATCCCATCGGAATAGTCCTCTCAGGTGGACCCTCGTCCGTGTATGCAGAGGATGCTTACGGAATCGATCCGGAGGTCTTCGGGCTTGGAATCCCTGTTCTTGGAATCTGCTACGGGCACCAGGTGATGGCTCAGACGCTGGGTGGCGCCGTGGCATCCACAGGGACCTCTGAATTCGGGCCTGCCGAACTCACGGTGACGGGAGGATCGCTGCTTTTCGGTGACCAGCCGGAGACCCAGCAGGTCTGGATGAGCCACAACGACGCGGTATCTGACGCCCCGGACGGGTTCGTAGTGACAGCTTCGACGCCTGATGCACCGGTTGCCGCAATGGAGGACCCGGATCGTCGTTTCTACGGCCTCCAGTTCCATCCGGAGGTGAGACATACCGAGCACGGCCAGCGGATACTCGAACACTTTCTCTGGGAAGCATGTGGCGCAAGGCCGACGTGGACCCGTGTGGGGATCATCGAGCAATCAGTCGATGCGATCCGTGAATCTGTTGGTGAAGGTGTTGCTATCTGTGGCCTTTCTGGTGGTGTCGACTCGTCCGTCGCGGCCGCTCTGGTGCACAAGGCGATCGGCGATCAGCTGGTTTGTGTCTTTGTAGATCATGGTTTGATGCGCCTCGGTGAGGGTGAGCAGGTCGAGGAGACTTTCCGAAACACTTTCCATATGAACCTCATCCACCTGAAGGCCGAGGATCGATTCCTTTCCGCTCTCGAAGGAGTTACCGATCCAGAGGAGAAGCGGAAGATCATCGGCGAAACCTTTATTCGCGTTTTCGAGGAAGTCGCTGCAGATATTGAAGGTGCAGACCATCTCGTTCAGGGAACGCTTTATCCCGATGTGATCGAGTCGGGAACGAAGGATGCTGCAAAGATCAAGAGTCACCACAACGTTGGTGGCTTGCCACAAGACATGGCGTTCGAACTCGTGGAGCCGTTGCGCGATTTGTTCAAGGACGAGGTCAGAGCCGTGGGCGAGGAACTTGGCCTTCCGGAGGAGATCGTATGGCGTCAGCCATTCCCCGGCCCCGGGCTTGCTGTGCGCATCATCGGTGACATCACCAAGGAACGTCTCGATATTCTCAGAGCCGCCGATGTCATCGTGCTCGACGAGATCAGAAAAGCTGGTCTCTATCGTGAGATCTGGCAGACGTTCGGCGTGCTCCCAGCCATCAAGAGCGTTGGTGTACAGGGCGATGGTCGCACTTATGCCTACCCGCTCATCGTTCGAGCCGTTACGTCAGAAGATGCAATGACCGCGGACTGGGCGCGTCTGCCGTACGACGTTCTCGCGAAGATCTCCTCTAGGGTGATAAACGAGGTCGACGGCATCAACCGTGTTGCCTATGACATCTCCTCGAAGCCTCCCGCCACGATTGAGTGGGAGTGAGCCAGGCATCAGGCACCTGATGACTATTCCTTCGGCCGGTGCTCGAACAGGGAACTAGTCATAGTGCTCAAGACCCATATCGAGCCTTCCGATAGGGCATAGGTGGACACAACCTTCTACTTCATGGTGTAGCGATGGACTGGCAAAACGATCTTGAGCTCGAGCAGCTCTTCAAAGACGAGCTTGATGAACGGTCGCTCAGTCTTGCGGAAGGTGCGCAGGCCATGGTGAGCGGTGAAATCAGCTCGGAGCTTGCAGGCCGGATGCTCCGCGAGGGTCATACCATCAAGGGGACTGGCCGTGTTATGGGGTATGAGGGGATCGCACGTGGGGGAGAGACCTGCGAGTTCGTGTGGCGGTTCATCCAACAGGGTGACCTTGAACCGTCCTCGATGCTCGGTAGAACACTGCTGATGCTTGCGGAGTCGATTCCTGGAGCACTCGGGGGGGACACCACGGCGGTGTCCGAGTCGATCGAAACCGTCCGAACAGTCATCGATGATCCCGTCCTACGCAAATCGCTCCCCGAACCTCTGACGGAAGAAGAACAGATCGAGGCCGGACCATCCGAATCCGAAGCGATCGTCGAGGTCCCTGAGCCAGTCGTCGAAGACGAGACGTCTCCGCCCGTCGCCCTTGAGCCAGACGATGTCGAAACACTCGATCCGGTGGTGGAGTCGGTAGTTGAAGCTGACACGCCCGAGACCTCCGAGGTCGTCGAGCGATCGGCAGATGTAGCTGCGATCACATTCGAACGATCGGACGAAGACGATTCTGAGACTGCCCAGGAGAGCAGCACAACCCCTGATGAACAGTCCGAAGATGATCCACTGGTGTTCGAGCCGGGTCCGGACGGCAAACTTGCAACACCTACGATCACCTATGAGGTCGTTGCAACTGAATCGACACCCGAGGCTGATGCTCACCTTGAGGTGCCCCAATCTGCAACGGCACCCGACTCGGTCGATGTCAGCCCGTTGGACGAGCCGCCGAGCCTCACCGTCGTTGAGGGATCGCGCTCTGTGCTCGACCCAGAGACGAATCAGACATACGATCTCGGGGGCCTTGTTGGTGCGGTTGAGACGTGGGCGACCGAGGAGTCGGTCCCCGTGAACGCTGGGCGTCTGTTCCGAATGATCAATGATGTCGCGACCGTGAGGATCGATATGGACTCCGCGGTCGAGCAGGCGACCCGGGTGCTCTCGAGCGCTCCGAAGGGTGCGTCGAAGGCTGCTGCTGAAGGTGTTCTCGAATCGCTTGAATCCGTGAGACGCGCATCCGTCCAGCTCGAGTCCGCGGCGCTTGGCCTCACCGTGGTGCCCATCTCCAATATCACGTCGACTCTTCCTCAGCTGGTCAAGTATCTGTCGAAAAAGCTCGATCGGGATGTCGAGCTCATTATCGAGGGCGATGAGACACTGATAGATCGCCAACTCCTCGACCGTATCGGCGAGGTGGTACGGCAACTCGTGGTGAATGCCGTCACTCACGGTCTTGAACCTCGCGATGTCCGTATCGCATCGGGCAAGTCCTCGGCTGGCATGGTCAGAGTGTCGGCGAGCAGAGATGACCAGCACTTGCAGCTCGCTATTACCGACGATGGTTCCGGCATCGACTGGGTAGCAGTTCGCGAAAGAGCAGTGCAACATGAACTTGTCGGAGCCGATCCGAGCGCCGACGAATTGCACTCCGTCCTGTATGCCGATGGCTTTTCCACGAATCCGGACTCTTCCGAATTCACCGGAACCGGTTCGGGTCTCGGACGCGTCACCGAGATCGTAGAAGAGGTTTTCGGATCGATGTCACTCGACACAGCCGAGGGTCGCGGCACGAGCTTCGTAATCACCATGCCGGCCCACCGCGCTCTGCAACGAGCCCAGATGTTCCTCGCAGGAAATCGTGTGTGGGGTGTCCCAGGTTCGGTTGTTGTCGATATCGTTCCGATCCCAGACGTCTCGATTTCTGTGACGGAGAAGGGCAGCTCGATCGGGTTCGAGAACGAAAGTGTCCCATACGCGTCCTTTGCTTCGGTCGCCGGTCTCGAAGTTGAGGGACTGCCGTCCCAGGTCATGGTGATTCAGAGCCCGACCGGGCTGATCGCACTTGCCGTCGACGAGGTGCTCGAGATGCATGAAGTTGCTACGAAGGATCTTGGACCGCTGCTCAGCGGAGCCTCGGTCGTCAGCGGTGTTGCGTTGTTGGGTGGTGACGAATCCGTGATGCTTGTGGATGCAGGCAGGCTCGCAGACCGCATGCGTTCAGCCGAAGCCCTGTCGGAGGGTCCGGTCCATCGGGTTCTCGTCGTCGACGACAGCCAGGGTGTCCGGCAGGTCGTGTCCGGTGTCCTTGCGTCCCACGGCTTCTCCACGCTTGCCGCTGGAAGCGTGTCAGACGCGTTGGCTGCACTCGCTAGGAACGCGGTGGACGCATTGGTCGTCGACTTCTCGATGCCGAGGGCAGACGGTGTCGCTCTGGCTCACATGGTTCGTCAACGATATGGAGCGATCCCGATCGTGATGCTTTCTGGCGTTGCGTCAGAAGAAGACCGCTCACGGGCCGAACGCGCCGGAGTTGACGCGTTCTTCGACAAGTCGGACTTCGCAAGAGGGGCGTTGGTGCAGACGCTTCGTGGCCTCATCGAGGAACGCGACATCAACGGTGAGAGCGGTTCTGAGGAGTCAGTGATCGCCAGCTGAAGTTCCGCTTCTTCGGGCGGATCCGACCAACGGCGTTGCGCGAAACCCTCTTGGGCGGCTGTCAAGGTCATCTATAGTGCGCTCCGACCGGACAAGGGAGTGTCATGTCAACGATCGTTTCGTTGTTAGTCGTTTTCATCATCATCTCGGTGGTCTGGTGGCTGTTCAAGAAGGTGCTCCATCTCGGGTTCATCTTTGCCATCGGTATCGCCCTGCTGGCCGGATGGTGGTGGTTCTTCGTTCGATAGGTTCCGCCACAGAACCCGGCGCATGTGCACGCCTGCGATTCGGTCACGTGCGTTCTGTACAATCGCCCCCGATGTCTGAGTCATCCCTTTTCACATCTCTCAATGCAACGCAGCGTGAAGCCGTTGCGGCAACGGACGGACCGGTACTCGTCATTGCCGGTGCGGGATCTGGCAAGACCCGAGTGCTCACATACCGCATTGCCTACCTCGTTCGTGACCTCGGTGTCTCTCCATACGAGATTCTTGCGATCACATTCACGAACAAGGCTGCAGGAGAGATGAAGGAACGAGTTGGCAGCCTCGTAGGTCGTGTGGCGAACGATATGTGGGTGTCGACTTTCCACTCCGCATGTGTGAGAATCCTCCGCCAGGAGATCCATCGCTTGGGGTACAGGAGCTCCTTCTCGATCTACGACGACGCCGATTCGACTCGCCTCGTAACGATGGTTGTCAAGGATCTCGATCTCGATCCGAAGAGGTTCCCTCCTCGTCAGATGAAGGCGGCTATCTCAAAGGCGAAGAACGAACTCATCGACTATGAGACCTTCGGATCCCAAGATTCCGGCTTTTACCACGAGAAGGTCTCCGACATCTATCGGCTGTACCAGCAGAGGCTCGTTGAGGCATCTGCAGTCGACTTCGATGACATTCTGACACTTACGGTCGAAATCCTTCAGGCCTTCCCCGAGGTGCTCGAGCGGTGGCAGGACAGGTTCCGATACATTCTCGTGGACGAGTACCAGGACACCAATCGTGCTCAGTACATGCTCGTCAAGATGCTCGCTGCCAAGCATCGCAATGTGTGTGTGGTGGGCGATTCTGACCAGTCCATATACGCATTTCGTGGCGCGGATATGCGCAACATCATGGAATTCGAAAAGGACTACCCAGACACAAAGGTCATCCTTCTCGAACAGAATTACCGCTCCACACAGACGATCCTTGATGCGGCGAACGCTGTCATCAAGAACAATGCGAGCCGCAGACCCAAACGGCTGTGGACCGATGCCGGGGTGGGTGAGCACATCGTCGTGTTCGAGGCCGAAGATGAGCACGAGGAGGCTGCATACATCGCAGAGGAGATTGCCAGACTCCAAGATATCGGTGTGGGTCTCGATGACGTTGCCGTGTTCTACCGGACGAACGCCCAGTCCCGCGTCATCGAGGAGATCTTCGTTCGATTCGGCGTTACGTATCAGGTCGTCGGTGGCCTCAAGTATTACGACCGTAAGGAAGTCAAGGATGCCCTGGCTTACTTGAGAGCCATCGTGAACCCTGATGACCAGGTTGCCATAAAGCGGATCATCAACACTCCGAAACGTGCGATCGGAGACACTTCCGTTGCCCATGTCGACCGGTTCGCCGAAACTGAAGGAATCACCTTCATGGATGCGTTGAGGCGTGTCTCCCAGATCGATGCGCTCACGGCACGCGCACAGAACGCGATCGGTGCATTCGTTGCCGTGATCGATCTGGTGTCGGAGAAGGCATCGGACGGTCCCGAAGCGGCACTTGAAGCCGTTCTCAACGACACGGGCTATCTCGACATGGTCCGGTCCGAGAGAACGATCGAGGCCATGGGGAGGGAGGAGAACTTGAAAGAGCTGCTCACAGCAGGCGCCGAATTCGAGGAGACGGGCCCTGCGTCAATGGGTCCTGCAGAGTGGGATCAGCTCGATGGTGTGGGCAAGGTCCATATGTTTCTCGAAGCGATCAGCCTCGTCACAGACCTCGACGGTGTTCACGATGCCCAGGCCGTGACGCTCATGACGCTCCACAACGCAAAAGGCCTGGAGTATCCGGCCGTCTTTCTCACGGGACTTGAAGATGGAATCTTCCCCCACATGCGATCACTCGGTGATCCAAAGGAACTCGAGGAGGAGCGCAGACTCTGTTATGTCGGGTTGACCAGGGCAGAGGAACGCCTGTACCTCACGAGGGCGTGGAGCAGGAACATGTGGGGCCAGAACAACTACAACGGCCCGAGCCGATTCCTCAACGAGATTCCGGAGCATCTGACTTCGAAAGCGAAGCGGGCCAGGCGTCGCGCAACCTTGGAGTCTCGCTCGCCGACAAGTACGGTGACTGACGCCGATGTGTCGAACGGCGATCGTGTCAGGCACTCTCACTGGGGCGAGGGCGTGGTCAAGGAGATCGTCGGAACCGGCGACCGTGCAGAGGCCGTCGTCATCTTCGACGCCCACGGTTCCAAGCGCCTTCTTCTTGCCTGGGCGCCTCTGGAAAAGGTCGGCTAGGGCCCTGAAGGCGGTACGAGTGTTACGATCTCCGGGCGGCATGATGCACTGCCCAACTACTATTCCGCACGATGCCGACTCGGATTCTCATCGCAAAACCTGGTCTCGACGGACACGACCGCGGAGCAAAGGTTGTCGCGCGGGCTCTGCGCGACGCAGGCTGTGAAGTGATCTACACCGGGTTGCACCAGTCGCCCGAACAGATCGCCGAAGTCGCCATACAGGAAGATGTCGACGGTGTCGGATTGTCCGCGCTGTCCGGAGCGCACATGACGCTGTTCCCGAGCGTGGTCGATGAGCTCAGAGCTCGGGGCGCCGAGGACATCGTCGTGTTCGGTGGAGGCATCATCCCCGATGCGGACGTTCCGCGCCTTGAGGCCGCAGGTATCGCACACATCTTCGGTCCAGGCACCTCGCTCGGGGTGATCCAAGCCTGGGTGTATGAACAGTTCACGGACGAGACCCGTCAGGAGGACGCGTGAAGATCCACGAGTATCAAGCCAAGGCGCTCATGAAGGCGCGGGGTATTCCTGTACCCGAAGGCGCCGTGGCGACAACCGTCGAGGAAGCCGTGTCCGCTGTACGACACCTCATGGAGTCCACCGGCAACTCCGTTGTCGTCGTGAAGTCACAGATCCATGCTGGTGGGCGAGGCAAAGGACGCTTCAATGAGCATCCCGACCTTGGTGGCGTGAACGTGGTCCTTGAAGGCATCGACGGAGGTACCGAAGCTGCCGAGGAGAAGGTCCGCGAGCTCGCGGCACAGATGCTTGGCTCCACGTTGGTCACGATCCAGACAGGCGAAGAGGGGAAGGTCGTCAACCGCCTCTACGTCGAGCAAGGCATCGATATCGCGACGGAGCTCTATCTCTCGGTCCTGCTCGATCGCTCGACGAGCCGCAACATCGTGATGGCATCGACCGAGGGAGGTACCGAGATCGAGGTTGTTGCAGAGGAGACGCCCGAGAAGATCATCAAGGAAGAGATCGACCCAGCATTCGGTCTCACTGACTTCCAGGCCAGACAGATCGCTTACGGGCTCGGGCTCGAGGGTGACGCCTTCAAGAACGGTTTCAAGTTCCTCAAGGAGCTGACGGTGTTCGCAGCTGATATGGACACCGATCTCATAGAGATCAATCCGCTCGTCGTCACGACAGATGGCAAGGTGATGGCGCTCGACGGCAAGATGTCGTTCGAAGCCAACGCTCTGTACCGCCATCCCGAAGTTCTGGAGCTTCGCGACGAATCCGAAGAGGACTCCGCTGAGCTGGAAGCCAAGGAGTATGGCCTTTCGTTCATCAGTCTCGACGGCTCGATCGGCTGCATGGTCAACGGGGCCGGCCTAGCCATGGCAACAATGGACATCATCAAGTATGTCGGGGGCGAACCCGCCAACTTTCTGGATGTAGGAGGAGGCGCCGAGAAGGATCAGATCGTCGCCGCGTTCAAGATCATCACAGAGGATCCGAATGTGAAGGGCATTTTCGTCAACATTTTCGGTGGCATCATGCGCTGTGATGTCATCGCGAACGGAGTTGTTGCTGCGGTGGAGGAAGTGGGCCTTGACGTGCCACTCGTGGTCCGACTCGAAGGTACGAACGTGGAGCTCGGGAAACAGATCATCGATGAATCCGACCTCAACGTTGTGAGCGCT
This sequence comes from Acidimicrobiia bacterium, assembly GCA_036985855.1. Lineage (GTDB taxonomy): Bacteria > Actinomycetota > Acidimicrobiia > Spongiisociales > UBA5794 > B3-G11. The sequence continues at coordinate 33,697 of BTQL01000001.1, read as the reverse complement.
ACAGACATGAAAGATGGAGCCGAAAAGATCGTGGAGTTGGCCAAATGAGTGTGCTCGTCAACAAGGACACGAAGGTTCTCGTCCAGGGAATGGGAAGAACGGGTCGGTTTCATACGGACAAGGCGATCGCATACGGCACGGACATGGTCGGTGCCGTGCACCCGTCGAGGGCTGGCCAGGCGGAGCGGTTCACCGGCGAGACGGATCACTCGGGTGTGCAGGGGCGGTCCGACACATACGACGTCACGATCCCGATCTTTCGCACGGTACGCGAGGCTGTCGAGGCCACAGGAGCGAACGCAACGGTTGTCTACGTTCCGCCGCCCTTCGCAGCGGATGCGATCATGGAGGCTGCCGAGGCAGGCGTCCCGCTGATCATCACGGTCACCGAAGGTATCCCTGTCGCGGACATGGTTCTCGCCAAGCGTTATCTCGAGGACAAGAACGTCAGACTCGTCGGCCCGAACTGTCCGGGTGTGATCACACCCCAGGCGTGCAAGATCGGCATCATGCCCGGCTACATACATACACCAGGCAAGATCGGCGTCGTGTCGCGGTCTGGGACGCTCACCTATGAGGCGGTTCACCAGCTGACCCTCAACGGTCTTGGTCAGACAACGGCGATCGGTATCGGTGGTGACCCCGTCAACGGCACGAACTTCGTTGATGCACTAGCGGCATTCAACGATGATCCCGAAACGGAGGGTGTCATCATGATCGGTGAGATCGGTGGCACGGCAGAGGAAGAAGCTGCTGAGTGGATCATGGCGAACATGACCAAACCGGTCGCCAGCTTCATCGCGGGCACGTCCGCTCCTGCTGGGAAACGGATGGGTCATGCCGGCGCGATCATCTCGGGAGGCAAGGGAACCGCCGAGGCGAAGATCGAAGCTCTCGAAGGTGCGGGTGTCGTGATGGCACCTACCCCGACGGATATGGGTTCAGCGATGCTCAAAGCTCTCACTGGCTCCCGGGCGTAGACCGACGACGGATCGGTCGCTGCGCTCCTTTGCAGACGACGAAAGACAGGTTCGATCTGGGTTGTCGGTTCCGAGTCCCGGACCACCAGAAGGGTTTGAACCTGTCGTCCGTCGGTTGTCGGTAGATGTAGTGTCTGACGATGGATTCTTGAGAGCGGCAGCTCGCCGCGATCTTGGTTGCTGACGTCGTCGGCTATTCACGGATGATGGCCGAGGACGAGGACGGCACTCTGTCGGCGCTTCGAGCGCATATCAACGTCCTTGAACCTGTTGTTCTGAACGGTGGCGGTCGTGTGGTGAAGACCACCGGCGATGGGATGCTCATGGAGTTTCCATCAGCCGTGGCAGCGTTGAATGCAGCTGTCGAGATTCAGTCCCTCATGCGGGTGCGGAACGTCGAGATTCCGGAGTCCCGCAGAATGCAGTTTCGACTGGGTCACAACCTCGGCGACATTGTCGTTGACAACTCTGGTGATGTGTTTGGCGACGGGGCCAACATCGCAGCTCGAGTTGAGTCCGTTGCAGATCCGGGTGGTGTCTCCGTTACCGATGCCGTGTATCAGGCGGTTACCGGCAAGGTCGCTGTTGCATTCGTCGATGACGGTGATCACGAACTGAAGAACATCGAGAAACCCGTGAGGATTTGGAAGGTCGGATCGACCTCACCATCTCCGCAGCTTCTTGTGGCGCCCGGAATCCGAACGTTGGCGATAGTGGCTGTTCTGCCGTTCGACAACCTGAGTGGGGGAGCAGACCAGGAGTACTTTGCCGATGGGATCACCGAAGACCTGCTTACCGCGCTCTCGCACAACAGGGATCTGGCCGTGGTAGCTCGCAATTCGACGTTCGCTTACAAGGGCAAGGCAGTGGACATTCGTATCATCGCACGGGCCTTGGACGCGACTCACGTCGTTGAGGGAAGTGTCCGCAGATCAGGGAATCGAGTGAGAGTCACGGCCCAACTCATCGATGCTGAATCGGGCCACCACATCTGGGCGGAGCGATACGACAGGGATCTCGCCGACATCTTTGAACTCCAAGATGAGCTGGTCGAAGCCATTGCAGCAAGACTGTCGCCGACTTTCTGGGAGATGGCTGGGAGATCGCGTTCGGAAAAGGACGGTCGATCGTTTGACGCGTGGGATCTCACCGTCCAGGGACAGGCTTTGGTTCACGGTTTCGACGTCGAATCCTTGGTGAAGGCAATCGACTTGTTTGATCGGGCGCGCCGACTCGAACCCGGATTCGTCGCACCGGTCGCACGCTCCGCGGGCGCTTGGTTCATGCTTGCGATCCTTGGATGGCGCTCCGTTGACGTCAATCCTTGGAAGCGGGCGGAGCGAGATGCTGCCGCCGCGTTTCGGCTCGACAAGGACGACTACTGGACACTATTTGCCCTCGCCGTCCTGAAGAGTGTCAGCGGAGATCCGGCTGGGGGCGTTCGACACGCGCAGCGAATGATCCAAATCAACCCGTATGCCATGTTCGGATTCCATATGTTGGGAAACAACCTCGACAAGGCAGGTGAGCACACCGAAGGGATCAAGGCATTGACACAGGCGTGGAGACTCGGTCGGCACGAGCCTCTGCGATTCGATGTGGCAAATGATCTTGCGCACTGTCACTTCATGATCGGTGACTACGAGCCAGCGACGGCTTGGGGTCAGCAGTCGCTTCATGTCGTGGATTATCTGCAAACTCATATCGTGATGGCAGCGGCTTACTCGCAGATGAACCGGGCTGATGATGCGCAGATCCATGTCGACGCGGTTCATGAAGCAAGGCCACAGTTCAGCTGTGAAGGGCACCGCTCGCGACTGAGCTACGTTCGAGACGAGGACCGCGACCTCCTGATCGATGGTCTCTTGAAGGCCGGATTGCCCGAGTGACGCCCGCTGTGCTCGCCGACTGACGACTGCTCGCGGGCGCTCGCGGACCGCTTCGCTTTACAGCATGCGACCGCTCCCTGCGTTCGCTGACGATGAACGACTCTCGTGTCGTCTGTTGTCGGTCGTCGTGTACCGTGGATGCAGAGAACTGGAGATCAAGTGCAGGAAGTCGCCGACAGGGTCTATCGGCTCGGTGCGAAGCTCGTCAACTGGTTCGTCATCGAGGATGGCGGAAAGCTGACGCTGATCGATGCAGGAAACCCGAACCAGTACAAGCAGCTACCGCTTGTGCTCACTGAACTCGGTCTGTCCCTCGGCGACATCGATGCGATTGTTCTCACTCACGCCCATGGCGACCACCTCGGCTCATCGCGACGTATCAAGGATGAGAGCGGTGCGAGGGTGCATGTGCATCACGACGACGTGTCGCTGGCCCGTGGAGAAGCCGAACGTGAGGCAGAGCGTCACTGGGCGCGTGACCTTAACCACATCCAGGCATGGAGAACCGCTTGGTTCTTTGTCACGGGCGGGGTCTTCTCGGCGAAATCGGTTGTTGATCTCACTGAGTTCGGTGACGGCGAGACGATTGACGTCCCTGGTCGCCCCGTGGCGATCCATACTCCCGGTCACACGGATGGTTCGGCATGTATCCATCTCCCGGAACGTGACGTGGTCTTCACAGGTGACGCCCTCGTGACGATGCACCTCGGTACCGGCAAGAGAGGGGCACGCGTGATGCCTGGTGCATTCAACAAGAACAGCGCCCAGGCGCTCGAGTCACTCGATCATCTCCATGGAATAGAAGCCGGCACTGTCCTCCCTGGTCATGGTGAGCCGTGGAAGGGTGGTCTCGCGAGCGCGATCGTTGTGGCCCAGAAGGTTGGTCCGTCCTAGATACGCGGCGAAACCGCCCGTTCTGTGGGCTGTAGACCGGACTCAGTCCGGTCCAGAACCCTGGGTTCGCGACGGGTCCCGTTCTGTGGGCTGTAGACCGGACTCAGTCCGGTCCAGAACCCTGGGTTCGCGACGGGTGGTGCTCAAGGGGTGAGTTGTGGCCATGTGGCATGTCGCGCAGGCCCTCTAGAATCAGCACCGATGATCGATTCCCCTCTGCCCATCGCCGTCCTCATTTCAGGCAGTGGGAGCAACCTCCAGGCGCTGATCGATGCCCAGGATGAGTGTGACGGTTATGCGATCGCAGTGGTCATTTCGGATCGTCCGAAAGTTCGCGGACTCGAGAGAGCATCCGAAGCGGGGTTGCCGACGGAAGTCATCTCTTGGACAGACTTCGATACTCGGTCGGCATTCACCCAGGCAGTGTGCGATGCGGCAGATCGACATGGATCGAGAGGCCTCGTGCTCGCAGGGTTCATGCGGATTCTCGCCCCGAGCGCGATCGAACGATTCCCCGAGGCGATCATCAACATCCACCCTGCCCTGCTCCCCGCGTTTCCGGGCAAACACGCAATCGAACAGGCTCTCGAGTATGGAGTGACCATTACCGGGGTCACCGTCCATTTCGTCGATGAAAAGGTCGACCATGGGCCGATCATCGTCCAGGAAACTGTTTCTGTGCACCCTGAAGACGACGTCGCGACGCTACACGCCCGAATCCAGCAGGTTGAGCATCGGTTGCTCCCCGAGGTGGCTGCCGCCTTTGCTCGAGGAGCGCTGACAGTCCAGGACAGACACGTACGCTGGGACCGCATGCCCAAGGAGGCCACCAGCCGATGACAGCGATCGCAGTGCGTAGAGCCCTGATTTCGGTATCGGACAAACATGGCCTGAGGCCGTTCGCTTCTTCCCTTGTCGACAGCGGAGTCGAGATAGTGTCCTCAGGAGGCACTGCGACGTACCTCGCTGAGGCAGGGATCCCTGTGACGGGAGTTGAGGAAGTCACCGGCGCTCCCGAGATGCTCGGGGGCAGGGTCAAGACGCTTCACCCCAGGATCCACGGTGGCATCCTTGCCGACCTCGGCATTGAGGAGCACAGACAGGTTCTCCTCGATCGCGGCATCGATGTCTTCCAACTCGTGGTTGTCAATCTGTATCCCTTCGAGAACGTGATTGGGAAAGGGGCTGATCACGCCACCGCGATCGAAAACATCGACATCGGAGGCCCGACGCTCATTCGAGCTGCTGCAAAGAACCATGACTGGGTTGCTGTTGTTGTCTCTCCTGATCAGTACGGCGACGTCATGGAAGCGATCAGCTCAGGTGGGACCACCACAGAGTTTCGGGCGGAGCTCGCTCGAGAGGCATTTTTCCGTACGGCGCGGTACGACGCGGCAATCGTCAACTGGTTTCACTCACGAGATGGTCAGGACAAGCTCGTGCTCCCGCTCGAGACCAAGGCATCTCTGCGATACGGCGAGAACCCGCACCAGCCGGCTGCCCTGTACGCGATGCCAGACGCGAACGGATGGTGGGCCAGGGCGGATCAGCTCCAGGGCAAGGAGATGTCGTTCAACAACTATGCAGATGCAGATGCGGCGTGGCGATTGGTGAACGATCTGCCCGAGATATCAGTGGTGGTCCTCAAACACATGAACGCGTGCGGAGCCGCGAATGCCGCCACGACGTCTGAAGCGTTCGTGAGGGCGTGGAACTGCGATCCGATCTCGGCATTTGGAGGTGTGATCGCTTGCAATGCCGAACTCGACGTTGCGACGGCCACGGCGATCAGCGAGTACTTCGTCGAAATCGTCATCGCACCGTCGATTTCAGCTGAAGCGAAGGCGGTCATGGCCCTGAAGAAGAACCTCAGAGTTCTGATCGCACCTGTTGCTTCTGACTTCGACCTCGATGTTCGCACAGTTGATGATGGGTTCCTCGTCCAGGTGCGGGACTCGGTGGCCACAGGTGCCGAAGACTGGGAGACCAAGACGAGGCAGCCGACAGATCAAGAGACCATGGATCTCGAAATGGCATGGGTTCTCGCAGCGCACACGAAGTCAAACGCCGTGGTGCTGGTCAGGAACGGTGCAGCGGTCGGAGTGGGAGCGGGAGACCAATCCCGAGTCGGTGCTGCTGAACGTGCGCTGGCGAAGGCCGGGGACAGGGCGAAGGGCGCTGCTTGTGCCTCTGACGCTTTCTTTCCTTTTCGCGATGGACCCGATGGGCTCGCTGCCGCAGGCGTTACCGCGATCATCGAGCCCGGGGGCTCGATGCGTGACGACGAGGTCATCGAATCGGCGAATGAACACGACGTAGCATTGGTGTTCACACACGAGAGGCATTTCAGACATTGAGCGCGCAGATCATTTCGGGAAAAGAAGTAGCCGCTGTCGTCAAAGAGCGTGTACGGAAGGACGTTGCGGAGCTGGCAACGCGGGGCCGTGAGGTCGGACTTGCGACGCTGCTCGTCGGAGACGACCCGGCATCCCACGTGTATGTCGGCTTCAAACACAAGGACGCAGAATCCGTTGGTATACATTCGATTGACATCAAACTCCCCGAGACGGCAACCCAACAGGATGTGTTCGAAGCGATCGACGAGCTGAACGCCCGGCCAGACGTGACGGGAATGATCGTCCAGCTGCCTCTCCCAGCCGGCCTCGATGATGCGGCCGCTGTTGAACACGTGCTGCCGACAAGAGATGCAGACGGGCTTCATCCATTCAACCTTGGAAGGTTGATGCTTGGCCAGCCGGGCCCCCTCCCAGCAACACCGTCTGGGATCATGACGATGCTCGATCACTACAACATCGAAACGACAGGGAAAACTGCGGTCGTCGTGGGACGGTCCTTCCTTGTCGGGCGGCCAATGGCGCTCATGCTCGGAGAGAAGGGACGAGATGCAACGGTGATTCAGGCGCATTCGCGTACGCCGGATCTCGCGGGCGTATGTCGTCAGGCAGACATTCTCATCACGGCCGTCGGACGTCCTGGCATGTTCGATGCGGAATACGTCAAGCCCGGTGCCGTTGTCATCGATGTGGGCACCAACCGAACCGATGATGGTCTCGTTGGAGACGTAGCATTCGACGAGGTCTCCCGGGTGGCGTCAGCCATTTCCCCTGTGCCGGGGGGAGTGGGACCGATGACGAGGGCGTCGCTTCTCACCAACACGGTGTGGCTCGCGTCCTCAGCCTGATATTCACGGCACGAAACTCACAACACGCGAACACGGAGAAGCCGATGGCCGATGCAATCACCAGAACCGATGAAGGTCTCAACGTACCCGCCAACCCGATCATCCCTTTCATCGAGGGCGACGGCATCGGACCGGACATCTGGGCGGCGGCCAAGAAAGTGTTCGATACCGCTGTCCAGAAGGCATACGGAGGAGAGCGCAAGATCGAATGGGTCGAAGTGCTTGCAGGTGAGAAGGCCTTCAACGAGACGGGTGAGTGGTTGCCAGAAGAGACAACCGAGAGCTTCCGCAAGTATCTCGTTGGTATCAAGGGTCCGCTCACCACGCCGATCGGGGGAGGAATCCGCAGTCTCAACGTTGCGCTTCGCCAGATCCTTGATCTCTATGTGTGCCTGCGCCCCGTGCGTTGGTACCAGGGCGTTCCGTCCCCTGTCAGGAAACCAGCAGACGTCGACATGGTGATCTTCCGCGAGAACACCGAGGACGTGTATGCAGGTAAGGAGCTCGAGGCCGGCACCGACGGCGTAGCGAAGCTGCTCGCCTTCCTCGACGAGGAGTTCGGTTGGGAGATCCGCGAAGATTCGGGTCTTGGCCTGAAACCGATATCTGAGACTGGTTCGAAGCGACTCATCCGGGCAGCGATCGAGTATGCCCTGGAACACGACCGCCGGTCTCTGACGCTTGTCCACAAGGGCAACATCATGAAATACACAGAGGGCGCCTTCCGCGAGTGGGGCTACGAGCTCGTCAGGGAGGAGTTCTCCGACGTGGCGGTGAGCTGGGAAGACTCCAACGGCGATCCAGGTGACAAGCTGCTGGTCCAGGACGTCATCGCGGATGCATTCCTCCAGCAGATCCTCACGCGGCCCGCCGAGTATGACGTGATCGCAACGATGAACCTCAATGGCGACTATATGTCTGACGCACTCGCCGCGCAGGTGGGTGGGATCGGTATCGCCCCAGGGGGAAACATCAACTACGAAAACGGCTACGCGATCTTTGAGGCCACCCATGGCACAGCGCCGAAATACACGGGCATGGACAAGGTCAACCCGGGTTCCCTGATCTTGTCGGGCGAGATGATGTTCCGCTATCTCGATTGGCCCGAGGCTGCAGATCTGATCGTCAAGGGTATGGAGGCCGCTATCGGCGACAAGATCGTCACATACGACTTCGCTCGCCTCATGGACGAAGCGACAGAAGTATCGACGTCTGCTTTCGCCCAGGCAGTGTGTGATCGAATGTGAGGAAGTCCACCGTTTTTAGTTCACAGCGGGCGCGTCGCGATGAAATGAGAACGGTGTATCGACGCTTGTCTGCTAGTCCTGACGGACAACGGCACGGGTATCCTTGGCTCAAACCCCCCGTTCTCAAGGAGAGCTCATGAGCAAAGTAACCGTTGTAGGCGCCGGCAAGTACGGCTCAACGACCGCACAGCGGATTGCTGAATGGGATATCGTCGACGAGGTCGTGATGACCGATATTGTCGAAGGTCTTCCCCAGGGTCTCGCACTCGACATGAATCAATCTCGTCCCGTGCTTGGGTACCGCACGAAGGTCGTCGGCACAAATGATTACGCGGACACCGCGGGTTCCGATGTCGTCGTGATCACGGCAGGCCTCCCACGCAAGCCAGGTATGAGCCGAATGGACCTCCTCGGTGTCAATGCCAAGATCGTGAAGGCAGTCACCCAGGAGATAGTTCGGTACTCTCCAGAGGCGGTGATCGTCGTCGTCACCAATCCGCTTGATCAGATGACGACGCTTGCGTCTGAGGTTTCTGGGTTCCCGAAGAACCGGGTGCTTGGTCAGGCGGGCATGCTCGACAGTGCCCGCTTCGCACACTTCATCTCCGAAGCCGCGGATGTTGACATCCTCGATGTCGAAGCGGTGACCCTCGGGTCGCACGGCGACACGATGGTTCCGGTGCCTTCGCTCTGCAAGGTCGGTGACACTCCTCTCGCAGAAGCCCTTGACGCGGACACCATTGATGAGCTCGTCGACCGCACTCGAAAGGGTGGTGCCGAGATCGTTGCCTACCTCAAGACCGGTTCGGCATACTACGCGCCGTCCGCGGCGGCCGCTTCGATGGTGAGGGCCATTGTTGAGGACAGCGACGCGGAGATGCCTGTTTGCGCCTGGATGGAAGGACAGTACGGTATCGATGGCGTGTACCTCGGTGTGATAGCCAAGCTAGGCAAGAACGGCGTGAACGAGGTTGCAGAGGTCGATCTCACCGATTCAGAGAAGACGGCGCTGAAAGAGGCAGCCGTCTCTGTTGCCGAGAAGGTTGCTGCTCTCGAAGAGATCGACTACTGAACCAGACCCTCAGGAAATCGCGCTTCATCGCGATGTGATCGGGATCAGCCTCGGTTAGTTCGCCGTTGCGCTCTCGTGATCGCGGGCATAGGCCTCCGCGGCGTCTGCGATCTCCTTGGCGGACTTCTCCGCAGCGACGCGCTGCTTATCGGCCCTGGCGATGGCTGCAACGATGTCCCTGCGCTTCGCCCACAGCCCTACCGAGCCGACGAACATCACGAAGGTTCCGAAGCCGGCCAACCACCATCCACCTGCGGCCTGGGTGTCCTTGTACTGGGCTGCGATCCCGAAGAGACCGTTGCCCTGATCCGTCTCCATCTGGATGTCGATGAGCGTCTGACGGATTGCCCCAGCGGAGAGCAAGACGACCAACCCAGTCATGACAGCAGCGATGATGATCATGCGGTTTGCACCCATATCCATTGGCTTGATGGTGATCGAGAGGGCTCCAAGTACAAGGAAGACCACGAACACGAGCGCCCAGGGTGGCAGGCTGATCGCGTTGCCTGCGAGCGTTGCCCCGAACAGGAAGAAGAAAACGAGGAACAGGGGGATGAACGTGAGAAGCGCTCTGCTGAGCCATTTCTTAGACTCACCTAACAGGCTGCGGAGGGCAAGAGCGATCGAGCTCGCAAGAAGGATCGAGAGCGCGACGTTCGCCATGCTGCTCATGGTCATAGTGATGTCGTCCGTCGCAAACACAGCGGCGAAGCCTGTGGCGGCGACAACGGTGTACACCACGATGAGTGCCGAGTAGCGTGGCTGCATCGATCGTTCCATCGAAGTCAACAACCCGCTGATGAGCAGCAGGACCGCGGCAGCAACGATGATCCAGCCGTGGATCGTGTCATAGCCACGTATGGACCAGGGCTGCACGAGGTAGGTGTAAGAAGACTTCGTCCTTGCGTATTCCCAGACGATCGACGACAGCATGATCACCGGTCCAAGCGCAAGGGCGATCTTTGTCCAGTTCTTCTTCAAACGGGTGCCTCCGGGTTCGGCAGTCACTTTACCCAGTTCGCGTTCGTGCGGCAGCCCAAAAACCCCTATTGTTGCTGATGTAACGGGTACTGGGTAGAGTTACAACCGTGTTATTCGATCCACGAACGTCGTGGACAGAGGAGGTTTCCCAATGAACAAGGGCGAACTGATCGAGGCCGTGGCTCGCAACTCAGGCGAGTCGAAGGCTTTGGCTGACAAGATGGTCAACGAAATGCTCGACGTAATCGTCGGTGCGGTCGTTTCCACCGGCAAGGTCCAGATCACAGGCTTCGGTACGTTTGAGGCACGCGACCGCGCGGCTCGTACGGCGCGGAACCCGCAGACAGGCGCTCCGATCTACGTCAAGGCGACAAGGGTCCCTGCGTTCAAGGCCGGTAAGTCTTTCAAGGACGCGGTCAGGCCTGGCTGATCTCGATCAACAAGCAATATCAGAGAGGACGCCCGACGGGCGTCCTCTCTGATATTGCCTTTATGCCTGAAACCTGACGCTGAATTCTGATTCAGTACTCAATGTCCAAACCCGACAGCACTCGCGCATACTCGTTGAGCACGCCCTGGTGCATCATGATCTTGGCCATGTTGCCACCGACCTTGATCTTTCCGGTCATGAAGGCCATCTGAACATTGAGTTCGCCCTTCGAGATCGCCTGTGAGGTCTCGTAGTCAGAGGACACATTGACGTCTGCTCCGTCGAGAGGTCCGAGCTGGGTCGCAGCGGTTCCGTCTGCGACCTGTAGGTAGTACGACACATCCCCTGTAGGGGTTCCTGATACGTCGAACTGAACGGACAGGTCGACATTGGCGATCGCGTTCTGGAAACCCGGGTCGGAGTTGAGTCCCTCGCGGGCTAGGTTGAAGTGGTCTTCGCTGAGGAACTTAGCCACGGATGGTCCTTTCGTTGGACTGTTAACAACCGTGAGTGTACCGGACGTTACACCAGCACATTCTGGCGTCCCTCAGTAAGGGACGCCAGAATGGCTTGGGAGTCATCCGAACATGGTCTTGGGTCTGTCCTCGAGTTCGCCGTCAACGTAAATGTCGAGTTTCTCGTTGTAGAACGCTACGAATCCTGCGACTTCTTGTGATTCACGTAAGGGTGTGTCGTAACCCCACACGACGTCTTCGTGCGTATCACCCTTCGTGTCGACGGACCAGTACCTCGCCGTGCCTTTGTAGGGGCATGAGGTAGCGGTCTCGGTCGCCGTCAGATACTCGAAGTGCACATCGGTCTTCGGCAAGTAGTAACGCACGGGTAGCCCCGTCTCGAACAAGAAGCGAGCCCTGTCCGATTCAGCAACGGTTACGCCGTCTACTTCGACGCGGATATTTCGGGAGCTCTGGAGGATGTCGATACGTGTGTACGGGTCACGAGCATGGACATACACCTCCTCATCCTCTTCGAACCACGCATCCATCGATTTCCAATCGAAGGACACGTATCCGACGACCTCATTGATCTTCGCCTCGTTCCACACCCGGGCAGCTTGTGCAACGGTTCGGTCACCGACGGTGATGTCGTACAGGTTGGCCGTACCCCTGCTTGGTGAACGTTTCGTCTCACCCGAGTCGACCAGCAGGTCCACACGAACGGAATCCTGTTGGAAGTAGTAGGTGGGGTAGTACGGGATCTCCCACACCATCTTGACGTCGGCAGAGTCGGCAAGGGTCACGCCACCTATCTGTACCCGGATCCTCTTGTGCCCATCTTCGACGCGAACACGTCCACGAGTCTGTGTTGTCATTCGTTCTCCTTGGTGATAAAAGGGCAACACCTCCGCACCATGGCTGATTCCGCCCGGTTGCTCCGTTCTCTGGGCTGATGACCGGACTCAGTGCGGTGTAGAACCCTGGGTACGCGGCGTTGGGGGTGTTACTGGGCGGTCTTGACGAGGTTCTTGAATTGGGCCTTGATGTAGTCGCGGTTCATCATCGCGATGAAGTCGATGGAGATGTTCTTCGGGCATGCGGCTTCGCACTCACCGAAGTTCGTGCACGAGCCGAAGTACTGCTCCATCGTTTCAACCATCGCAACGACCCTGCTCCACCGCTCGGGCTGGCCCTGGGGGAGAAGACTCAGATGGTTGATCTTGGCAGCAGTGAACAGGTTTGCGGCACTGTTGGGACAAGCAGCGACACAGGCCGCACAACCGATGCACGCTGCAGCATCCATGGACGCCTCCGCTGCCTCTTTCGGGATGGCGATGATGTTGGCGTCTGGTGCTGCCCCCGTGTTGACGGATACGTAGCCGCCGGCCTCGATGATGCGGTCGAGTGGCGATCTATCCACGATGAGGTCCCGCACGACAGGCATGCTTGATGCTCTCCACGGCTCGATCGTGATCGAGTCACCGTCAGCGAATTTCCGCATGTGGAGCTGGCACGTGGCAGTGCCTTGCTGCGGGCCGTGCGGATGGCCGTTCACCATGACGCCGCACATGCCACAGATACCCTCGCGGCAGTCGTCGTCGAATGCGATCGGTTCTTCGCCTATGGCGTTGAGATGCTCATTCACCTGGTCGAGCATTTCGAGAAACGAGGACTCAGGGCTCACGTTCTTCGCGTCGTATGTCTTGAATTCGCCTCGTTCATCTGAACCGGCCTGCCGCCAGACTTTGAGTGACAGGTCCATTACTTGTAGCTCCTCTGACTCAGCGCGACATATTCGAATTCGAGTTGCTCCTTGTGGAGCGTCTGGGGCCAGTTCTCGCCTTTCCACTCCCACGCCGCCACGTATGCGAAGTTCTCGTCGTCACGTCTCGCCTCGCCGTCCTCGGTCTGGTGTTCCAGCCTGAAGTGACCACCACATGACTCCTCGCGGTTGAGGGCGTCGATGGCCATGAGCTCTGCGATCTCGAAGAAGTCAGCCACTCGACCGGCACGCTCGAGTGACTGGTTGAGCGAGTCTGATGTGCCCAGCACCTTGAGATCGTTCCAGAACTCCTCGTGGACAGCTTTGATCTTCTGGATCGCCTGCTGGAGTCCTTCGCGGTTCCGTGCGAGGCCGACATGCTCGATCATGATCTTTCCAAGTTCCCTGTGGAAGTCGTCCACCGAGCGGTTTCCTTTGATCGACAGGAACTGTTCCGTTCTCTGGTTGACCTCTTCGATCGCTTCGGTGAACACGGTATCCGTTGTTGAGACAGGTTCGATGTTCAGCCAGTCGGCCAGGTACTCGCCGACCGTATAGGGGATGACGAAGTAACCGTCGGCGAGGCCCTGCATGAGCGCGGAAGCACCGAGTCTGTTGGCACCATGATCAGAGAAGTTCGCCTCCCCGAGCGCATAGAGCCCCGGCACCGTTGTCATGAGGTTGTAGTCGACCCAGAGGCCCCCCATCGTGTAGTGGGGAGCAGGGTAGATTCGCATCGGAACCGTGTAAGGGTCCTCGTCCGTGATGCGTTCGTACATCTCGAAGAGGTTGCCGTAGCGTTCCTCGATCTTCGTCTTTCCGAGACGACCGATTGCACTCCTGAAGTCGAGGTAGACACCGTTCTTGAGCGGTCCTACGCCCCTGTTCTCGTCGATCATGCGCATGGCCGCCCGCGATGCGACATCTCGCGGAACGAGGTTCCCGAACGCCGGGTACTGTCGCTCGAGGTAGTAGTCCCGCTCATCTTCGGGGATGTCGTTCGGCGCACGGTCGTCGCCGTCTTTGAGCGGTACCCAGATGCGTCCATCGTTGCGAAGCGACTCCGACATGAGCGTCAGCTTCGATTGGTGCTCATCGGACGCTGGAATGCACGTCGGGTGGATTTGAGTGAACGACGGATTTGCGAAGAACGCGCCCTTGCGGTGCGCTCTCCACGCAGCTGTCCCGTTGCACGCCATGGCGTTGGTCGACAGGAAGTAAACGTTCGAGTAACCACCGGTGGCGAGCATCACAACATGTGCTGAATGCGGTGTGACTTCACCGGTAACGAGATCGCGAATGATTACGCCGACAGCCCTGCCTTCCTTTGTGACGACATCGAGCATCTCTGCCCTGTTGTGAAATGTGACTGTTCCGAGCTCGATCTGACGCGCCAGCGCCTGGTACGCACCAAGGAGAAGCTGCTGTCCTGTCTGGCCCCGTGCATAGAAGGTCCTCGATACCTGCGCCCCGCCGAAGGACCGGTTATCGAGAAGCCCACCGTATTCGCGTGCGAACGGGACACCTTGTGCCGCTGCCTGGTCGATGATCTCGTTGGAAACCTGTGCAAGTCTGTAGACATTCGACTCTCGAGAGCGGTAGTCGCCGCCCTTCACCGTGTCATAGAACAGGCGGTAGATCGAATCACCATCGTTCGGGTAGTTCTTGGCCGCGTTGATGCCACCTTGGGCTGCGATGGAGTGTGCTCGTCTCGCAGAGTCGTGGTAGGTGAAGGCTTCGACCTCGTAACCGAGTTCACCGAGTGTCGCCGCAGCGGAGGCGCCCGCCAGGCCGGTGCCGATGATGATGACCTTGTACTTGCGCTTGTTCGCAGGGTTTACGAGTTTCGTATCGAACTTGTGTTTGTCCCAGTGATCCTGAATGGGACCATCCGGAATCCTTGCGTCGAGCGTGAAGGTGTTTTCCGTCATGGTCGCCCTTCCGATCAGGAGACCCAGCCGGCCAAGATGGCCAGTGGGATCGAGATGTTTCCGACCAGGATCACCGCGGCAAAGGCAACAGCGAAGTATCTGCGCAGGTCGTTGTACTTCGGGTTGGCTGTTCCGAGGCTCTGGAAGAGGCTCCAGGCTCCATGATAGATGTGTACGGCGAGAAAGACGTTCGCGAGCATGTAGATCAGAGCAACGATCGGCTGTGACATGCTCGCGATCATGTTGTTGTAGACGTCGCCGAAGACATATTCGGGATTCGCATAACCGAAGGTGAGATCCGCGAGATGGTATAACAGGAACAGGAGCACGATCGTCCCGCTGAACCGCATCGTGCGGCTCGCATAATTCGCTTCGTCATACTGCCGCTTGGCTTCGTACCTGTCGCGGCCTCTGGCCGCCCAGTTGCGGCGTGTGAGGATGACAGATGCCCAGATGTGGAGGATGAACAAGGATGCGAGACCGATCCTGAACAAGGCGAGAATCGAGCTTCTGGGCACGAGGTGCCCGCCGAGCGTCCTGAGTGCCTCTGAGTAGAGATCGATCTGGTACTCGCCGGTAATCGGATCAACACCGAGGAAGATCTTGAGGTTGCCGATGAGATGAGCAAGGATGTAGAGGAGCAGACCGATGCCGGTGAGAGCCATGAGCCACTTGAGGCCGACCGAGGAGGAGAAGAACCCTCCCAGCCATTGGCGCCAGCCTTGACGATCGTGAACCGGTGCTCGTTTGGTCGCGGTCACTGAACCATCCTTGGTCGAACGTGTATTGATTATCCCCCAATTCGCGTTGCTTTCGTTCGTTCACCGCCGGCAGCGGTCGGTGCACAGCGAAGAAGCCGACGGGGGACCATGAGATGTCTGAGGTCCTTGACTTTTCTCGCGATTCGCGCGACGGGCATTTGACAGGCGCGCGCGGCCTTACTTGAATGACAGCAATGTAATTACACGGTCGTAGGAGTCCGCTTGTTCGAAAACCTCATCGACGCCCTTCAGGCTGAAGGCATTGACATGGCATGGCAAGACTTCGCCAACTGTCGCGGTGCCGACCCTGACCTGTTCTTTCCCGAGCGCGGCGCTTCGACTCGCACCGCAAAGTCGATATGCCGTGAGTGTTCCGTGCAGGTCGAGTGTCTCGAATTCGCAATCGTATCGAGTGAGAAGTTCGGTATCTGGGGCGCTCTGTCCGAGCGTGAGCGCCGAAAGATCCGCAAGGAACGCAAGATCGCAGCGGAAGCCCGCAAGGCGGGTTAGAGCGGTCGCCTTCGGCTCACCGGAGGGGCACAGTGCACAGAGGACGATCTTGCGCTTTCGAACGGTTCGAAGTCCGAGTTCTGAGTTCTGCGCTCTTAGACTGCGATAGAAGTACCTAACGGAGGACCTGTTGACCGTTGTTGTCACGATATTGATCATTGCCATCGGTATAGCGATTGTCGTGTTCGGCGCGATCGCGTTTCGCACGGCGGGGCAGAGCGCTGAGCGATCTGCCGATGCGCGATCCCCGGTGTCCGAACGACCGATGCCGATCGTCACTGAGTTTCACGTCACGGGAAATACGGCGACGACCGTGTTCGCCGTACCCCTGGGTGACGCTGAACCAGGTAAGCACCTCGTCGAGCTTCTTTGTGCGTCGGCAGTCGAGTACCTGCGTGACCGATCGAGGGAAGGGCTTCCTCTCGACGGAGTCGAGCACATCGAGGTTTCTGCGATGCGGGGCGAGGTTCGAGAAGTTCTCTGCATCGTAGATCTCCCTGATATCGGCGTTCTCCCCGCAATGGACGAGAAGGTGTTGGTCGAACCGACACGCGATCCGATTGCGGCTGTGCACGAGGTCGTGGCGGATACCACGGTCGCATCGCCTCCGAGCGGCGAGGCAAATCTCGCGCCCGTTGCCGAATTGGTCGAGCTTTCAGGTCCGACCGAGGCTCACCTTCGGTCCATCGGCGTCGACACGGATTCGATGGATCTCGAGGACCTTGTCCTTGGCCTGCTTCGCGTGAGCGGATATGACGTGCACGTGAGTAGATCGGGTTCGTCGGTGAGTCTGGGCGGAAAGGCCGATGTGTATGGCCTTACACGCAATGGTCAACAGACGATGCTCGTGATTCTCCGTCACGACGAAGGGTCCCATCCCGAACTCGAAGAATCGGTGTTGGCGCGGTTCGCCGTCGAAGTTGCTCAGACCAACCCCGACCAGGCGGTTCTCGTCACGGACAAATACAGCCCGTATTCGATGTACGAGCGCGAAAAACGAGACAACCGCTGCGTATTCATCACGCGGGAGCGCTTACAAAATTTCGTCGATTCATTCGGTTTGACATAGTCCGTCCAAAACGTTCTGTCGGGTAGACTGTCGACAAGAAAGGACTCCACGATGCTTGCATTCATTCGGAACATCGGCGGTCCGGAGCTGATCGTCATCCTCGTTGTGGTGCTATTGGTTTTCGGGGCGGCGAAGCTCCCTCAGCTCGCTCGCTCACTTGGCGCTTCTGCCAAGGAGTTCAAGAAGGGCATTGAAGAAGGCGTCTCCGAGGATGACGCCGACGCTGAGGATTCCTCGGTTTAGTCACATCTTCGGAACTCACACCGCGGTCAGGGCGTTATTCCGAACGAGATGGGGACCATGGCCGATAACCCGACGTTGACATGGGAAGATGTTGCGCACCGATACGGTCGCAAGATCTACACGTTCGCGTACCGATTGACGGGGAATCCCGACGATGCCGCGGACCTCGTTCAGGAAGTGCTGCTGAAGGTACGCAAGGGTCTTGCTTCATACACACCAGGGACCTTCGAGGGCTGGTTGTGGCGGATCACGCGCAACACCTTTCTCGACGGCGTTAGGAAGAAGCAGCGACGTCCAACTTCGCCGTTACCGGAAGGCGACCATTCTGGACTCGGCGCGTCACCATCTCCCGACGAAGTCCTTGCGTCTGTGAGGCTTTCCGATGATGTGCAGACTGCGCTTCTCAAGCTTCCCTATGACTTCAGGGAGGCGGTGGTTCTGTGCGATGTCGTTGGCCTCACGTATGAAGAGATTGCTGATGCCGTCGATGTGCCCGTTGGCACCGTCCGGTCGAGGATCCACAGGGGTCGCTCGGTGCTGAGAGGATTGCTGACATGGCCGGTATGACCCCAGCAAACGAACGTCTATCGATGCTGATGTCGTGTTACCTCGATGGTGCGCTGATGCCGAACGAGCTCGATGAGGTCGTTGAGGCGCTCGAGCACGACGAGACGACGATTGCGGAGTTCCGGCGCTTGCAGGAGATCCGCAGGACTCTGCGCATGCTTCCGATGCTCGATATTCCTCTCTATCTCCTACCTGGTGAACATCTGGGTGAGCAGCTCTCTGCGTACCTCGACGGAGAGCTCATAACGATGGAGATGCCCGCCGTTCTGGCGCATCTCGATTCCTGCACGGAGTGCCGTCGCGAGCTCGGTGAACTCGACCGAAGCCGGACCGCTGTGCGCGCTCTTCCCGGGCTCGAAACCCCCGAGTTTCTCGAGGTGCACCGGGCAGCCGCGAAGCACGCAAAACGCGGCATGAGAACAGCCGTTGCGGTTGCCTCAGGGATAGCGGCGGTCACCATCGCTTTCACCCTTGGTCCTTTCTCGAGCGAGCCCGAGCCGACGGCCGTCAGCATCGTGGATCTCCAGTCCCGCCACACAGCCATCGCATCGGTTCCTTCGAGCGGTTTCGGCGTACAGGTCTCGAACGCACCATGACCTCTCTTCGCCGTACCGTCTTCGTTGGAACCACTGCGCTGCTGATGATGGCGTCGTTCACGAATGTCGTGTCGGCGTCTGAACTCGACGATGTGCTCAAGGAGGCTCGAGACTCGACGTATACGGCGTCGCGTCTCGTTGTCTCTGTGTGGGGTGACCAGACCCAGGTCTCCAGAGAGTTCGTTGAACGTGCCGATGGCATGGAGATGGTTCGTAAGGACACGAGCTGGTCGATGACGGGAAACGGCAAGACTGTCTCGATGGGCGACGAGCCGGCGGGCATCACGTTCCTCGCCCATCAACGTGACATCTCGACCAGTCGATACACGATCGTCAGGCGGGGCAAGGTCAGCCACATGTCAAGGCCGTGTCAGATAGTCGAGGTGATGGAGGGAGATATTCTCAGGGCATCCTTTATCGTGGACGATCGTTCCGGTGCGCTCCTGCTTCAGGAGTTGTACGCGGAGAATGGCGATTTGTATCGCCGAACGACACTGTCAGACTTCCGTGCCTACCGCACGTATGAAGCGCCGTCGGGCGGTTCGGAAGTGCCGACAGAGGTCGTGATGTCCGAAGATTCGGTCCTGTTGCCCGACACGATTGCCGGTTATCAACTCGTTGATGCGTTCAGCGCTCCCGGCGGGTCTGAGCAGGGCTTCTATACGGACGGTCTATTCCGATTCTCGTTGTTCTTCCTTGGCGGTAACACCGTTGTTTCCGGTTTCGAGGACTCGATGACCTTCGTCACCGAAACTGGGTTGTACGAGATGGTCCCAACCGCCCAAGCGGTCCGCCTCTACTGGCGGGACGGTTCGAACCGATACGTACTGGTCGGCGACCTCCCGCCGGACCACGTAGCGGACGTGCTCAGCGAACTCCCGATACCAAGATCCAGGGGCATGTGGTCCCGCTGGTGGAGCCTTCTGTTTGGTTAGGGTGGCTGCTCTAGCGCAACTCCCTCCTTGCAAGAACCATCTTGTGAACCTCATCCGGCCCATCGGCGATCTGGAGCGTGCGCATGTTGGCCCACATTCCAGCGAGAGGCGTGTCGTCGCTCACGCCCATGCCTCCGTGGACCTGGATCGCCCTGTCGATGACCCACAGGGCGGTACGTGGAGCCACGACCTTGATGGCGGAAACCTCTTGCCTCGCGGCTCTGTTGCCTTGTGTATCGATGAGCCACGCAGCCCGGAGCACGAGGAGGCGTGCCTGGTCGATCTTGAGCCTGGATTCGGCGATCCAGTCCCGTACGACTCCCTTGTCTGAAATAGGGGACCCGAACACTGATCTTGATTTCGCTCGTTCGATCATCAGCGACAGGGCCCGTTCGGCCTGGCCGATGGCGCGCATCGCGTGGTGGATGCGCCCCGGCCCGAGACGAGCCTGCGCGATCATGTAACCCTGTCCAGGACCGGAGATCATGTTCGATGCGGGGACGCGCACGTCGTGATACGCAACTTCTGCATGTCCACCCCTGTGGCGATATCCAAATACCGGGAGATCTCTGACGATCTCCACGCCCTCTGCGTCCATGGGCACGAGGATCATCGAGTAGCGCTCCTTCGGTGGGGCATCGGGATCGGTGACCCCCATGAATATCGACACCTTCGAGTCCTTCGACACGGCGCCGGTCGACCACCACTTGCGCCCGGAGACGATGTAGTCGTCGCCGTCACGGATCACGGATGCTTTGAGGTTTCGCGGGTCTGACGAGGCGGCACCGGGCTCGGTCATCCCGAAGTTCGATCGGATCTCGCCTTCGAGCAGCGGCACGAGCCAGCGCTCCTTCTGTTCTGGTGTACCGAAGATGTGGAGCACTTCCATGTTCCCCGTGTCGGGGGCAGAGCAGTTCGTGGCTTCCGGGGCGAGTTCGATGACGTGGCCCATGATCTCGGCAAGGGGCGCGTACTCGGTGTTCGACAGACCGGCGCCGTATTCATCATCGGGCAGGAAGAGATTCCACAGCCCCTGGGCCCTAGCCCTTTGCTTCAGCTCGGCGAGTTCGGGTGGAGCCTCTATCGGATCGTGATCACCTGCGTGGTGGCGTTGGCGGATCGCCGTTTCTGCTGGGTAAACGTGCTCGTCCATGAAAGTGAGGAGCTGTTCCTGAAAACCCTGTGAGCGCTCTGAGTGTGAAAAGTCCATAGGAAGACAGTAGACAGTTTCCGGCGCACAGTCTTCGGTCAGGGGGACGGTGAACCGAAGACAATGGATCGGTAGATGCCGATGTGCCTACCGATCTTCCTTGGCTTCGTCGTAGTAGTCGAGGCGGTCGAGCGGTTGTACGAGCGATGTGAGCACGTTCATCACGTGGGCGGTCGTGCGCTTGAGGAAGCGAAAGTACAGGGCCCTCGCCACAGCATCACTTGTTTCTCCCTTTGATTTGTACGCGGCCCTCACCTGTGCGTCGTATTCGTCGAGGAAGGCGTCGGCCTTTCCGAGCAGACGTTGTGCCGCGCTGGCGTTCTTGGCGCCGAAGACATCCGCGGCGTCGAGGATGAGCCGGCCGACCTTGTCCCTGTAGCGCTCGAGGTCTTCCTGGTCGGGGGCGCCATCGAAATTGGCGCCGTACTTCACGAGGTCATACATGTTCTTCGAGTAGTCGCCAACGCGCTCGGCGTCCTTGACGATCGATGCGTACTGAAGCACGAGCGGGAGCTCAGCCTGGTTCACTGCGGCGTGAATCAGAAGCGATCGGCGAACGCTCTTTTCCGCTTCGTTGATGCCCATGTCGGTTGTTCTGACCTCTTCTTTGGTCTCCTTGGACTTGCCTCCGCCGAAGAGGGCGTTGGTCGCTGTCATGAAGACGTCGTTCCCGTCGCGAAGCATTCCCACGATGCTCGCCTCGACTTCGTCGAGCTCGTTGCTCGGACCGCCTCTGAAGAATTCGATTACCACGATTGCCTCCTAGCTGAGAACCAAGATACCCACAATCGGTATGGCGATGAACACGGTGATCGTATACGCCACAGCGATCCACTTCCTTTGCACGGCGAACTCCGCGAGCTTCTCGGCGAGCACGACGGGGAGATACCGGATCTTGCCCCATGGATAGATGATGAGAATGCCGACAACGTTGAACAGCAGGTGTACGATTGCGATCGTCATTCCATCGATCGAGCCGGTCGCGAGGGCGGCGATGAGCGCCGTTACCGTTGTCCCGATATTTGCTCCGAGCGTGATGGGATACGCGTTCCGTACGAGCAGCATTCCGGATGCGACAATCGGAACAAGTATCGACGTGGTGATACTCGACGATTGGACTGCGACCGTTACGACGATGCCCACTCCAATGCCTACCAGCCCGCTCTTTGCGAGGGCCGCATTGACAGAACGTTCGATGCGGGCAGCGATCAAGATCTTCATGTTCTTTGTGATGTAGATGAGCGCGATGAAGATGATCGCGATACCAACGACGATCAAGGCGATGCCTGTCGCAGTCTCCGAGCTGAAGAGAGGTTCGATGACGCGGACTATCTGCTTTGCGCCCCAGCCGACAGCACCCTTGATGGGAGAATCGAACGTGGCGTCAGCGCCTCCGGGGAGCAGCTCGGCCATCCAGGTTGCGGTTCTCTGCAGGAAGTGGGTTGTGAGCTCGAGGGGCAGCAGGATGGCGACGGTGATGAGATTGAATAAGTCATGCATCGTTGCTGCCGAGAACGCCAGACGGAATTCGTCGCTTCGTCTGGCGTGAGCGAGCGACACGATCGTGTTCGTGACGGATGTGCCGATGTTGGCACCCATGATCATCGGTATCGCGGTCTCAAGTGGGAGAATCGGCGGCTGACCTATCGCGGCTGGAACTGCCACGAGACCAACGATCGTGGATGTCGTTACCGAAGATGATTGGACGAGAACCGTCGCCAGGATGCCGACGAAGAGCGCCGCGAGCGGGTTAGTGATTCCGTTGAAAAGACCCCCGGCGGTCTCGTCGCCGAGGCCCTTGACACCCGACTCGAGCAGCTTGACCCCGACGAGGAAGAGGTACAGGAGGAATACGATGAGCACGGCGCGCACTGCCGGTGGCACGGTGCGTTTCGGCGGCTCGACGATCGGTGATGTGTCGGGCGGCGGTTCGGGCGGATTCATGTGCGGTTAAGCACCGTTCGTTGCGTGGTGTCGGTCCTTCGGATGCTAGCGACGTCGCGCCGACTCGACTTCACCATCGTCGACCTCGCTCTCGCCCAGCAGGGGCGTCAATGCGTCGCCGTCGGTCACGATGGTCAGAGTGCGGAGAGTGCCTCGCGGTACAGTTCGTATTCGCGTGGCGTCCCAAGGGAGTCGGTTGCGACGACGGCTCGGATCACACCTTCGGAATCGAGAACGTATGTGACCCTGTTGGCGCTTCCCGTTGTGTCGTTGAACGCTCCGTAGGACTTGACGACCTCGCCGTGTGGCCAGTAGTCGGCCAAAACGGGGAACTCGAAGCCGTTCTCCGCTGCCCATTTGGCGTTGGTAGGCAGGGCGTGTGTCGTGATCACTACGACCTTCGCATCGAGATCGTCGAGCTCAGACAGACCGTCCCGCAGCTGGCATCCTTCGTTGTCGCAGTGCCCGGTGAAAGGGAAGGGGATGAATACGACGAGCGCGTTATGACCCTTGAGATCCTCCAGTGAAACCGGATTCCTGTTTTGGTCGTTGAGCGTGAAGTCGGGTGCCTGTGCACCTATGGCGAGGGGCATGGATTCTCCAGTGTGTTGGGGGAGGAAGTGTACGCTTACAGCAGTGCTGATGCCTGTCCTCTGTGGTCTAGAGCGCCGACTCATCGAGCAGGACTCTGGCGTTCCAACCGATCGGATCGGTCAGCTCTTCCAGGTGCGGCATGTTCTCCGGTGCCTCCCAGATTCGGGTGAGTGCTTCGTCGCCCCAACGCTCGACCACATCGTCGCAGAACTGTGACGCGTCCGACGCCCTCCATCGCTCGAGCTTCAAGCCTGCGAAATGCTGGAGGAACTGTTCCGTCTTGTCTGGTTCAGTTCGACGACGGCTATACGCCTCTTCGATCCGGTCGATGTTGGGGAGAAGCTCCTCGCCGGCGATACGGACGATTCGGTCTGCGTAACCCTCTATGAATGCCGTGAATGCCTGTACGTCGGCGAGACGCTCCGGGTCCGCGGTTGCCTGGATCAGCCCGGATGGGTCTTCTGATTCACCAAGCATCCGCTGTAGCTCCATCGGGTCGCTCATTCCCGTGAGCTTTCCGAGCAGATCGGAGGTGTCGATTTCGACGCTGTCGTAGAAAGCTGTGATCAGTTCGACAAAGCGCCCTCTGACCCACTCCACCGCCATGATCCGGTGGAACGCAACCTCATGGAGTGCACCCCACAGCCGGACCTGTCTGTGGTCGATGCCGTGGTCGATCGCAAAGTCATCGAGATTCGGGACGATGACGTACGGACGGTCATGATCCATAGCCGGGATGCCTGTGTCGAACTGTCCCAGTGCGCGGTGCGCCATGAATCCGACCATCGTGCCGGCCTGCATTCCGAGCAGTGCAGGCCCGAGAGGCGCGAGCATTGCGCCCATGTCACCCATGCCGGGCATGCTGCCTACATCAGTGAGGCTTGAGAGTTTGTCGCCAAGCGGTTCGACGAGTACACGGAACGATTGCTGGTTCTCTGCAGCCCATGTGGCCCGATCTGTCGGACTCAGCTCGCCCGGCTCGGGAGAGGGGAGTTCGGTGACTGACGAGATTCGTACTTCTGCGACATGTGCAAGCTCACGGTACTCCTCGGCCACAGCAGGCTCGATCGGTTGGTGCTGCCCCGCAAGGCTCTTGGTGACCTCGCGGGCGAGCTTCCAGTTGACGGGCCCGGACGACTGAAGCAGCTTGAAAAGCTGTTCGAAGATCCCTTCGTCTTCCATCCCGAACATTGTGGATCAGCCTTTGAATTCGGCGGGGCGCTGTCCCATCACTACCGAGAAGGACATGGACTCGCCATCGCGTAGCGCAACAAATCCGACTTCGTCCCCAACACGGTACAGGCGAACTGCCAGGATGAGGTCGGTTTGGTCGACGATCGTCTTGTCGCCGATCATGGTGATGACGTCACCGGGTTGGAGTCCGGCAATGCCTGCTGCGGAGTCGGTGCCTTCAATGGTCTCAATGAGCGCCCCCGAGGGCACGATCGCACCGTCGGGTGCTTCGTCGACCTGTGTGCTGATCTGCACGCCGAGGAACGGATGAGCAACGTCGCCCGTCTCGATGATCTCTGCGGTGATCCGATCGACTAGTTCGATCGGGATTGCGTAGCCGATCCCTTCAGGCCCAGCCTGGGAGACACCGATCGCGCTGGTGATACCGATGAGGTTGCCATCGACGTCCAGGAGTGCTCCTCCGGACGAACCGCTGTTGATCGCTGCATCTGTCTGGATCATGCCATGAAGAAAGGAGTTGTCTGCGAAGTCGACTCTCCGGTCGAACGCGGAGATGATCCCGACGGTCACCGATGCCCCTCCGTCTTGTGCGAGAGGGTTGCCGATCGCCACAGCGGGGTCACCAACCTTGAGAGGCTCGGTCGAGCCGAATTCGATAGGGGTGAGTTCTGATGCCTGTATCTGGAGAACGGCGAGATCGGTCAGCTCGTCGCTTCCGACGAGGGTTGCCTCGTACACGCGGCCATCTTCGAACGTAACTGAGAACGTGTCGGCATTCTCGATGACATGGTGGTTCGTGATGATGTAACCCTCGGTTGAGATCACGACGCCTGATCCGGAACCAACACCTACCGGGGGCGAGTTTTCATCGGCGGGAGCGTTGAACACCGTGACGGTCACGATGGAGGGCAGCGCCTTTGCCGCGACTGCGGTTGGGTTGACCGCTGCACCAAGATCGTTGATGATCTGAGGCGGCGCGACTTCGACGGTCTGGCCTGCCGGTTCTGCATTTACGATCGTCGTGGGCGGTGCAGCTACGTCCACCTCATCGAATGTCCCTGTTGCAGCGAAGACACCGAGCGTCAACAAGGCTCCGAGGATTCCCGCCACGGCCGACCCAGCAAAGAACAGTGCCGTACGGGATCCGCTCTTCTGTGGTTCGTTCTTGATACGAGATGAAACCGGTTCGGGGCGAACCTCCTGAGTCTCCGATGGATCTGCATCGTCGTAGACGAATGGCACGAATGGGGGATCGGACAAACCAGCGGTCGGCTCGCTGAACGCTGGTGAGGCGTACGGTTCGGGTGTCGTCGAGTCTGCGGTGTCCGGTGCAGGTGAATCAGTTGGGTCCATACCCATTTCAACGCCTGACGTCTCGTCTTCGTTCCGGTTAGATATGAAAGGAACGTGAGCTTCCGATGGAGTCGTCTCGGGGGTATCTTCATCCATGATGGTGAGTGTATGAAGGAAGATTCCGTAGCACAGCCCGATTCCGTTTTCATCGATGTGACGGCTGCTCCGATCGACAGTGCATTCCTCACCGCGTTCGTAGCAGACCCGGCGGCCGGCAGCACAGTCGTCTTCAGCGGCACGGTTCGGGATCATTCGCCAGGCCGATCCGACGTGAGTCGTCTCGAGTACGAGGCGTACGGCGAAGTTGCGGCTCAGAAGATCGGAGTCATCGTTCAGGAGGCATACGAACGCTGGCCGATCATCAGAGTTGCTGCGGTGCATCGTGTTGGATCGCTCGACGTTGGCGAATCCGCCGTATGCGTCGCAGTTTCGAGCGCACATCGCAAGGACAGCTTCGATGCATGCCGGTATGTCATCGATCAACTCAAGTCCCGCGTCCCGATCTGGAAGAAGGAGCACTGGCCTGGGGGGGCCGAATGGGTAGCCGAGGGCAGCTGACGTTGCCCGTTCGCAAGCAGCTCAGTGGTCCGCGCTGAGCTGCTTTCCAACAACCATCTCGGCTGTCTCGCGTACACCAGGGTTCCGGTCGAATGTTGCGCGCTGTATGGCTGGTTCGATCCTTGGGTCGTCAAAGACCGTGATCGCGGCGATCGCTCTTCTCCGTACCTGGGGTGGTCCTGAGGCGATGAAGCCGAGCAACGGGTCGATCGCTGCATCGTCACCGACGGCTCCGAGCGCTGCGACGGCTGCTTCCTTGACGGTGCGATCGGTATCGTTGTTTCCAACCTCGACGAGCCAACCGATGGCGGAAGGATCGGCGAGTTCGCCGTAGGCAGTCGCTACCGCTTCGCGCACTTTCGGTTCCGGATCGCCGGCCGCTTCGGCGAGATGTTCAAGAGCACGCCTCCCGCAGACACCGAGCTTCTCAGCAGCGGCTGCACGCACGGAGCCGTCCGTATCCTCGAGCAGAGCCACGATCGAGTCGAACATCGCGTTGCTGGATTCGCGCGATAGTGCCGTCGTCGCCATGCGGCGCAGTACCGGGTCTTCGTGATCCAGGAACGAGTCCGGGTCTTCGATGAGGGCAACAAGTTCCTCGCGCTCGATCATGAATTCGTCCCTACTGAAGGAGGTCGAGCGTTGCGTTCACTCGACGCGTTCGAGCGCCATGGCGATTCCCTGGCCCACACCGATGCACATGGTTGCGAGGCCGTAGCGCTCGTCGCGGCGCTCGACCTCTCTGGCGACGGTTCCGACCAACCGTGCTCCCGTCATGCCTAGGGGGTGGCCGATCGCGATCGCGCCGCCGTTCGGGTTTACATGTTCGGAATCATCCGGCAAGCCGAGCTCGCGCAAGCAGGCGAGCGACTGGGATGCGAACGCTTCGTTCAGCTCGATTGAACCGAAGTCGCCGAGGGACATGCCAAGGCGATCGAGCAGCTTGTTCGTTGCAGGAACGGGACCGATTCCCATGATCCGGGGAGCAACGCCTGCTGTCGCCATGCCGAGGATCTCCGCCATCGGTGTCGCACCGAGCCGCTCGAGGACAGACCCAGATACAACGAGTGCCGCAGCAGCGCCATCGTTGATCCCACTTGCGTTGCCGGCAGTGATGGTGCCGTTTTCGAAGATCGGTTTCAACTTGCCGAGCTTCTCGAGTGACATCTCAGGTCTGGGGTGTTCGTCCTTATCGACAACGAGGGGATCCTGTCTCCGCCTCGGCACGTCGACGCTCACGAGCTCACCGGCGAAGAATCCGTCGGTCTGAGCTGTCGCTGTTCGCTGCTGAGACCGGTAGGCGAACGCATCCTGGTCTTCACGCGAGATGTCAAAGTCCGTGGCGACGTTCTCCGCTGTTCCCGGCATCTCGTCCGTGCCGAACCGTTCGCGCATCTTCGGGTTGACGAACCGCCACCCGATCGTCGAGTCGTACATCACGGCGGAGCGGTCCCAGGCTGAGCTGGCCTTCGACGTTACCTTCGGAGCCCGACTCATGGACTCGACACCACCCGCGAGGACGACGTCAGCAGCCCCTACCTTGATAGCTCGCGCAGCAAGCCCGATCGCTTCCATGCCTGAACCGCACAACCGGTTCACTGTTGAGCCGGGGACTTCAACAGGGAGCCCGGCCAGGAGGGCAGCCATGCGTGCAACGTTGCGGTTGTCCTCTCCTGCCTGGTTTGCATCCCCGAAGTAGATCTCGTCGATGGCCGACGGGTCGATTCCGGCGTTCGCGACAACGGTCGACATCGTGAGCGCAGCAAGATCGTCTGGTCTCACCGGGGCAAGGGCGCCTGCGAAGCGACCGATCGGGGTACGGATGTAGTTCAGGAGGAAGGCTTGAGGCATGGCTGAACAGTAGACAGTTCACAGCTCACAGTTCACATGTCGGTCACGAAGTGATCTCGATGTTCCATGTCACCACCACGTCGCTCGTCTCGGTCGCTGTGACCCAGGCTTGGGCCGTGTACTCGCCGGGTGGCAGATCGATCGGGTCGGTGGTTACCACGAAGGGGAGCGTTGCACCGGCCGCGAGCTCCACCTGTTCGATCGCCTGTGTGAAGAACATGCCATCTGACCAGCGGTACAGCTCATCACTGCCGTTGCTGAGGGTGACTTCCATCCGCTGGCCGTTCACGAACGTCATTTCTGTGGAGGCATCGGTGAGATTGGTGAGATCGAACGGCCAGGTGACGGGATCTCCGACTGTGATGCCGAGATCGGCAACCCGCAGAAGGAATCCGCCGGTCTGATCGCTGTGCACCGGGTCCGCGAGAACGACGTCGGACAACCCGTTCGTGCCTTTGTGTCCCTCTACTGTTGTTGTGTAGTCGGTCCATGAGACCGGAGCGAGTGCCGGATCGGTAGGCGACATGAGCGCGACCACCGAATCGGGGTCGAGGTCGAGTAGCTTGAGACTCGGCTCGCCGCACTGGGGTGGGTATGACTCGAGCATCGACCCGCAAATATGCGAACCCTCGGAGTCGATGTAGATGAACCCTGAGTCCGTTTCCCTGTTCGGGTCCGAGTCTGCAGTTGTGCATGCAGCAGCGACGACGAGCGCGACGACAACCAACGCAACGAGTCGCGTGCGTGACATCATGCCCTGATGCTAACGGTCGCGTTCGGATTCCTTCCTGCTGTCTACGGCCTACTGTCTACGGCCACGCACCGAAGAAGGGATACGACGTGGCGGCAGACTCTGTTGCTCATACTGCAACACTGACCAGAGCCCTTCGAGCGGTCGAGGAGCGTTCCTTCTGGAGCGCATACCCTGAGCATCCGAAGGAATACGGCGAAGATGCTCTCCGAACGGGAGAGTCTGCGTTTCGAGAGCTTCTCGGTAAGCCATTCGAGACCGATCAGGCGCACGATGGGTTCGTCGAGGTGTCGGAGACTTCGCCTTTCGGTATCGAACTCGGCGTTACGTATCCCGCAACTGACATCGACACAGTGATGGGTGTCGCCGTCGAGGCGAAGGGATCGTGGGGCAAGATGTCCGCGGACGTGCGGGCCAATGTCTGCCTCGAGATCCTCGACCGGCTTGCCGAGAACAGCTTCGAGATGGCTCATGCCGTCATGCACACGACCGGTCAGAGTTTCCTCATGGCATTCCAGGCCGGTGGACCGCATGCCCTCGACAGGGCGCTTGAAGCGGTTGCCTACGCCTACAAGGAACAGAAGAGACTGCCCGACCGGCTTCTGTGGGAGAAGCCGCAAGGCAAACGCGATCCGCTGGTTATCGAAAAGCGATGGATCACACGACCTCGCGGCGTCGCGGTCCTCATCGGCGTCTCGACTTTTCCGACATGGAATGGCTATCCAGGCATCTTCGCCAGCCTCGTGGCAGGCAACCCCGTGATCGTCAAGCCGCACCCGGGAACCATCCTCCCTTTGGCGCTCTTTGTGCGAATCGCTCGGCGGGTCCTCGCTGAAGAGGGCCTCGACTCCAATGTCGTTCAGCTGCTCGTGGATACGACGGGTGCGCCGATCGCGAAGGATCTTGTGATGCGACCGGAAGTCGGGATCGTTGATTACACGGGCGGTTCGTCTTTCGGCGACTGGCTCGAGAAGAATGTCGTACACGCTGAGGTGTACACCGAGAAGTCCGGCGTGAATTCGGTGATCCTCGATTCGGCGGACGATCTCGCTTCCGTGTTTCGGAATCTTTCTGTGTCCATGACGATGTACTCGGGGCAGATGTGCACGACGCCCCAGAACCTGTTCGTCCCCGAATCAGGCGTCACGGTCGGAGGCGAGAAAATTCCCTACAACGAGGTAGTGTCGGGATTCGCCAAAGCGGTCGGTGGGCTGCTCGGTGACGACGCTCGCGCAGGTGCGATCCTCGGGGCGATAAAAGGTGTCGATACGCTGGAACGAATTGCAGAAGCGTCATCGCTCGGCTCGGTTCTGCTTGCATCGCGGGTTGTTCCGAATGAGGAGTTTCCTGCTGCAACCGTGCGAACGCCGACGATCGTCGAGGTTGACGGCTCATCTGAGGCCTTCCGGCGAGAGATGTTCGGTCCGGTGATATTTGTGGTGAAAACGGGTTCGACGGACGAGAGCGTCGCGCTCGCAAGAGCGGCTGCGATCGAAAGCGGAGCCATCACGTGGCTCGCGTACACAACCGACGATGATGTCCAGGAGGCGGTTATCGATGCTGCCGTTGATGCAGGCGTGTCCGTCGCCTTCAACCTGACCGGAGGACTCTTCGTGAACCAGTCGGCGGCTTTCTCCGACTTTCACGTAACGGGTGCAAACGCCGCAGGGAACGCGTCCCTGACCGACCCAGCTTTCGTCGCGCGCCGCTTTCGTGTTGTTGGGGTCAGAGTGGAGCCTTCGATGTGATATCGATGTATTCCGGCATCCCGAACGAGCAAACTCCTCGATTGGGATGCATGGGGCGTCGGATTCGTCTAAATTCGAGTGACCGTCGAAATGTCTGGAGGGCAGGAAACCGTGACAACAACGCTGGACCAGGTAGAGGCACCCGACCTGAGCGGCGCGTTCCCAACGGTCGCTTGGCGGATACGCGACTGGGCTGAGCAGACTCCCGACCGCGTTGCAATGCGCGACAAGGACTTCGGTATTTGGCAGGAGATGACCTGTGCAACACTCTGGGACGAGGTGCTGACAGCCGCCCATGCACTTCTCGCCCTCGGGGTGGGACCTAGTCAGGTGACGTCCATCCACTCGGAGGATCGGCCGGAGTGGCTGATCTTCGATTTCGCGTCGGTCGCGATTCGCGCGATCTGCACTGGCATGTATCCGACGAATCCAATGGCCGAGGTCAAGTATCTGCTGAACGATGCCGGGTCCATCGTGCATTTCGCCGAGGATCAGGAGCAGATAGACAAGATTGTCGAGGCTGAGGAAGGTTCGTACCCGACGATCAAGCGAATCATCTACGTGGAGCCGCGGGGAGTGCGATCGATGACCGATTCTCGCCTCATGTTCTGGGACGACTTCATGGAGGCTGGGCGTGAGCACAGGGCCGCAAACCCGGGAGCAGTTGAACGATTGATGGCGGATGTCGATCCAAACGAAGTCATGACCCTCATCTACACATCCGGCACAACCGGACCGCCGAAGGGAGCGATGCTCACCCATCGCAACGTTGAATACAGTGTCGAAAAGGTTCTCAACTCCGCGGACCGGTTCGAGGGTGGTGAGGGTGAGCATGTTGACGATGAAAAGCTCACGTACCTCCCGCTTTGTCACGTCGCAGAGCGTTTGTTCTCGTCCTGGTCCCTCGCATACAACGGACCGATACTGAACTTCGCCGAATCGATCGAGACGGTTCAGGTCAACCTGCGTGAAGTCCAACCGACGATCTTCTTCGCGGTCCCTCGCATCTGGGAGCGGATTCACGCAGGTGTGCACATCAGGCTTTTGGACGCAACCAGATTCAAGCGGTTGATCTCTGCTTTCGGTCTCAAGCTCGCTGTGTACATCGGCCGTGAGCGGGTGAATAACGACGGCAAGTTCACTTCCAGATCGAAGCTCGCCTACTGGATCGGTTATCCGCTCTTCTTCCGCTCGCTTCGCGAGCGGATCGGGTTGGGACAATGTCGATACGCATCTTCGGGTGCAGCAGCCATCGCTCCAGAGGTACTCGAATTCTTCATGGGTCTTGGCATTCCGGTATACGAGCTATACGGCATGACGGAGAACACCGCAGTCGCGACAACAAACTTCGATGGCCGGGTGAAGCTCGGCACGGTGGGCGAACCATATGAGGGAATCGGTCTCAGGATCGACGAGGAGTCTGGTGAGATCCAGACCAAACACGATGCGAATTTTGCAGGGTATTGGAACAGGCCTGAAGCTACGGCTGAGACCTTTACCGAGGACGGCTGGCTGAAGACCGGTGACGTCGGCGTGTGGGTGGACGGCACGCACGTCAAGATCGTCGACCGGATCAAGCACATCATCATCACGTCCGGTGGCAAGAACATCTCTCCATCTGAGATTGAGAACTCGCTCAAGGCCTCCCCTTATGTGAAGGAGGCGATGGCCATAGGTGACGGTCGCAAGTATCTCGTCGCTCTCCTTGCCATCGAGTACGACGTCGTGGGTGCCTGGGCTCTTCGTCGAAAGATTCCCTACACGACGTACCGCGACCTGTCAGAAAAACCTGAAGTCCTCGAACTGATGCAGGGAATCGTGAACGAGACGAACGAGAAGTTCGCGCGAGTGGAGCAGATCAAGAAGTTCCGGATGATTCCCAAGGAGCTCGACCACGAAGACGGTGAGCTCACTGCGACCCAGAAGCTCAAGCGCAACGCCATGGAAGACACGTTCGGCGATCTTGTGGAGTCGATGTACTCGTGATCGGCCTCGTCATCTTCGCTCAGGCGGTAGGTCAGACACCCGTTGAGAAGTTCGTGAACGCGCTCGGCTCCGGCATCGCGCTCGGCGCGATATACGCCTTGCTCTCCCTTGGGTTTGTCATCATCTTCAAGGCGACCCAGGTGGTCAACTTCGCGCAGGGCGCGATCGCAGCTCTCGGAGCGTACTTCGTCGTGTATTTCGCGACGGTCGTGAACATTCCGGGCAGGTGGATTGAGGGCGTGCCTTCATGGATCCAATGGTCCCTTTCGGCGATCGTGGCGATTGCGTTCACCGCGCTCATCGGCATCATCATCGAACGGGTAACCATCCGACCGATGATCGGTCAGCCTCTCTTTGCCGTCGCCATAATCACGCTCGGTCTTGATCTGATCATTCGCGCGGTCACCAACGACTTCATGAACAACTCGATCCGAGGCCTCGGCGATCCGTGGGGAACCGAACTGTACGAGGTCGGACCGCTCCGGGTCGCGTACACCCAGGTGATCACGGTTGGTGTGCTGGTCGCGGTTGTCCTCATGCTCATCGTGTTCTTTCGCTCGCGAACAGGCATCTCGATGCAGGCAACCGCCTTCGATCAGGAGGCAGCGATGGCACAAGGCATCTCCGTTGGAAAGGTTTTCGCCATTGCGTGGGCCATCGGTGCCGCGCTCGCTGCGATCGGTGGCATCTTCTCGTCGGTGGCGCCGCGCGCGGCAGGCGTAAGTCCACTTACCGCGTTCGTCGCATTCCGGGCGTTCCCAGCGGTCATCATCGGCGGTCTCGACTCGATCGCGGGTGCGATCGTCGGTGGCATGTTCATCGGGCTCGCCGAGGTGTTCGCAGGCACCTACCTCGGTTCGGTGTCATGGCTCGGCGTCGGGTTCTCAGGCGTCGTCCCGTGGCTGCTCATGATGGTCGTCCTTCTCGTGAGACCATATGGATTGTTCGGAACCGCGGAGATTCGCCGAGTATGAGAGGTCG